>JBMNTK010000167.1:0-8880 GCA_050945695.1 Anaerolineae bacterium | reverse complement strand
CCCACTACTTGCGCCCCCAACCCCGTCTCGCTAACCTAACCCCGAACCGCCCTAATAAGGAGCCACCCATGCGCGTGCCCCTGGCCCGCCCGCGGCCTGACGTCGAACGCTTCCTCCGCGTCCTCTCCGGGGACGAGATCACCGAGCGGCCACCCCTCATCGAGTATCTGGTGGACCGCCAAGTCATGCGCCCCATCGTCGTCGAGGGGCTGGGCCGCACCTGGGCCGACCCCATCGCCGGCGACCGGGATTCGCAGGAAGCCTACCTCAACAACTTCATCGCCTTCTGGTACCACCTGGGCTACGACTTCGTCCGCCTGGAGATGGGGCTGCCCTTCCGGCGGCACCGCATCGCCGCCCCCGATCCTGCTCCCGGCTCGGACGCCACCCGCGACTGGGCCGACCAGCACCACGGCGTCATCTCTTCCTGGGAGGACTTCGAGCAGTATCCCTGGCCCCGCGTGCAGGACTTCGACTTCCACCCCTTCGAGTACGTCAACAACCACCTGCCCGATGGCATGGGGCTCATCGTCTCCCACGGCGGTGGCGTCTACGAGCACCTGTCCGACCTGTTCTCCTACGAGGGCCTGTGCCTGGCCCTGCACGACCAGCCCGACCTGGTGCGCGCCGTCGCCCAGCGCGTGGGCGCCCTCATGCTCGAGTTCTACGAGCACCTGGTGGACCTGGACGGGGTCATAGCCCTGTTCCCCGGCGACGACATGGGCTTCCGCACCGCCACCCTGGTGTCTCCCGGTGACCTGCGGCGGTTCGTCCTGCCCTGGCACACCCGCTTCGCCGCCCTCGCCCACCAGCACCGCCGCCGCTACTTCCTGCACTCCTGCGGCAACATCCTGGCCATCATCCCCGACCTCATTGACGACGTGGGCATTGACGGCCGGCACTCCTACGAGGACGCCATCCTGCCTGCGGAGCGCTTCCACCTGCGCTTCGGCAGCCGCCTCGCCACACTGGGCGGGGTGGACGTGGACGTCCTGGCCCGGGGCACCGAGGAGCAAGTCCGCGGCCGCACGCGCCGGCTCATCTCTACCTGCGCGCCCCTGGGCCGCTTCGCCGTCGGCTCCGGCAACTCCATCCCCAGCTACATTCCGGTGAGCAACTACCTGGCCATGCTCGACGAGGCTCTAGCCTGATCCGTCACCCCACCAGTGAGGTAGAAGATGACGCCTAAGGAACGTGTACTGGCCGCCTTCGCCCACCAGCCCACCGACCGCGTCCCCATATACGTGGCCGGCCTGTCCTCCCGAGTGGCCTCTGCCGTGCTCGGCCGCGAGGCCTACGCGGGCGGGGGCATACAGCAGTGGCGCGAGTCATGCGCCCTATGGCAGGGCGAAGACGCCCATCGCGAGTTCCTTGAACGCACCCGCCAGGATGCCGTGGACGTGGCGGTGGCGCTGGACCTCGATCTCGTGCGCTCATCTTACTGGCGCATGACCGAGAAGCCGACCGCTCGGCTGGACGAGTACACCTTCCTCTACGGTGACCCGGACGGCGCGCACCGCATCATGCGCCTCGACCCCGACAACGAGCTCTACCAGGTGGTGTACCGGACTCCGCCCCCACCGCAGACCGCCGATGAACTGGAACCCGAGGTAGAGGCCGCCGAGGAGGCCGCGCATTCCTCTCAGCCCAAACCCGAGGACTATGCCGACGTCCTCTACGCCATGGAACGCTGCCCGGACCGGGGGCACTACGCCGGCGTGAGTTCCGTCGGCATACCTTACGCTCGCCCCGAATGGCTGGAGGCGCTCGTCCTCCGGCCGGACCTGGTGGACCGCTGGCTGGATCTTGCCCCCATACGCGCCCGCAAGACCGCGCCCCTGCTGGAGAGCCTGGGCATCCGGCTCATGTTCGGCGGGCTGGACTTCGCCTCCAACAAGGGGCCCATCTACTCGCCGGCGCACTTCCGCCGGTTCATGCTCCCTCGCTACCAGGAGGTGGCCGCCATCTGCCACCAGCACAACGGCTATCACCTGGTGGCCAGCGACGGGGACCTGTGGCCCGTGGCCGAGGACCTCTTCGGCCGCTCGGGCACCGACGGGTTCTACGAGATAGACGGCCGGGCCGGCATGGACCTGGTGCGGCTGCGCAAGGAGTACCCGGACCTGACGCTGTTGGGCAACATCAGCTCGGCCACCGTCCACAACGGCACCCGGGAAGAGGTCATCGCCGAGACCCGGGCCTGCGTCGAGGCCGCCAAGGAGTACGGCAGCATCATCGCCGGGCCGTCCAATCAGGTGGTGCCTCAGACGCCCATAGAGAACTTCTGGGCCATGATGGAGACCCTGCACCGCTACCGCTAGCGCGAAAAGGGCTGACCTAACCCCCCACCCCCCTTCCCTGAGAGGGAAGGGGGAGTGCTCCCTACACCTCCCCCCGCCGGTGCAGGTAGGCCCAGTAGATCTCCTCGAAGGTGCGCACGTCCGTGCGGGTGTCCTCGCCCGAGGAGCGGAAGGGCTCGCCCGTCAACACTGCCCGCACGAAGTGCTCCGCCTCCCGCTTGTAGGACCACGACCAGGCGGGCGAGGGTATCGGCCGACTGGACTCCTGGGCCTTGCCCGCCCGGTACACTTCCACCTCGGCGGGGGCGTTGCGCAGCAGCAATGGCGGCGCCCAGGTCTTCACCCATCCGTCCTCGAAGTACACCTGGGTGTGCTCGTCCCAGCGGTAATGGGAAACGCGCCCGCTCTCCAGCACCACTCGATGGCCGCCCACGTCCAGCACCACCAGTCCCGTGTACCCGTCGTCGTCCAAGTCCACCAGGCGCACGGCAGCGTGGTCGCCGGCATCCAGCAGCCAGCGCACCAGGTTCACGTTGTGGGTGTACTGCTGCAGGTAGCTCAGATAGGCGGAGCGATGCTCAGGCGGAAGCCAACCGGGCGTAGCGCTGACGGTGGCCTGCGGCTTGGGCTCGTCCGTGACTTCCATCGGCGTGTCCAGCCCCGCCACCCAGTCTCCGCAGAAGCCATGGTTGCGCACATAGGTCAGGGCGCCCAACTCGCCCGTGCGCCGGAACTGGTCCACGTAGGTCTTGGCCAGCTCGTTGCCGGCGTCGTAGCGCTTCATGTAGCCCACCATGAGCCGCGCTCCCGAAGACCGGGCCGCCTCCAGAAGTCGGTCGGCCTGGTCCAGCGAGACGGCCATGGGCTTCTCCATGAAGACGTCCTTGCCGGCCAGCAGGGCATCTCGGGCGATCTCTCCCTGCAAGGCCCAGTCCGCAGATACGGCCACCGCCTGCACGGTATCGTCGGCGATGAGCTCCCGATGGGAGGGGTACAGGCGGGGGATGCCAAACCGGCGCTGCACCTTGCGCCCGAGCTCGGGGCGCACCTCGGCCAGCGCCACCAGCTCGCACTGCTCGATCGAGCTGAAGTTGGGTAGATGGACCTTCTGGGCCATGAACCCGGCCCCAACGTACCCCAGCCGCAGTCGCTCCACCTTGGCCTCCTTGGGCGTGGAATGCTGATGCTGATATACCGCAGATCACCGCTGATGGACAGCAAGAAGGGCCCCAGGGGGTACGTCCCCGGAGCCCTTTCGGCAAGTGAGCGTGCGATTGCGCTCGATTGCTATCCCTTGACGCCGCTAAGGGCGATACCCTGCACCACGTAGCGCTGCATGAACAGGAAGATGAGGAACGTGGGCGTGAACGTGAGCGTAGCGCCGGCCATCTGCACTCCGGCGCCGCCCTCTTGCACCACCATGGTGGCCAAGCCCACCGTCAGGATACGCATGGACGCCTTGGTGGTGACGATCAGCGGGTAGAGGAAGGCATTCCACTGCCCCAGGAAAGTGAGCGTGGCCAGGGTGGCCAGCGCCGGCTTGGCCAGGGGCAGCACTACCATGCGGTAGATCTGGAGCAGGTTGGCGCCGTCAATGAGCGCCGCCTGGTCATAGTCCCTGGGGATGGTCAGGAAGAACTGCCGGAGAAGGAAGGTACCGAAGATCGAGGTGGCGGCCGGCAGGATCAGCGCGGCGTAGGTATCCACCCAGCCCAGCCGGGAGAGGATCAGGAACAGGGGCACGATGGTGACCGTGGACGGTACCATGAGCGTGCCCATGAAAATCCAGAAGATGACGTCCTTGCCCGGGAACTCACCGCGCGCGAAAGCGTAGCCCGCCAGTGAACACGTGATCACCTGAAGGAGCGTCACCGAACTCGCCACGAAGACGCTATTGAAGATCCAGCGCCCGATAGAGGTCTGATTGAACAGCCTGATGTAGTTGTCTATCCCGGGGTTCTCGGGGATGAGGCTGATGGGAAAGGTCATGTAGCTGAAGTTCGGGCGCAACGAGGCCGAGACCATCACCAGGAAGGGCCCCACAGTGGCCACCGCGATAATCAGGAGCAGTATGTAGGTCAGCACCGTCCGGATAGCAGCGCGGACCCTGATGCCTGTGTCGTGCTTCTTAGCAACGCTTACCGCAGTCACAGCTTCTCCTTCCACTCAGAAGATGGACTCGGACCATCTCATGTACTTCCGCTGGATCAGGGAAGCGATCAGGATGATGACGAAGAGCAGCAATGACACGCCGCTAGCGTAGCCCATCCGGTAGCGGTTGAAGGCCTGCTGCCAGATGTAATAGACCATGGTAGTGGTAGCGTGCACCGGGCCGCCGCCTGTGAGCATGTAGGGCGGGCCAAACATCTGGAAGGCCCCGATGCCGGCGATCAGGGTGATGAAGATGGTGGTGGGCTTGAGCATGGGCACGGTGACGAACCGGAACATCTGCCAGCGCCCCGCCCCATCAATCCTGGCTGCCTCGTACATCTCCTCAGGTATGCCCTGCAGCCCGGCTAGCCAGAGCACCATGTAGTATCCCATCGTGGCCCAGATCTGCATGACCGTGATGGACGGCAGGGCCAGCCGCATGTCCAGGAGCCACTCCTTGGGCGCGATACCGATCAGGCCCAGGAAGTAGTTGGCGATTCCGTCCGGCCGGGGAACCAGTATGAACTTCCAGATGATTGCAAGTACGGCGATGGACGTAACCACCGGGAGGTAGTAGAGGGCCCTGAACAGGTACATGCCCCGCAGGCGCTGGTTGACCAGCGTGGCTAGCCCCAGCGACACCGCCGATGCCGGGACCACGAACATCACCGCGTACAGGAGGGTGTTCACCAGGGCCTTGCGCAGGATGCGATCACCTAGCATCGCCTGGTAGTTGTCCAATCCCACGTACTTCCTGGCACCGAGCAGGTTCCAGTCATGAAAACTGAGATAGACCAGGAAGATCCAGGAGAAGAGCGTAAAGGCCAAGAAGGTCAGCACATTAGGGGCGATGAAGAGGTACCAGGGCCAGGCCTTACGGAGCCGAGCGCCCAGGGAGTCCTTCCTCGGCTTGATTACCACTGCAGGCTCTGCAGCTGCGATCTGCTTACTCACCGTGCTCACCGATTCCTCCGTCTTGGCAGGCCAGCGGATCGTCGGTGATCCGGCCCGGGCGGGCCGGAACACCGACGTGCTCAGTCAATGCGCGCAGGACTAGGCCCGGCTGGCGTTGAACTCGTCCACGATAGCTTGCAGATCAGCCTGGGCTCCCTGGAGTGCCTCTTCCACCGTCTGGTAGCCCAGCACAGCAGCCTGGAAGTACGGGGCGCAGGTGACCTTGCCTTCCTGCCAGAAGTACGAGGAGTCCTGGTTCATCTCTAGGAGGTCCACCCGCAGGGACACGAACTCCTTAGGCAGCTCCTCGGCTGTCCAGTGATCCCACGCCGAGCGCCGCGGCGGCGCGAACTTCGTGACGGTGCCGTAGAAGCCCTGCTGTTCCGGCTCGATGAGCCAGTTGAGCCAGGCTGCCGTGGCCTCGGGGGACTTGCTGTCCTTGAAGATGCCCCAGCACCCAGCGCCACCCAGGCACACCTGACGCTTGTTCATCCAGACGGGATCGAGTGCGAAGTCGATCTCCGGCGCCTGGCTCTTGGTGTTGGTGGTGATGTCAGGGTTGCCCCAAGCGCTGAGGGTGGACTTGCCCTCGATCCAGTAGTCAACCGGGGTAACGGCGGCCGCCTCAGCGTCCGACCCTACCGCCCCTTCCTTGGGCACCCAGTTGTTCTGGAACATCTCGACGGCGAAGGAAAGCGCCTCGTAGCACGGATCGGTGTCCAGCAGGGCCTTGGTCAGGTCCGGGCTGAAGGTGTTGCCACCCGCCTGCCAGACGATGGTGACCCAGGTGTTGCCCCAGTCCATGGTGTTCCAGGCAGTGAGGAAGTACCCGTTCTCAGCCGACGCCGCGCCCGCTTCCCGAAGCTCGTCCCAGGTGTAGGGTGGCTTCTCCGGGTCGAGCCCGATCTCCGCCGCCAGGCCCTTGTTGAAGAGGTGCCCGGTGCCGATCAGGAGGGCCGGGTACATCAACCGCTTGCCTTCCCAGGTCAGGCCGACCAACAGGTTGCCATAGAGGTCGTCCCAAGCCTCGGGGGCGATCACATCATCCAAGGCAGCCAGGACGTTGTTGGTGCCAAACAGGGAAATGGTGTCGGTATTGACGTAGGCCATGTCCGGGGCCTCGCCGGCGGCGACAGCGGTGAGCATCTTCTCGCGGCGGCCGCCCCACGGTAGCAGCTCGATGTTGGGCTTGATGTCGGGATACACGTCGGCGAACTTGGCGGTCAGGGGAGCCCAGAGGGCGTCCAGGTCATTCTCACCCTGAGGGAAGACCCAGATCTTCAGCTCCCCGGCGAGGGTAGAGGCAGCAGGGGCCGGCTCTTGAGTGGCCACTTCCGCGCCGCTCGGCTCTTGGCCCCCCTGGGGCGCCGAGGCGGCAGGGGCACACGCGGCCAGCACTCCCGCTCCGCCCAGTGCCAGCCCAGCGGCCAACACCTGCCTACGACTCACACCACGGCCATCACGTAGTTGCACCTTCTCTCCTCCATCGGATATGCACTGCCGTACCGCGGTCCTCCGTCTCCGGACGCAGCGCTGGCGCCAGGCTACGCGGAGTGAGAGGAATGTGACTGGATTATTGATTTTACCGCACCAAGCACGTAGGTGCCAAGAGGGTGGTTCCGCCGAGCGCGCTGGCCCGCCTGGGCACGACTGATCACCGGTCCGCTGACACCCGCCCATGGCCAGACGCTGGCCTGAGCACCGGCTAGGGCCGGAGGTGCCGCGCCTGCTAGGCTCCATACAGGGAAATGCCCGACGATGCTGGCGGGCCACTGGCTCGGGCCAGTATCTGGCGAGGGCGCTGCCCCACAGAGCCACCCTGACCTCAGGCGAAGTCAGGGTGGCTCTGCGATCACTGGCGTCTCTTCCCGGCTCAGAGGTCGAACAGGCGCCGGGCGTTACCCGAGAGGATCAGCTCGCGTTGCTCCTCGGTCAGGCGAGCGGCCCGGATCTTGCCCAGGCAGTAGTGGAAGTTGCTGTTGTCGGTGCCGAAGAGCACCCGCTCGACGCCCACGTTGGCCACCAGCGTCTCCACCATATCGGCCTCGGCCAGGCTGCCGCTGGTATCCACCCACAGGTTGGGGCAGTCCCGAGCCGCCTTGGCTCCGTCCTCCCACTCTCCCCCGAAGTGGGCCAGCATGAATCGTCCCTGGGGGAACCGTCGGGCCAGGTTGGCCACGTTCTGGGGCCGGCTCTCGAAGGGCAACTGCCCCACCGTCTTGACCCAGGCATGGCACAGGACCACCGCGCCCCTGGCCTGCGCCACTTCAACCAGCGGATCCACCCGCGGGTCGTCGGCCAGCGTCGAGATCCACAGCTTGACCCCTTTCATGCCGCCATCCAGGCAGCGCTCCAGCTCCCGCACGCCCTCGTCGCCCAGCCGCGGGTTCACGTAGGCGAAACCCACGACACGGCCGGGGTATTCCTCCATCCACCGGAACACGTGGTCATTCGAAGCCCGCAGGTGCTCGAGGCTAGGAAAGGCGCCCCCCTGGAGCGAACTAAGGGCCACTACGTCCACCAGGCCCCGGTCGAGCATCTTCCGGGGCACGTCATTTCCGCCCAGGTCCAGGTGCAAATGAGCGTCAACGATCATCGCCGCCTCCCAGCCGCTCTCCAAACAGGCGCCGCGCATTGCCACTCAGGATGGCCCGCCGGGCCTCGTCGGCGATGGGCGCCTCCTGCACCGGAAGCAATAAGCTTTCCGGATACTGCATCACCGCCCCGGACCCATACAGCATCCGGTCGGCGTGCCCCTCCTCCACCACCTTCTCCACCATGAAGGCAGGTGGCTTGTAGGACATCTCCCAGGCGCCATCCGCCACCTGCGCCAGGTCCGGCAACAGGGCGGTGGCCTCAGCGAAGGTGGCCTGGCTGAGCAGGAACTTGCCCTCAGGCAACTCCCGCAGCAGGAAGCGCACGTCATCAACCGGGACCGCCGGTACCGCCATGCACCAGTGGTGAGAGCGCTCGTCGTGCATCCGCATCGTCACCAACACCGGAAGCCCCGCCTGCTGTGCCCGGCGCACCAGGTCCACAGCCGCTGGCGCGTACAGCCGGTAGCCGTGGTAGTTGGGGATGAGCCGCAAGGCGACGCATCCCATCTCTCCCACTATGGTCTCGAAGTCCCCTTCCCAACCGGGGAAGGCTGGGTTGACGATGGCGACCGGCCTCATCCGCGTCGGGTCCCAGCCCTCGTCTTCCAGCATCCCTCGCATGGCGCTCAGGCAGTCGCGGTAGAAAGCACCCTCGATCGGGCTCACCAGAGCCAGGTCCGTCCCGGTGCGGCTCATGACCTGGCCTAGCCCCCGGGCACCGGTGTAATGCAGGCGGCGGAACGGCCAGTGCCCCGCCCAGGCGTTGGCATCTATGATCATCGTTGTGTCGCTCCTGCCGTTTCTGCCACCCGCTCCAGCGAGGCCCGAAGCGCGGCGGCCGTCTCTTGCATCACCGACTCGTCATGGGAGTAGGAGAT
>JBMNTK010000166.1:0-8940 GCA_050945695.1 Anaerolineae bacterium | reverse complement strand
CGCTGGTGCTGCTTGCGGCCTCCTTCCTGGCCAACAACTTCCAGGTTGCCTACGTCTCCAGTCACTCCAGCCGGGAACTGCCCCTATACCTGAAGCTGACGGCCGTGTGGGCCGGCCAGGAGGGATCGCTCCTGGTGTGGTCGTTCCTGCAGGCGCTCTTTGCCACCCTGGTGGTGCGCCCCCTGCCCGACCGCAATGGCCCCCTCGTGCCCTGGGCGGGCGTGTTCCTGGGCGTGATCGTCGCCTTCTTCGTCGCCGTCACCGGCTTCCTGTCCAACCCGTTTGCTCTGCTGGCCACCGTGCCCGTCAACGGCCAGGGCATGAGCCCCCTCCTGCGCCACCCCGGCATGATCTTCCATCCGCCGGCGCTCTACGTGGGGTATGTCGCATTGGCCATTCCCTTCGCCATGGCGATGGCCGGCCTCATCACCGGCAAGGTGGCCGAGTGGCCGACAGTCGCCCGACGGTGGACGCTGGTCGCCTGGCTCTTCCTGGGGCTGGGGATCTTCCTCGGGGCCCGCTGGGCGTATGACGTGCTGGGCTGGGGCGGCTACTGGGGATGGGACCCGGTGGAGAACGCCGCACTCATGCCCTGGCTCATCTCCACCGCTCTCCTGCACGGCAGCGTCATCCAGCAGGAAAGGGGCACCTTCCGGGCCTGGAACCTGGTGATGGCCGTGCTCTGCTTCCTGTTCGTGCTCTTTGGCACCTTCGCTACCCGCAGCGGCCTCATAGAGTCCGTACATGCCTTCGCCCGCTCCAACCTTGGTTACTACTTCCTAGGCTTCATGGCCCTGGTGGTAGCTACCAGCCTCTACCTGGGCATTCGGGGCCGCTCGAGCCTGGCCTCGCCTCCGGGCAAGGCAACAGGGCTGCTCTCCCGCGAGGGGATGTTCTTCTTCACGATGGTGGTGCTCAGCACCATCACTGCCTCCGTGTTCATCGGGAGCGTCTTCCCCACCCTCACCCAGGCCATCTCCGGCCGGCGGCTGGAGGCGGGACCGGAGTGGTTTGACCGGGTGACCGGTCCCCAGTTCGGCGCCCTGGTGCTGCTCATGGGCGTCTGCCCCCTCGTGGGCTACTCGCTGGGAGCCTTCCGCGAGCTAGGGCGCCGGGCGCTGGTACCACTGGCCGGAGCGGTGGTGGTTCTGGTCGGGGCAGTGCTCTCGGGCTTCACCGACGCCGGTTCCCTGGTCGGCTTCGCCGTGGTGGGGCTGGCGGCAGCTACCACCCTGGCCCAGTACTGGCCGGCCTTGGCTGCCCGGCCCGAGGGTGAGCCCAGGCTCTCCCATGCCCTGCGCGTCTGGGGCCGCAACCGGCGACGCTACGGCGGCTACCTCGTTCATGCCGGCATCATCCTGATGGCCCTGGGGGTGATCGGCACCCGCATGTATTCCCAGGAAGGGCAGCTATCCCTGCCCTCCGGCGAGCCGGGCAGCTTCGGCGCCTACACCTTCGTCTACGAGGAAGCCCGCCAAGAGATGCGGGCCGACCATGCCGCTCTGGCCGGCACCTTCAACGTCTATCGCGATGGGGCTTACCTGGTCACTCTGGAGCCCCAGTTACACTACTATCCTTCCACCAACCAGAACATCGCCATCCCCGCCCTCAAGGTCGGGGTCCGAGAGGACCTCTACGTGGTCCTGGGCGGGGTCTCGCCCGACGGTGCCACAGCCACGATACGGATCGTGGTGGATCCGCTCATCAACTTCCTGTGGCTGGGCGGGCTGGTCTTCATGGCCGGGGGCACCATCGCCCTGTGGCCGGCAAGCTCGGCCCGAGAGGCCTCACCAGCCCAGCTCCGGCGCCGGGGAGTGGCCAATGCCGCCGCCTTGGTCCTAGGGCTCGGGGTGTTTGCCGCCGCCGGGGCCATCATGTGGGGCAGCGGCCAGGGAGTGATAGACCGGACCGCCGGCCGGCCCCTGCCCGGGCAGCCCGCGCCAGGGTTCTTCGTCCAGTCGCTCGACGGCCAAGAGGTGAGCCTGGCCGGCATGGCCGGGGACGTAGTGGTGGTGAACTTCTGGGCCACTTGGTGCCAGTCCTGTGAGGACGAACTGCCGGCGCTGCAGTCGGTATGGGAGGAGTTCAGGTCCCGAGGCGTGCAGTTCATCGGCCTGGCCTACCGGGAAAAGGATGCCGACGTT
This sequence comes from Anaerolineae bacterium, assembly GCA_050945695.1. Taxonomy (GTDB): domain Bacteria; phylum Chloroflexota; class Anaerolineae; order DRVO01; family DRVO01; genus Ch71. The sequence continues at coordinate 6,796 of JBMNTK010000166.1, read as the reverse complement.
CGGGGGGCGGCCGCGAGCTACGGCCTGACCTTCCCCTTGGCGCTGGACCCTAACAACGCCGTGGCCGCCAGCTACGGCATCAGCGCTGTTCCCGAGACCTTCGTGATAGACCGCGAGGGCAAGGTGGCCTTCATCCACATCGGCCCCATCACCGCCGAGCAACTCACGCAGGAGCTGGAGAGTCTCCTCGGAGAGGAGAGATCATGAGCGGCGGATCCCTACTCGTCGGCGCCGCCCTGGCCCTGGTCTCGGCGGCCTTTGTGGCCCGGCCCTTCCGGGCAGTCCGGTATGGCAGCGACCTAGAGGCCAACCTGGAGCGCTGGGTGGCGCAGGCGCGGGCCGAGCGTCCAGTCGCGGCCGGGTACTGTCACCAATGCGGCCATGCCTTGGACGCCGGTGACCGGTTCTGCTCGGCTTGCGGCACGCCGGTGAAGGAGCCCAACCAGTGAACCGGCTGCTTACCCTTCTGACACTGCCTCTGCTTCTCTGGTCCGCATTGCTCGGGTCGGCGGCCCCTGCCCCGGCCCCTCAGCAAGCCCCGGCCCCGCCAGCAGACATCCGCACCAGCCAGCTTCACGTCATCCTGGTGGCGGCGGGCAACACCGTGCGGGTGGCGGAGTACCACGTCCTCTCCAACACGGGCACGGAGACCTACCTGGGTACCGAGGTAGACGGAGGCGTCCGTCGCACGCTGGGCTTCCAGCTCCCCGAGGGCGCCACCAACCTGCGCTTCGACGGCCCCGGGCTGGGAGAGCGGTTCGTCGAGGAGCCGGGTGGCTTCTTCGACACTGAGCCCATTCCTCCGGGTGAGGCCTCGGTCACCGTCACCTATTCCTACGATCTGCCCCTTCGCCTCGGCATGACCATAGTGCGCCAGAGCGAGGTCCCGGTGGACTCCGTGGTTGCCATCGTCACCGGTACCGGCTTGGGGCTGGAAGGCCCGAACGTAGTGTACCGGGGCACGATGGAGACCCAGATGGGCCCCGCTGCCCAGTACACCGCCGGATCGCTGGAGCCGGGCCAGGAGCTCAGGCTCTCGGTGGTAGAGGTGCCGGTAGCCGAGCCTGCCCCGACCCCCGCCCAGGCAAGCACGCCGGGGCGCAATTCGGGACTGGAATGGGGGATAGGTCTGGCCTCGCTGGCCCTAGGTGCGGCCGTGGCCTATGTCCTGTGGCGCCCAGGCGGCTCGTCCCGCGCTCCGGAAGCGGTGCGTGGCCTGGTCGGCGAGCTGGCCTCACTGGAGGAGGCCATGGAGCGCGAGGCCCTCAGCCGGGCCGAGTATCAACGCCGCCGTGCCGCCCTAGTGCGACGCATCCGTTCACGGCTGGCAGGGGAGCGCAAGGCTTGAGCAGCTCCCGGCGTGCCCGATGAGTGCTCCCTTAGCCGTCCAGGCCCGGAGCATAGGCAAGTCCTTTGGGCTGCGAACCGCCCTGGCCCAGGTAGACCTGGAGATCGCCCAGGGAGAGCTGGTGGCTCTGCTCGGCCCCAACGGCGCCGGCAAGACCACTCTCCTGCGCATCCTGGCCACGCTCACCCGGCCCACTTCGGGCACGGTGAGCATCCTAGGCATGGACGCCGTCCGTCAGGCGGGGGAGATTCGGCGCCGCATCAGCCTGCTGTCCCATCGCACCTTCCTCTACGACGACCTGACGGCGGAGCAGAACCTCGCCTTCTACGCCCGCATGTACGACCTGACCGATAGCTCCGCCCGCATCAACCAGCTGTTGGAGCAGGTGGATCTGGCCCACCGGCGCAGCGACCTGGTGCGTACCTTCTCTCGGGGTATGCAACAGCGGCTGGCCCTGGCCCGTGCCCTCCTGCACCAGCCCTCGTTCCTGCTGTTGGACGAGCCCTACAGCGGGCTCGACCCTCTGGCGGCCGAAACCCTGAGCGGCCTCCTGGCCGACCTGCGCGATAGGGGCTGCACCGTCCTCCTCACCACCCACGACCTGGCCCAGGGCCTGTCCCTGGCCGGCAGGCTGCTCGTGCTGTGCCGGGGGCGGCTGGTGTACGACGGCCCCAATACGGGGGCAACGGCGCAGGAATTCGCGGCTGAATACCGTCGCCTGACCGCCTGAGGGCATCAGCATGGGATATCTGCGCAAGGTATGGGCCATCGTGAGCAAGGACCTCTCGGCCGAGCTCCACACTCGAGAGATGGTGAGCGCCATGCTGGTGTTTGCCATCTTGGCCCTGTTGGTCTTCAGCTTCGCCCTTGACCTGCAGGGGCGCACCGCCCAGGTAGCCGCACCGGGAGTGCTCTGGGCCACCGTCGCCTTTGCCGGCACCCTCGGGCTCAGCCGCTCTCTGGCCCGCGAGCAGCATAGCGGCTGCATGGATGGCCTGCTGATGGCACCGGTGGACCGGAGTGCCATCTTCTTTGGCAAGGCCTTGGGCAACCTGATATTCATCGGGATAGTGGAACTGGCGCTGCTGCCCTTGTGCACCGTGCTCTTTGGGGCCTCGCTGTTGCGGCCCGCGGTGCTTCTGGTGGTGGCGCTGGGGACCATCGGCTATGCCGGCGCCGGCACTCTCCTGGCGGCAGTAGCAGTCAACACCCGGGCCCGGGAGGTCCTGCTACCGGTGTTGCTGCTGCCCCTGGTGGTCCCGGCTCTCATTGCTGCCGTCAAGGCCACCGCCTGGCTAGTAGACGGCGGGTCGTTGGTGGAGGTTACTGGATGGGTGAACCTGCTGGTAGTGTACGATCTGGTGATGTTGGCCGTGTCAATGCTGACGTTCGAGTACGCAGTGAGCGAGTAGCAGCACCAGGACGCGATCGCCTGGGCCTGGGGCTGATCGTCGCCTCAGCGGTGCTGCTGGTCGTGGCCGTCCTCATGGCCTTCTACTACGCCCCTCGGGAACTGACCATGGGCGACGTGCAGCGCATCTTCTACTTCCACGTCCCCAGCGCCTGGGTCGGGTTCTTCGGCTTCTTCGTCACCTTCATCGCCAGCATCGCCTACCTGATCCGGGGAGAGCGGCGCTGGGATATCCTGGCTCTGTCCTCAGCCGAGGTGGGGCTGACCTTCATCACCGCGGCCGTGGTCAGCGGGTCGCTTTGGGCCCGGCCAGTATGGGGTGTGTACTGGACGTGGGAGCCGCGGCTCACCATCTCGGCCGTGCAGCTGCTGGTCTACGTGGCCTACGTGATGCTGCGGGCGGCCGCCGAGAACCCCGCCCAGTCGGCCCGGTTCTCAGCCGTCTACGGCATCGCCGCCTTCGTTACCGTGCCCCTGTCGTGGTTTGCCATCCGGTGGTGGCGCGCCATCCACCCGGACATCATAACCGGAGGCGAAAGCGCCGGGCTGGAACCCAAGATGGTCCAGACCCTGGTGTTTGGCGTGATCACCTTCACGGTGTTCTACTTCGCCATCCTGCGCCAGAGGGTGCGCCTGGAGATGTCTCGCGATCGGCTCCTGCAGCTCAAGGAGCTGGCCGACTCTGAGTGGTCAAGATAGGAGGAAGTGTGAGCGTGCCCATCTATCTGGTAGCTGCCTACATCGTTTTCTGGGCCCTGCCGCTCCTGCTCTTGGTGTCCATCTGGTCCCGTCAGCGTCAGGTGGACCACCAACTGGAGGAGCTGCGGCGCAGGATAGAGCGCTGAGCGACGCCGTATCAGCTCAGTACCCGCGGCCTATCCTGCTCCGGATATCGTCGAAGAAAGGAGTGGTGCCGGTCTCGACGCAGGCGGTGGCATAGAGGAACATTGCCGCCGACCAGGTCTGCCATTCCTGGCCGCGGGGCTCACCGTCTTGAGCCCGGATCCACTCGGGGAACCCGTACTGCAGCCCGGCCCTCCTGGCCGGGCGCACTGCTTCTGCCAGCGCCTCCAGGTGCTGCCTGGCCAAGCGCTCTCGGCCAACCGCCACCAGGGCGGCGATGTGAAGCCCGGAGATCCAGGGCCAGATGCCCCCGTTATGATAGTCACCCGGGAGTCCGTAGACCTGGTAGCGGGGGTGCCAATCCGGGTCTTCGGGCCTGATGTACGGGAACAGGCAGGGGGCCAGGGGCAAGGCCAGGTCGCCCTGCTCGCGCAGCTTCTCGCACTCGCTCTCCACCCAAGAGGTCATCTGTCGAGCACAGGTGCGCGCGGGCACGCCGGACAGCAGCGCCAGCGAGTTGCCCGCTAGGTCGAAGCGCTCGCTGAAGTGCACCTTGTAGGACCAAAGGGCGTAGTAGGGCTTGTGGGGCACCTTGAGGCCCTCGTGCGTGTGAGGGTCCTTGCGCGAGTTCCGGATCTCCAGGCAGTTCATGAGGCGCCGGACCTCCCCTGCCTGCTCGTGCCGGTCGTAGAGCACCAGGTAGGTGTGCACCAAGGCGTTGACGTAGAGCCCGTAGCCCAGCACCCACTGCTCGTCCCGCCAGTCGCTGGTGGGCTGCTGAGCTACCAGCACGCGGTCATCGGGGCTCTGGTACTCCATCCACGTGAGCGCCCGCTGAGCCTCCTGCTCCAGGAAGCCCTGCTCGCCGGTCACCTTCCGATAGAGGGCCAGGCCGATGAGAAACCAGGGGGTGCTATCGGATGCGCCTCGATCGTCGGGGTCGTGGGCCAAGGAGGGGATGTGGCCCCGGGGCGTCTGGTTGCGGGCCAGTGCCTGCAGCACCCGCCTCACCGCATCCACCATCCGGTCGTCTCCGCTGAGGAGAAAGCCCAGAGACGAGATCATCATGTCCCGAGTGTAGGGTTCGGGATAGCCCCAACCGGCGGTGCGGGGCAGCCCCAGACAGGGACCGCGCAGGTTATGTCGCAGCACTTCCAGGGCGGCTTCCCGTGCTTCCCTGATAGAGGCAGACAGCTCAACAGCCATACCGGTCACTCCAATCCCAGTCGGTCGGCAAGGATAGAGAGCAGCCTCTTGGCCACTACTCGGTAATCGAACAGCTCCACCACCCGTTGCCGGGCCGCCTCCCCCAGTCGCTGGCGCAAGTCAGGGTCGTGCATGAGCCGCAGCAGGTACTCGGCGATATCACGCACGTCCGCCCGGTAGTCAGCCACCCGCGGGGGGTCGAAGACGATGCGGTGTCCGCCCTCGAAGCCGGCCTCCGGCCCCAGCACCGTGCCTGTGATGCGGTTTTCCAACGCCACCCGGGCCAGAAGCGCGGTCTCCTCATGTACCAGCGTGTCCAGCATGCCCATGGCGGCCAGCCCGATCACCGGCTTGGCGCAGGCGCCCGCCTCCACCTGAGGCATGCCGAACCCCTCGATGCGGGAGGGAGCCGCGTAGATGTCGCAGGCGGCCAGCAGGTAGGGCATGAAGTTCCGGGAGACGATCCCGGCGGTGTAGAAGACCTTGCGGTCTATACCCAGCTGGGTGGCGAGCTGGAGATCCAGCAGGTTCTGCTGCACCGTCCGGGGTTGAGGCCACACCTTGCAGATGTACTTCCAGGGTGGCGCCTGAGGGTCGGCAATGGCGAGGCCCTGCATGACCTCCTGGGCCCCCTTGGAGGCGGCGTCACCACCCACGGTAAGCACCATCAGCTCCTCCGGGCCGACCCCCAGGGACTCCCTCACGGCCGCCACTTTGGGCTCATCTCGGCTGCGGGGGATGAAGGCATCGGTGTCGCAGCCAACGGGCAACACCTCGATGATGTCCTCCCGAATCCCGTCCCGCACGTAGACGTCCCGGACCCAGTTGGAGGTGACCAGGATGAGAGGCAGCTGGTTGAGTACCTCCCGATGGTTGGCGATGAACCCATCGGCTACCAGCCAGGGCACCGCCAGGAGGCCGTGGCGTTGTGGGTGAAGGATGATCTGGGGGGTGTGGCCCCAGTAACCCACCCCGATGACCACGTCCGGCCGGAACCACCGGTAGTACCACTCCTTCTCCTGCGGCGAGTCCAGGTGGACGGGCCGGACTTCCACCCCCGCCTGCAGCAGTCCCCGATAGAGCAGGTCGCCCTGGGTGGCGAGCCCCCCAGGTGAGGGAGGGTACTCATACAGAAGCAGCACCTTCATGCGTCTACTCCCGCGCCAGCGCCGAGGCCGCCTCAGCTGGATCCTGCAGGGTCTCGAAGGCCTCTTCTCGGGGGACGGATCGGGCCTCCCAGCTGTCGGGGCGAAAGCCGTACACGCCGGTGATGATGTCGTACTTGCGCTGCCAGACGTGCGGGGTGAGGGGCCGGCGCACCGTGGCCCAGGGGGCGGGGATGGGAAGGCTACGGCCACCCTCATCGTGGTAGGCAAACAGCCACACGTTCTGGGCGCTGACAGCGCCGCGGGCCCAGAGGGCAAGCAGGGCCCGGCAGGTCTCCTCGTGGCGCCGGTGACGAGTGTACTCACCCCGGGGGCCATGGGTCAGGATGAGGGCGTAGAGCCGCGGCGGGAGCAGCCCCAGGATGGCCTCCTCCACGAGGCTCTGGGGCAGGGGGCGCTGCGCGGGTCCATCGTCCAGGTCGGCCATGGCGCCCGTGGCGCCCAGCGCCTCCAGCGCTCGGGCAAACCGGGAAGCGCGGTCGGTGTCGCTGGCGCGGCAAACCGACACCACCACCCATTGCAGCTGGGGCCGGGTCAGGATCTCGCCCCCGGCCCAGAGGGTCTCATCGTCGGGGTGGGCCACCACCACGGCGGCAGGCAGCCCGCCCGCGCTCACGTACGCTCCGTGCTCTGCCCGACCGTCAGGACCACCTCGCCTACGCCACCGCGCACCGTGAGGTCCAGAGTGACTCCTGACTCACCGTAGGCATCGTTGACGTAGACGCCGCCTTCAGAGCGCAGCCCCTCTACCCGGACGGTACCTAGGCCGCCACTCACGCTGGCCCTTACCCCCACGTCCGCCGGCAGTTCGACGCGCAACTG
>JBMNTK010000165.1:0-8977 GCA_050945695.1 Anaerolineae bacterium | reverse complement strand
CGGCGTCGCCTTCGCCGCCCGAGCCCTCAGGAATCGCAGCTAGAGGCCGCTGGCCATCCGGCCCTGGTACCGAAACAGGGGCGTCTGACGACGCCCCTGTTTGCTGTCTGCGGCTACCGCTCAGGCGAAACCCGCCCCGCCTACCGGAAGTCCTCTCGGGGAGGCGTGAACACCTCCACCAACCTCGCCGGAGCCCCGTCCAGGGGACGAGCGGCGTGCTCTTCCCCGCCCGGGACCGAGTAGGCTGCTCCCGGGCCCAGGGCCCGTTCCTCGCCCCCGATCCGAAACAGCACCCGCCCATCCAGCACGTACCCGATCTGCTCGTGCGGGTGCGAGTGCGCCGGCACTTCTGCGTCGGCCTCCAGGCGTATCTCCACCAGCATCAGGCGCTCACCCTCGAGCACTCTCCGGGACATCCCCTGGCCGGCCTGCACCCACCTCGAGCCGTCAGGCTCCACGAACGTTCCCACGCTCGCCTCCTTCGCCAGGCTCAGCCCAGGTCGGGCTCGCCGTAGATCGCGTCCAGCACCGCCTTGGCCCGCTTCATCTGCGCCTCGTCACCTTCATAGGCCAGCCAGACGGCGCCCTCGGCACCGGCTACACCGCCCGAGCCGATGTGCATGGCCTTCACGCCCGCCAGCACCTCTAGGGCCTCGATCTCGGTGAAGATGGTGCCCCACACCGGCATCATGCCATCGCTTCGGTGCTCCGGCCGCTGCACGTAGCGCACCACGTCCATGATGCTCGCCGAGATGCACTTCTCCAACCCCACCGGGATCATCAGGCGACAGTGAGACCCGACCGCCTTGCGCAGGGCCATCCCGATGGTGCCCGAGCGCGGATCTCCGATGAGCACGCCCGCCAGACCCTCCTTGTAGTTGAGGGCATTGGCGCCCTTCAGGATCAGGTCGCCGCGCCCCAGCGTGTCCACGACCTCAGCGAGGTTCACGTCCAGCTTCACCTGTCCCCCTTCCACCAGGACGTCCCCTGTGTCCTGGACCTGGGGAGACGGTCGGCGCTTGCCATGGGGCAGCGTCAGCCCGCGGGCGAAGGCCAGCTTGTCCATAGGCTGGCCGGTCAGCTCCTCGACGATGTAGGCATTGGTGGTGCCCTTGATGATCAGAATGCGGCCCTTCTCGTAGGCTTCTCTGAAGACAGGGCTGGCTACCACTCCCCGGGCTATGAGGCGCTTGCCCTCGGAGACCTTTAGGGCAACGGAAACTGACATGTCATCCTCCTCTGCTGGCGAGCATTCTCTCGGCGATGGAGTGGCCGTACTGGACGGCGTAGTTCATCCCCCGGTCCTCGGGGTAGATCTGGGCCATGGACGCCAGCCACAGCCCGGCTATAGGCGTCGGATAGTCGGGGCGCAGCTGGCTGTAGTGCCGGGCGATGACCGGCTGGGCATAGCGCTCCCGCCAGACGTAGGAGTCCTCGATCCAGTCCGGCTGGAAGTGCGGGAAGAGGCGCTTGATGTGAGGCACGTAGGCCGCCACCAGCTCCTCGCGGCTCATGTTGTAATAGGCGTCATCCGGGCTGCAGTAGCGCGTCAGGTACACCAAATGCGAGCCGCCATACTCCGAGGGTGGCTGCATGTTGGTGTGTTCCACCAGCCCCACGAAGGGGACCGTGTTGTCACTTATGTTGAGCCAGTACACGCTGCTGAGTGACTGGCTCAGGCGCAGGACACAGCAGACGTTGGCCATATACTCGATGGAGCGCAGACGCTCACGGTAGGCATCCGGCAGCGAGGGTGCCATGTCGGCCAGCAGCGCCGGCGCCGTGGTCACCACCACCTCATCGTAGCCCTCATCGCTCTCGGGGGTTCGGACCAGCAGCCCGCCGTTGGCCCCGGGCCGGATCTCGGTCACCGGTGCGCCCTTGGCGATCTCTACACCCAAGTCCCGGAGTCGTTGCTCCAGCGCCTCCACCATGAGCCCAAAGCCACCACGCAGGTAGCCCAGGACCTCCTGGCCGGCCTTGCCTCGCGAGCCACCCCGCAGCATGACCTTGTTCCAGATCCAGACCGCCGAGACCTCGTCCGCCTTGGATCCGAACTTGCCCCGCAGCAACGGAGCCCACGCCTGTTCGTACACGCGACGGCCCGACAGGCCCACCAACCACTCCCGGGCAGTCAGGCCCTCTAGGTTTCGCCAATCCCGCACCAGGCGCGACTGGAACACCAGCATCCCAAAGCGGAAGCGATCCACCAGGGACAGCGGCCGGAAGCGCAGGACGTCCAGCGGCGTGGCCAGGCGGTAGATCCGCTCGGCGTAATACGAGGTGGTGGTCGGCTTCCACTCTAGCCTGTCGCCCAGCCCCAGGTCCACGATCAAGTCCCGGACCGCCACATCACTGGTGAAGATGTGGTGATAGAACTTCTCCAGCCGGGTACCGTTGACCATGAACGAGCCGGCCAGGCCACCCAGGGTCTCCTCGCGCTCATAGAGGGTGACCCGGGCGCCCGCACGGGCCAGGTCTTGGGCTGCGGTCATCCCCGTGAGTCCGCCGCCCACCACTGCTATCTCCATCTTGCTCACTCCAGCATCCTAGGCTAGTCTCGACTCTGTGCCCACCGGACCGCGGTATCGAATTTGCACCATAGCTATGGTATCATAGGTCCGGCAAATCACTCCGTCTGCACTCATTCCATCCCTTCGAGAGGTCAACCCTATGTCCCCACAGGAGTATCCGGAACTGGATCAGGACCAGGGGTCTTCCAGAGGTCGCCGTACGTTGAGAGCTGACCGGCGCAACGTGCAGGCCATCGTCATCGCTGCCGTCCCCATCGTCGTACTACTGGTCGTGATCGCTCTGGGAGTCATCCTCGTCCGAGGGCGGTCCCGGGGTGCCTCAGCTGAGGCCACGCCCACTCTCCTTCCCACCAACAGCATACCCACTGCCCTAGTCGCGGCAGTCTCCACCACTGTCGCCACCGACACACCTGCTCCCGTCGCCGAGACTCCCACTCCGACACCCGAGCCTACCCAGGCCCAGGTGGAGGTGGCGACGGACACGCCCGTCCCGGCCGAGCCCACCGTCACCCCGACCCCGTCGGACGAGCTGGTCGCGGGTGCTGTGGCCAGAGTCACCAATACGGGTGGCCAGGTGCTGCGCATGCGTGGGGCTGCTGGCCTCAATGCCCCCATCCTGAAGGGGCTGTCTGAAGGGACCGAGCTTGAGATCCTGGGCGGCCCTACCTCGATGGACGGCTACGAGTGGTTCAACGTCCGCGATGACACCGACACCGAGGGCTGGGTCGCCGGAGACTGGCTGGTTCGCGTCCGCTAGCAGCCGGCCGGTAACATCAGATCCTCATGGCAGGGATAAGCACGGGTTCCTGAAGCTCCCGTGCTTATCCCTGCAGTCGTTTCTGGCAGGGCGTCGCCCTACCCCTTGACCACGCCCAGCGGTTGTAGCCGGGCCACCTTGCGAGCCAGCCCCGCGCCGTGGACCACCTCCACCACGCGGTGGATGTCCTTGTAGGCGTCGGGAGCTTCCTCCGCCAGGCCCTTCAGGCTGCCCGCTCGCACCTGCATTCCCCGGCTCTCTAGCTCAGCCAGCAGCCGGCGGCTGTCCACCTGCCCACGGGCCGCCCGGCGGCTGAGCACGCGGCCGGCGCCGTGACAGCTGGAGCCGAAGCTACGTTCCATGGCCTCCTGAGTGCCGCAGAGGACGTACGAGGCTGTCCCCATGTCACCGGGCACCAGCACCGGCTGGCCTACCGCCCGGTACGCTGCCGGCACCGCCTCGTGCCCGGGCGGGAAGGCTCGGGTGGCCCCTTTCCGGTGGACACACACCTTGACCGCCTGGTCGTTCACCCGATGGGTCTCGATCTTGGCGACGTTGTGGGCCACATCGTAGACGACCCTCAGCCGCGCCTGACCCACCTTGCCCGTCAGCGTGTGCTCGAACGCCTGCCTGACGGCATCGGTCATGATCTGCCGGTTGGCCCAGGCGAAGTTCGCCGCGGCTGCCATGGCTGCCAGGTAGTCCTGGCCGTCCTGTGACTGCACCGGCGCACACACCAGTTCCCGGTCGGGCAGCGCATAGCCATAGCGCTTCACGGCGGACTGGAAGCTGCGGACGTAGTCCGTACACACCTGGTGGCCCAGACCCCGGGAACCGGAGTGAATCTGCACCACCAACTGCCCGCGCCGTAGGCCAAAGGCGTCCGCCGCCTTCGCATCGTAGATCTCAGTCACCTCGTCGAGCTCAAGGAAGTGGTTGCCGGCGCCCAGAGTCCCCAGCTGGTCCCGGCCCCGGTCCTTGGCGCGGTCGCTGACCGCCGAGGCCTGGGCTCCGGTGATGCGGCCGTTCTCCTCGCAGTGCTCGGCGTCTACCCGATCTCCGAAGCCTGCCTGGATCGCCCACTGGGCCCCGCCCTCCAGGGCATCATCCAGCCGGGCCTTCGCCAAGCGCACGTCACCGCCGCGCCCCACGCCAGCCGGGACACCGCGGGCTACGGCGTCCATCAGCTGCGCCAGGAAGGGACGTACCTCTTCCGCGTCCAGGTTGCTCGCCAGTAGGCGCACGCCGCAGTTGATGTCATATCCCACCCCGCCCGGGGAAACCACCCCTTGGTCCACCCGGGTGGCCGCAACGCCGCCAATGGGGAAGCCGTACCCTTCGTGGATGTCCGGCATGGCCAGGGAATAGCTCACGATTCCGGGGAGCCAAGCAACGTTGGCCAGCTGCTCCAGCGACCGATCCTCGGAGGCGTCGCGGAGTATCGTCTCGTCGGCGTACAGCCGTGCCGGCACCTTCATGCCCGGGTGGGCCGAAGCCGGGATCTCGTATAGGTACTCACCCACTTTGGTGATAGTGCTCAGATCAAACGCCACAGATGCCTCCTCCAGGGCCCCGGGCCAAACCGCTGAGGCGGGGATCAGGTGTCAAACACCACCGTGGCCCGGTACTGCCCTTGCTCTTGCTCGACCGCCAGACCGTGGTAGGTCGCCGCCTTCACGATGCCGGTCCGTCGGCAGATAGGTCCACCTCGGAGGCTGGCCTGCAGGTGCCAGCCCGGGGTGACCCGCAATGCATACTCGCTGTACGCCTCGTCGTGCGAGTCACTGAGGTAGATAAGCTCGTTGAGCCAATCAACTAGCAGGGTCTCCAGATCATCGGCCGAGAGCTCAACGGTTCGTTCGGAGTCAGTGGTGCAGGCCTCGGCCATCATCGCAAACAGACCTTGGGCCGCCGAGGTCAGGAGCTCCTCGACCGAACCTCCCCAGACACGTATGGCAACATCAGCCGTATGCCTGACTTCCTCATAACCCATGTCCGGCCTCAAATGCGGTGCCCAGCTCGAACACCCGACGCGCGTCCTCCACGTCGTGCGCCAGTTGGGCCATGAGCTCCTCCGCTCCGGAGAAGCGCTGCTCTCCTCGTAGCCGCTCCACGAAGCAGAGCCGCACCAGCTCGCCGTACAGGTCGCCGGTGAACCCCAGCAGGTGAGCCTCGACCGTCCGTGTCTCAGCCCCGAACGTGGGCCTCACTCCGACGTTGACGACCGCCGGCGTCATCTGGCCGTCGTGCTCCACGTAGGCACAGTATACCCCATCCGCCGGGAGCCTCTTGTGGGGGTGCACGGCGATGTTAGCCGTGGGGTAGCCCAAGTGCCGGCCCCGCCCGTCCCCGGGCACAACTCTGCCGCAGACCGAATAGGGACGGCCAAGCAGCCTGGCCGCCTTCTCGACGTTGCCGGCACCCAGGCAGCGTCGCACGAGTGTGCTGCTGGCTATGTCGTCGCCCACCCGGCACCGCGGCAACACGCACAGTCGGTAGCCCAGCCTGCGCCCTAGGGCAGTCAAGGCCTCTAGTCCGCCCTCTCTATCGCGGCCCAGGGCGAAATCCTCGCCCACCCAGACCTCACGCGGGCCGAAGGAGTAGCTCAGCCGCTCCATGAACTCCTCGGCTCCCATGACCGCCATGTCCAGACTGAACTCACTGATGATCACCAGGTCCAGCCCGAGCCCGAGCATGAAGTCCGCCCGTTCTTCGGGGAGCATCAGGTACAGGGGTTCCATAGCCCGGAGGACCACTTCCGGAGAGGGGAAGAAGGTCAGACCTGCCGCCGGCACCCCCTCGCGCCGTGCCGCCGATACCGCCTCCCGGATGAGCGCCTGGTGACCCAGATGCAGGCCATCGAAGACCCCGATAGTCAGTACGGTGTCATCGGCGACCCGTACTGCCTCACCTGACCAATGTACTACTGCGTCCATCAAGCGTCGCTCTCCTGAGCCAGCACCTTCGTCGGTCGCCAGCGCTGTTGCTCCTGATCATACTCAGCGATCGCGAACAAGCTTCCGCTCGGTGACGCGACGAGGTGAGGATGATCGCAGTCGGGTTGCGGGCCCACCACCGCCTGCCCCTGGGCCAGCCTGCGGGCAGCCTCGCCGTCCAGGAGCAGTCGCGGCCAATCAGGGAGGGCCTCCCCGACGTCTAGTATCCAATCGTAGTCGCCGTTCCTGAGCCGGGACTCAACCTCCTCCAGAGGGAGCGCCTGTTCTACTGAAAACGACCCCGATACGGTACGGCGCAGGGCGGTCACGTGGGCACCACAGCCGAGGGCACGCCCGATGTCGTGCACCAAAGAGCGGATGTAGGTGCCCGACGAGCAGTGCACTCGGAGGTTCAGCCTCGCCCGCTCCGGTCGGGTCCAGTCAATGGATTGGATGACGACCCGGCGCGGCGGCACCTGATCCGGCAGCTCTCCCCTGCGCGCCCGGCGATGCAACGGCACACCCTCTACCTTGACCGCCGAGAACGCTGGAGGCGTCTGCAGCACCTCGCCGCAGAACGAGCCTATCACCTCCCGCAGGCTATCGTCATCGGGAAGGGGCCCATCATACCGAGAGGTCACCTGACCCTCGGCATCGTAGGTGTCGGTCGTTACGCCCAGGCGAGCCTCCACCTCGTACACCTTGTCGTGGAGGGTGAGGTACTCGGTGATACGGGTGGCGGCACCCAGGCACACAATCAGGAGGCCGCTGGCGAGAGGGTCAAGGGTGCCCGCGTGCCCTGCTTTCCTCTGACGGCTGGCCCGACGGACGGCCGCCACCACGTCGTGCGAGGTTGGCCCAACCGGCTTGTCAACTAACAGCACTCCGGAGAGAGGCTTCATCAACTGCCTGCCTCAGCCTAGCCAGAATACGATCCGCTACGTCGCTAAGCGTTCCCGGTACGGTGCAACCGGCCGCCTGCCTGTGCCCACCTCCCTCGAACGCCGCCGCCACAGCCGCCACGTCAACGCCGGGGAGGCTGCGCAGACTGACGTCCACCGTCCCATCGGAGCGCTCGTTCAAGACGGCCGCCGCACGGGTGCCCTGGGTGGCCAGGAGGAAGTTCACCAGGCCTGCGTCCTCACCCTCCGGGAGCCCCGCCGCCCGGGTCGCCGCTAGGGGTATGCTCGCCCACACCAGCCCGTCCTCGATGACCACGCCGGAGAGTGCCTGCCCCCACAGCACCAGGTGACCCAGAGGTCGGTTAGAGAACACCGCCCGGTTCACCTGCCACAGGTCAGCCCCCGCCTCCATAAGCGCAGCCGCTGTTAGGAGGGCCCGCTGGTCCGTTGCCGGAATTCGGAAGCCCTGGGTGTCCCCCACCAAGCCGGCCAGGAGACAGGTGGCCAGCTCGGGCGTGATGTCCAGCCCCAGCGCACCGGCCAGGCGGTACACGATCTGGCACGTGGAGGGCATGGCGGTGTCCACCAGGTTCAGGTCACCGAAGTAGGCGTTGGTAGGGTGGTGGTCTATGTTCACTATCGTGGCGCCGGGGAGGCGCTGAGCAGCCTTCCCGATCCGCTCCAGCCCCGGGCAGTCCAGCAGGACGGCTACGTCGAAGCTAGCCGGCGGCTCGGCCACCACCTCGTCCACTCCCGGCAGGAACTCGGCATCGTAGGGAATCCCGTCCTCGGAAAGGAGCGTGCGAGGCGTCTCCAGACCCCGAAGCAGATAGCCCATAGCAAGCAAAGAGCCGATCGCATCCGGGTCCGGCGAGACATGCGTCGCGACCAGGACGTGATCGGCCCCTGTAAGGATCTGCCTGAGCCTACTCCACATCTCCCGCTTCCTGATCCTCTTCTTCGGGAAGCTCGGCTATCACCTCGTCGAGCAGAGACTCGATGCGGCTGGCCCGGTCATAGGTCTCATCGAGGCGGAAGGTGAGAGTGGGGACGTACTTGAGGTAGGCCCGCTCCGCCAGCTCTCGGCGAAGGAATGCCTCGGACCCGCTCAGCGCCTCCACGATGGCCTGTCGGTCCTCGGGCACCACGCTGGAGACGAAGACGGTAGCCTGCCTCAAATCGCCCGACACGCGAACCCCCGTGATGACCACCTTGCTCAAGCGGGGGTCCCGTGCCCGCTGCTGGAGTATCAGGCTCAACTCTCGTGCTATCAGGTCAGCAACTCGCCTCTGCCTGACACTCGGCTCGGCCATTCTATTTCACCTGCCTCATGACAAAGGCCTCTAGTACGTCGCCCTCACGGATGTCGTTGAAGCCATCCAGGCTGACCCCACACTCGAAGCCCTCCCGCACCTCACGGACGTCTTCGGTGAACCGGCGCAGAGAGGCGATGGTGCCCTCCCATACGTTCTGCCCGCCTCGAAGCACCCGGATGTGGGCGTTTCGAGTTATCCGCCCGGAGGTGACGTAGCACCCGGCGACCGTTCCGGTGCGCACCTGGAAGACCTGACGCACCTCCGCATGGCCGATGGTGACCGCCTCGTAGGTGGGCTCCGCCATGCCAGCCAGCATCCTCTCGATGTCCTCGATCAGATGGTAGATGACGTCGTAGGTGCGGATCTCTACCCCTTCGCCCTCGGCCACCCGACGGGCGGCCGGATCGGCGCCCACGTTGAACCCGATGATGAGGGCACCACTGGCCACAGCAAGGTTCACGTCAGACTCACCGACGTTGCCGGTGGAAGCGTGCAGGACCCGAACCCGGCGCTCCTCGCTCTGTATCCGCTC
>JBMNTK010000164.1:0-9019 GCA_050945695.1 Anaerolineae bacterium | reverse complement strand
CCATCTGCAGGCCGCGTACGTCGCCGCGCAGCCGCGCCTGCACCAGCAAGGCCTCCTGCTCGAGCACGGGCGTGAGCCGAAGCGATTCGATGTAGGTCTGGGGCACCGCCTCCAGCCACACCGTCTGCCAAATGCCGGTCGTGCGGGTGTAGACGCAGCGGTAGGAGTAGTAGCGGTCGGACTGCTTGCCGGTGGGCTGCAGCGGCGAACGGGTGTCGTCCTCGGCGTAGAGCGTGATGGCATTGCGCCCTCGCGCCAGCAGATCAGTTATGTCCACGGTGAAGGAGGAGTATCCGCCTCGGTGCCGGCCTGCCTCGCGGCCGTTTATGTAGACCCAGGAGTCGTAGTCCACCGCACCGAAGTGCAGCAGGACGCGGCGACCCTCCCAGGACTGGGGCAGGTCGAACTCTCGCCGGTACCAGACGGCGGGGATGAAGTCGGTGTATCCGACGCCGGAGAGACGGCTCTCCGGGCAGAAGGGCACCAGAATCTCGCCTTCCAGGCGCTCCGCCTCCGGTAGCCCTCGGTCACGCCCACTCCGTCCGGGGTCCATCTGGAACTGCCAAGGGCCATTCAGGTTGATCCAGTCCGGCCGAACCATCTGCGGCCGAGGGTACTCCGGTCGAGGCATATCACTCGCGTTCAAGGTTATCCTCCTGGGCGTGGTGGACCGGAGCCATATTGCCACAACGCCCACCGGCCCATCAACCGAGGTGGGTGCCATGCGGGCCTTGACGCCCTGCCCCCCTGACCTACACTCGAAGCTGACTAGACTCTGGTGCTGGCATCGTAGGGAGAGAACAAATGGCAGTAAGAGCGGTTTACGTTATGACCGATCTGGAAGGGGTCGCCGGCATTGACGACTGGGACCCCGGGCGCCGCGACTACGCTCCTCACGCCAAAGGCGTCTACGAGCGCTCGGAGATGCAACGCCTGCTCACCGGCGAGGTCAACGCCGCCTGCGAGGGCCTCATTGCTGCCGGGGTGGAGGAGATCCTGGTCAATGACGCTCACGGAGCCGGACGGACCATTTTGCCCGAGGAGTTGATCTCCGGCGTCCGGATCGCCCGCGGTGTCAACCGTCCCTCGTGGCTGCTGGGGATCACCCCCAACTACGACGCCCTGATCCAAATAGGCATGCACCCGATGAGCGACACCATCGGCGGATGCCTGGCCCACACCATGAGCGGAATCATCAAAGCCTATCGCATCAACGGGCGCGCCGTGGGCGAAATGGAGATCGCCGCCTACCTGGCCGGCGAGCTGGGCATCCCCTGGATCTTCACGTCCGGCGACCTCCACGCCTGCCGGGAAGCGGATGAGTGGGTGCCGGGTATTACGGTGGCCGCGGTTAAGGAGGGGCTGGGCACCAATGCCGCCATCCACCTGGCGCCGGTGGACGCCCGCAAGCTGATCAAGGCCAAGGTCCAGGAGGCGGTGGCCAACGCCAGCCGCATCGAGCCCCTGGTGGCCGAGCCCCCGGTGACCCTGGAGATCGAGCGCCGCGAACCCGGCCCGGCAGAGCTGGGGCCCGGTGCCGAGCGGGTGGACGCCTTCACCGTGCGCTGGACGGGCCCGAGCCTCTGGCACGTGTTCCATCTGGCCACCTACGGCTGCGAGGTGCCCCTGCCCGAACCGCGTTGAGGGTGGCTATTGCGCGCTAACCTGCGCCTCTCACCCACGCCATTCTGTGAAGCCAGGCGGCGTGGGTGAGGGCTTCCCTCCCACCCGGCCTTGAGCCCTCATCCACCCATGTACGGTGTCGAAGAGACGTTAGCCAGTGCTAGCCTACTCAGCCTCTAGGACGTTACAGTCAGTGTCTACCCCGGCCCCATCAGACAACCGCATCTCCACCCTTACTTTCCTGCGCCGCGAACACATCGCCCCCTACACCATCAGCTTCTGGTTCCGCGACGAGCCCAAGATCGATTTCCAGCCCGGCCAGTACATCCAGGTGGTGCTGCCCCACCCCTCCCCCGACCAGCGGGGCATCCGCCGCCTGTTCACCATCTCCTCCTCTCCCACCGAGGGGGAGATCATGATAACCACCAAGGTCCCGGAGCCTCACAGCACCTTCAAGACCGCTCTCACCAGCCTCAGCCCGGGCGAACAGGTGGCAGTGACCATGGTGCGGGGCAGCTACGTCCTCCCTGAGGACCCGCGGATCCCCTGCGCCTTCCTGGCCGCCGGCATCGGGATCACCCCCTTCCGGAGCATGGTCAAGTACCTGGTGGACACCGGCCAGTCGCGCTCGGTTGTGCTCCTGTATGGGGAGTGGGGGGCCGAGGACTTCATCTTCGAGGAGGTGTTCGCGGAGGGAGAACGCGCCTTCGGGCTCAAGACCGTCTACACCATCACCGGGCCGGAGGTGCCGCCAGACTGGCGCGGCCGCACCGGGCTCTTCAGCCCGACCATGATCCGAGAGGAGGTCCCGGACTACGAGGACCGGCTCTTCTACGTGTGCGGCTCGCCGTCCTCAGTCCTCGCCATCGAGGCCATGCTGCTGGAAATGGGCCTCAGCCGCGAGCGCATCCTGCGCGACTACTTCCCCGGGTACTGATTCGCTCGAAAACGAAAAGGGCGGGGCTTCAGACATGAGGCCCCGCCCTCTCTTTGCCGGTCAGGCCACGGTCGAAGAGGCCAGGATGGCCGCCAGGTCCTCCTCAGGGGTGGTGATGGGCGCGATGCCGAACGCATCCACCAGCACCTCCAGGACCGACGGGGTCAGGAATCGAGGAAGGCTGGGGCCGATTCGGATGTTCTTGATGCCCAGGTGCAGCAGGGTGAGCAGGACCCCCACCGCCTTCTGCTCGTACCAGGACAGTATGAGCGAGAGCGGCAACTCGTTGACGCCTACTCCGAATGCGTCCGCCAGGGCCAAGGCGATCTGGATGGCGGAGTAGGCATCGTTGCACTGGCCCACGTCCAGCAGGCGCGGGATGCCGTCAATGTCGCCGAACTCCAGCCGGTTGAAGCGGTACTTGCCGCAGGCCAGGGTGAGGATGACGCAGTCATCGGGGATCTGCTGGGCCAGCTCGGTGTAGTAGTTGCGGCCGGGCTTGGCGCCGTCGCACCCGCCCACCAGGAAGAAGTGACGGATCTGGCCCGCCTTCACCGCCTCGATCACCTTGTCCGCCACACCCAGCACGGCGTTGCGGGCAAAGCCCACCGTGATGGTCTGCTCGGGGGCGTCCTCAGGGAAGCCGGGTGCCGCCAGCGCCGCCGCGATGACGGGGGAGAAGTCCTCCCGGGTCACGTGCCGGACGCCCGGCCACGCCACCAGCCCAGAGGTGAAGATGCGGCCGCGGTAGCTATTCCGCGGGCGCTGAATGCAGTTGGTGGTCATCAGGATGGCACCGGGGAAGGCATCGAACTCCCGCCCCTGGTCCTGCCAGGCTCCGCCGTAGTTGCCTACCAGATGCGGGTACTTCTTGAGTCCCGGGTAGGCCAAGGCCGGCAGCATCTCCCCGTGGGTGTAGACGTTGATGCCCTTGCCCTCGGTTTGCTGCAGCAGCGCCTCGAGGTCGCGCAGGTCGTGCCCCGATACCAGTATGGCCTTGCCCGCCACCGGCGTCACCCGTACCTGGGTAGGCTCGGGGTGACCGTAGGCGCCTGTGTTGGCCGCATCCAGGAGCTCCATCGCCCGCAGGTTGGTCTCCCCCGTCTTTAGGGCCCATCCCAGCAGGGCGTCAGCATCGGGCTCCTCCTCGGCCAGGTAGCGGAGCGTCTCGTGGAAGCGGGCATAGAGCTCGGCATCATCCTGGCCCAGCACGTGAGCGTGGTCCGTGTAGGCGGCCGCTCCCTTGAGCCCGTACAGGACCAGCTCCTGCAGACCGGCCAAGTCGGCGCCCCAGCGCTCGATCCGGCCCTCCAGTGAGGCATCACGCCCCTGCTCCACCAGCCCGGCCAGGTTCGGCGCCGGCTGCCAGGCACCAGGGCCGGTCAGTTCCTCAGGCTCTCGGCCGGCGTCCTGGGCGGCCTGGCGGTAGAGGGCGCGCGCTCGGTCCCGCATGTGGGCCGCCCGCTCCAGCAGACCCTGTAGCCGCAGGGGATCGAAGTCCACGTTAGTGACGGTGCTGAATAGGGCCTCGACCACGAAGACGTCCACTTCCGGGTCTCGCCGACCCAGCTCGGCAGCACGGTGGGCGTAGCTGGCAATGCCTTTGGCAGCATGGACGAGCAGGTCCTGCAGGGCAGAAGTGATCGGGTCCTTGCCGCACACCCCCGCGACCGAGCAGCCCACACCGTTGGCAGCCTGTTCACACTGGTAGCAAAGCATCTGCACGTTGCCTTCTCCTATGGAATTGCGATGGGTATCGCTAGGCCGAGAGGGAGGAGCGCTCAGGCCTCGCCCCCTCAGCCAGCTGATCTAGAGTGGTGTTCTCGAAATGCTCTCGCACCTGCCGGTTCACCGAGCCGACCAGGCCCCCGAAGATGCAGGCAGTGCGGCCACACGCCGGCTTGCCCAGCACGCAGTGCTCATCGTGCATGGGCCCCTCGATGGCCTCGTAGACCTCCATCATGGTGATCTGCTCCGGCGGCCGCGCGAGCTGCACCCCACCGTGTGGCCCTCGGGTGGCCTCGAGGATCCCGGCCCGGACCAACCGGTGGTTGACTTTGGCCAAATGGTGCTCAGACACGCCGAACGCCTGGGCGATCTCGCGCGTGCTCGCTCTTCTATCGGGCTGCTCGGCCAGCAAGGCCACGGCATGAAAGGCGAGAGACGCTGCGTCCGACAGGCCCCAGATTCCGACCACAGGTACCTCCGCGTTCAGGTAAAGCGGTACGATTATACCGAATTCTTACGGGACGTCAAGCTGAGGCGTGACCCGTGAAGAGTGACACGTGACACGTGACACGTGATACGTGACCCTGGCCGCGCGCCCACCCGCGCTGGGGCTCTGCTTTGACAGCGTATCAGCTTGGAGCAGCGGGCAGACAACCTAACCCCCCAACCCCCTTCCCTGGCAGGGAAGGGGGCTCCCGACGCCTCTTTCCGCTCAGGGGAGACCGCCATTTCGCGGAGCGAAATGGCGCTGGGTTGGGGGAGGGGTTCTCCGGGAGAGACCGCGATGAGTAGAGGGTTATTCGCCCGTTCAGCCCATCCGGCGTCGGCGAAGGTGGGTCACGGCGGAGCCGTGACCGTCGACGCCCGGCCGAAGGCCCGGCAGCCCCGATTTGAGTCGAGGCCTCTCTGGCGGGAAGGGTAGATCCCTCGCTTCGCTCGGGATGACAAGGGAGGGGTACAGAACGACAGAGAAGGGGCGCGGGCACTCCTCCAGGGGCGTGCCAACAGGTCACGTGTCACGCATCACGTGTCACGTGTCACTCGTCACGTCTCACCCGCCCGCCTTTCAGGACGGCCCTCCTCGGTGTATCTTAGGGCCGTCAGCCGCCGTCGCGCCGCGCCCGACGGCCCGAGACTCCACTGGGGGCATGGAATGGCTTTGCGTCTGCCTCGCTCCGCCCAAGAACGCATCCACGATCTCGCAGAACTCCACCTCGGCCGGACCTTCACCGCCGCCTCCCTGGTGGTGCTCCGCGGAGGCGAACCGCTCTTCGAACACACCTGGGGCTGGGTGCGCCCGGGCCCGCCGGAGGTGCCTGCCACCCCTGCTACCCGGTTCGACCTGGCCTCGCTCACCAAGCTCTTCACCGTGACCGCCTTCCTGGGGCTCGTCAGCCAGGGGCAGGCCAGGCTGGACCAGGCCCTGGTGGACGTCGTCCCAGAGTTCGGCGCCGAGAGCCCCAGGCCGGTAGACTGGTGGCAGGACCCTCACACCGGCCAACCCCTGCGGTGCGACGCCGTTGCCGGGGGCGAGCCTGTGGACCCCGCCTCGGTCACCTTCCGCCACCTCCTCACCCACACCTCCGGCCTGGCGCCCTGGCGCGACGTGTACACCCAGGCCGGACCACCCCCGCCGCCTCCGGGCCAGCCCGATTCCCTGACCTGCCGCGAGCGCTATGCCCGCGGGCTGGCGGCCATCTGCGGCTACCCCTTCGTTGACCTGCCGGGCCGCCGCGTCCACTACAGCGACCTGGGGCTGATTCTCCTCGGCGAGGCCGTCTGCCGGCTGTGCCCCGAGGGCGCTGCTGGCCTGGACCAAGCTATCGCCGGCCGGGTCACCGGGCCCCTGGGGCTGGTGTCGGTCGTCTACAACCCCTTACGACAGGGCCTGCACCCGGACAGCATCGCCCCCACCGAGCGCGACGAGCGCTGGCGAGGGCGTCGCTGTTGGGGTGAGGTACACGACGAGAACGCCTGCGGGCTGGGGGGCGTGGCCGGGCACGCCGGCCTGTTCGCCACTGCCAGGGACGTGGCCGCCTTCGGGCAGGCGTGGTTGGAGACCGACGCGCGCCTCGGGATCGAGCCCGAGCTGGCACGGCTGGCCACCTCTGAGCAGGCGAGCGACGGGCCCACCCGCCGGGGGCTGGGCTGGGCGCTCAAGTCTGAGAAGGACTCCCCCGCCGGGGACGTCCTCTCGCTCAGCACCTTCGGCCATACCGGCTTCACCGGCACCTCACTCTGGGTGGACCCGGCACGCGCCCTGGTGATAGCCCTGCTCACCAACCGGGTGTACTACGGCCGGGACAACGAGGGGATACACCGGTTCCGTCGCACCCTCCACGACTGCATCGCCGTCGAAGTCCGCCCATGCTGATCGTGGGGCTCATGTCCGGCACCTCGGCCGATGGGGTGGACGCGGCCCTATGCCAGATAGAGGGTAGGCCGCCGCGATTGCAGGCCCGGGTGCTCGCGGGGGCCACCTTCCCCTACGAGCCCCCGCTTCGTCGCCGAATCCTGGCCGCCTGCTCGCCCCATTCGAGCCGGGTGGACGAGATCTGTCGCCTGAGCTTCGACCTGGCCGAGAGGTTCGCCGAGGCGGCGCTGGAGGCTATCCGCCAGGCAGGGCAGGAACCCAGCCAGATTGACCTCATCGGCTCGCACGGGCAGACGGTGTGGCACCAGGTGGACGCCGGCCGCGTCACCTCCACCCTCCAGATCGGCGAGGCGTCCGTCATCGCCGAGCGCACGGGCATCACCACCGTGAGCAACTTCCGTGCCCGAGACGTGTCCGCCGGGGGGCAGGGCGCCCCGCTCACCGGCTACGCGGACTGGCTCCTCCTTCGCCATCCCGAGCGCTGGCGTGCGGTCCAGAACATCGGCGGAATCGCCAACGTGACCTTCCTGCCACCGCTCTCCGCGGGCGAGACGCTTTCTATGGCCTTCGACACCGGCCCGGGCAACGCCCTCATTGACGCCCTGGCCGCCGCCATCACCGATGGCCGGCTGGCATGTGACCGCGATGGCCAGCTCGCCCTGGCCGGCCACATAGATGAGCCTTGGCTCGGCCAACTGCTGGCCCACCCCTACTTCGGTCGGCGCCCACCCAAGACGACCGGGCGCGAGCTCTTCGGGGAGGCGATGGCCGCCCGTCTCCTCCAGGACGGGCGCGACCGGGGGCTCGGCGACCCCGACATCGTGGCCACCATCACCGCCCTCACCGCCCGCTCCATCGCCCAGGCCTACCGGGACTTCGCCCCTGCGCCCATCGAAGAGGTGATCCTGGGCGGGGGCGGGGCCCGCAATCCGGCCCTGGTGGCCATGCTCCGCCAGGCCCTCGCCCCCGTGCCCGTCCGCACTCACGAGGACCTGGGGCTTGACGGTGACCTCAAGGAGGCACTCGTGTTTGCCCTCCTGGCCCACGAGACCTGGCACGACCGCCCGGGCGTGCTGCCGGCCCTCACCGGCGCCCAGCATGCAACCGTGCTGGGGCAGATCACCCCCGGGGCCAACTTCCGGCACCTCATCGAGCACACCTGGAGGCATACATGAGCCCGACCTTCGTCGTCGGGGTGGATGGCGGCGGCACTTCCCTGCGGGCCGTTGTGGCCACGCGGGACTTGGAGGTGGTAGGCTCCAGCCACACCGCCGGGGCCAATCCCAGCGTCCTCGGCCGGACGGAGGCGGCCCAGCGCATCATCGCCGCCGTGCGCGAGGCTCTGGCCGACGCCGGAGTGCCGCCCGAGGCAGTGGCGGCAGCCGCCCTGGGCATCGCCGGTGCGGCCGCTTCCCACTCGGCCGAGTGGCTGTGCCAGGTGGCGCGTCAAGCGCTTCCCACCGCCCGCGTCGTCCCCAGCGCCGACTACGAGATCGCCCTGGCCGGGGCCAACGGTCGCCTGGAAGGGGTGCTCATTTCCGCCGGCACTGGCAGCGTCGCCTATGGGGTGAACCCTCAGGGCCGGTCTGCCCTAGCCGGCGGCTGGGGGTACCTGCTAGGGGACGAGGGCAGCGGCTACTGGCTGGGACGGGAGGGCCTGCGAGCCCTGACCCTGGCCCAGGACGGACGCGGTCCCGGTACGGTGCTGCAGGAGAGCCTGCCGGAAGCGCTCGGGCTGGCCCTGGACCGGACGGCGCTCATCCGCTGGCTGTACGCTGACCCCACCTCTCGCGTCGGCGAGATCGCCGCTCTGGCCCCGGCGGTGCTAGCAGCCGCCGACCGAGGTGACGGGGTGGCGGCCGACATCGTAGGCCGCGCCGCGCGCCACCTGGCCGGCCTGGGCCGCGCCGTCGCCGGCCGGCTGGGCCTGGCGTGCCCGCAGTATGCCCTGGCCGGCGGGCTGCTGGCCCAGCCCAACCCGCTCTCCACCGCCCTGTGCCAGCAACTGGGCCTGCCGTCCATACCCAAGCCCCAGTACCCGCCCGCCTTAGGGGCCGCCATCTTGGCGCTGCGGGCCCTGGGGATTGCACACTAGACCACACCCAAGGCGGAGGCCGGGCCCTGGCCCATCTCCCCCTTGAGTCTCAGACAGGAAGCATCACATGCTCACCGAGAGTCGAAACCCGAAAACCGAGAACATAGACGCGCTGTCCACCCTGGAGATCGTGCGGCTCATCAATGAGGAAGACGCTCAGGTCGCGCCCGCCGTAGCCCGGGCCCTGCCCCAGATCGCCCAGGCGGTGGATGCCATCGTGGACAGCATCCGCTTCGGCGGTCGCCTGTTCTACGTGGGCGCC
>JBMNTK010000163.1:0-9155 GCA_050945695.1 Anaerolineae bacterium | reverse complement strand
CGCCGTTGCCCGCCGCCATCAGTCCCCCATGGGGCCGAAGGTGCGTCGCAGCTCCTCCAGAGTTGACGAGGAGGGCAGGAGCACGACATCCCCCTCCTCAAGCCCCGCCAGAACCTCGGCCATCCCCAGCTCCTGCACCCCCAGGATGACCTCCGTGCGGACGACCTCCCCGTTGACGAGCTTCTCCACGTAGGTCAGGCCCGTCTCCCGGTCAAGCTGGACAGCTCGGTTGGGCACCACCAGTGCATCCTCCCGTCTGTCAGCCTCGATGAGCACCTGGGCGGTCATGCCAGGGCGGAGCCGATCGAAGGGCTCATCCACGTTCACCCGCACGGCGTACTGGACCACCCCGCTCCCACCGACCAGGGTGGTGGCATCCTCGGCGACGGTGCGGGTTATGCTGATGCGCTCCACGTGACCGGGCAGGGAGAGGCTGGAGAAGGCCTCCGGCTCGATCACCGCCGGCTGACCCACGGCCACCCGCCCCACGTCAGTCTCGTCCACCTGGACCTCGATGTGATACTGGGCGCAGTCCACCAGGGTTATGGCCGGCAAGCCGGTCGCCGCGATCTGGCCCGCCTCCACGTTGACCTCCGCCACCAGTCCATCGAACGGGGCCTTGAGGACAGCGCCATCCAGCTGTAGTTGCACCTGCTCCAGGTTGAGGCGAGCCTGCTCCACCTGCAGCTCCAGGACCCGGAGGTCCTCCTCGCTGGGGCCACGCTCCAGCCGGGCTAGTTGGGCCTCTGCCTGGGCAATCTGGGCGGAGAGAGCGGCTAGGTCGGCCGGCTGCGCCTCCTTGGTCTGCATCTCGTAGTTGGCTTTGGCCGCCTCGTAGTCCAGAGTGGCCGCCTGGAGGGCGAGGGACTGGGGCAGAGCCGCTATAGCGCCCACCCACTTGACCTCGTCGTAGGCGCTCTGGGCTTGCTGCAGGGCGATCTCTGCCTTCTTCACCTGCACTTCCGCCATGGTGAGCTGTTCGGGCGTAGGGCCCTGGACGGCTCGGTCGTAGGCGGCCCGGGCGGACTGCACGGCGGCCCGAGCCGCCCGCAAGTCCTCCTCAGAAGCGGGAGCCACTGCCTTGGCCGCTTGCGTCTCCGCCACTTGGAGGGCGGTCTGCGCCAGACGCAACTGCAGCTCCAGTTCGGCCGTCTCCTGGATAGCCAGGGGTTGGCCCGCCGAGACCCGATCGCCCTCCTTCACCAGCACCTCGGCCACCCGGGCCGGCGTCTTGAAGGACAGGCTCACCTGGCGCTCAGCCGAGACCGCACCTGAGGCGGCCACCTCGCTGACCAGCGTTTGGCGGCCTACGACGACCGTCTCTGCCGACGCGATGTCCGCCGCCCGCGCTCCTTGCTCGGAAAACCAGAGGAAGTAGGCAAACGCGCCGATTACTGCTAGTAGCACCGAGACAAGCGCAATGCGCTTCATTACTAGGTCACCTTTTTCGCTTTCGAGGCGTCTTTCTTTAATGCATAACTCTATCCCTGCGTTTCTGCCTGTGCAAAGCGCGCCGCCGTGCGGTCCGGGTGGGGTGGGCACGGTGCCCTGCCCCAATGAGGGCGTTCACAGGCGAGGTCTGCGCCGGGGTGGCGAGGGACGCCGGGGGCTGAACCCCCGGCTACCTAGGCAAAGCCGGCCCTTCGGCCGGCTGGGGACAGACCCTGTCACGCATGCGCAGATGGGTGTGGGGGCGGACGACCCCGTCTGCCCCCGGCGTCATCGCAGGCCGCGCCCCCCGGCGGGCTCATCCTTGGCCGCCAACTGCCCCTGGTGTAACATCCTCGCTGCCCAGACGGGAAAGCGTCAGCACAGGAGAGACAATGGCACACTTTACCATCGGGCTGTCCCCTGACTTCCGCAGCCAGGGCCTGGCCTATGTCGAGAACTACGTCCGCGATCTGGTGGACACCGTCGAAGGGGTGGAGTACGTCTGGCTTCCTGAGATGGGCAGGGCCGTGCGGGCGGCCGATGCGGATCAGGTGGATGCCGTCCTCAGCCTGGGCATCAGCTGGCCGGCTTCGTCCTTCGAGGGGCTCAGCCGCCTAGCGCTCATCGCCCGCTGGGGAGTGGGCTATGACATGATAGACGTGGATGCCTGCACCGCGGCCGGGGTAGCGCTCGCCATCACCCCCGGCGGCATCGGCCCTTCGGTGGCCGAGGGGGCGTTCACCTTGGTTCTGGCCCTGCTCAAGCGGGTGCCGGAGAAGGATCGAGCCGTGCGCCAGGGGCTCTGGCGGGGCGACCTCCCCGAGTTTGGACACAATACCAGCGGCATAGTCCTGGGCACGGTGGGCCTGGGCAACATCGGCTCTGAGTTCATGCGCCTGGCCCGCGTCTTCCGCTTCCCTCGCCTCCTGGCCTATGACCCCTACGTAGCCCCCGAGAAGGCCAAAGCCCTGGGGGTGGAGCTGGTGGACCTGGACACCCTCATGGCCGAAAGCGACGTGGTGGCCATCAACTGCCTGCTCAACGAGCAGACCCGCGGCCTGATCGGCGCCCGCCAGATTGCGCTCATGAAGCCCACTGCCTACTTGGTCAACACCGCCCGCGGGCCCATCGTGGACCAGGCGGCACTGACCGCCGCCCTGCAGGAGGGTCGCATCGCCGGGGCCGGCCTGGACGTGCTGGCGAAGGAGCCGCCCGATCCGGATGACCCCATCCTCAAGCTGGACAACGTCATCTTCGCCCCCCATGCCATCGCCTGGACCACGGAGATGATCAAGGACGTGACCGAAGAGGCCTGCCGGGCCTGCCTGGCCGTGGCCCGCGGGGAAGTGCCTGCGCACGTGGTCAACCGTACCGTCCTGGACCATCCCCTCTTCCGGGCCAAGCTGGACCGTTTCGGGGGGCGGGCATGATGGAGCCTAACCGCCTCAAGCAGTGCCTCAGGGAGGGTCGGCTCGCCGTCGGGCACATGGTGATGGAGTTCGCCGTGCCCAATGTGGCCTATCTGCTGGCTCCCCTGGGGCTCGACTTCCTGCTCCTTGATCTAGAGCACACCGGGACGAGCCTACAGGCCGCCGCCCCCATCCTCGCCGCCTGCCGCCAGGTGGGGCTGCCAGCCATCGTGCGCGTGCCTGGCCCCACCGGCCACTTCGTCTCCCGCTGCCTGGACCTGGGCGCCATGGGGATCATGATGCCCAACGTCAAGAGCGCCGAGGAGGCCCGGCGGTTCGTGGAAGCGGCCAAGTACCCGCCCTTGGGCAAGCGGGGCATGGGCCTGGGCGGGGCCCACACCGGCTACCAGGTTCCCAACTCCCGCCAATACGCCGAGTGGGCCAACGAGGAGACCGTCCTCATCGCTCAGATCGAGAGCCCGGAGGGCGTAGACGCCATTGACGACATCCTCGCCGTGCCGGGAATAGACGTAGCCTGGGTGGGCCACAACGACCTGAGCCTGAACATGGGTATCGTCGGCCAGTTCGATGACCCCCGCTTCATCGAGGCCCGGCTACGGGTGGCCCAGGCCTGCCGCGCCCACGGCAAGGGCGCCGGGTGCCAGCCGGGGACGCTCGCGCTCGCGCGGGAATGGTACGAGGCCGGCTACAACGTCATCTCGCTGGGCACCGACATCGCCGTATACCAGCGGGCACTTCGGGAGTTCCAGGCCGCGGTACGGGGGCTGGGGGCCTAGCCTCCCACACCCTGGGCCCAGAGGCGTATCCAGCGAGTGATCAGGTCGCTGGGGGAATAGAGGCGCTCGCCCTCGGGCCGGCCATAGCGCTCGGCCAGTTCACCTACCGGGACCCGGAACAGGGCCTGGAGGCCGGGGACCTCGTCCGCCTCGTACCGGCGGATGATCTCATCCAACCCGTCCTGCCAGAGGTTCCCCAGCCGCCACCAGGGGGCAGTCTCGCCCAGGTTCGTGTAGACGTCGAACCCCGAGCTTACCCGGAATGCCGGCCACTCGGGTAGGACGCCCGGCAGGCTGGCCGGGGGCTCGGTTCGGCCCCGCAACTCCGGGAGCAACTCCGCCTCGGGCCGGCCCAGGCACTCCTCGAGGGTGCCGGCCCCGAAGTGCTTGAGCGTCTTGGCGACCAGGTACTCGGGTAGGTCGGCCAGGTCCTGCCGCCTGGGGCGCAGGTCCTCGATCTGCCAGGCCTCACCGTCGGGGCTGGGGGTATTGAGGAACACGGCGAACTCGCCGCCCGCTTGAGCGACCCGCTCCTCCAGGGCCAGCGACCGCACTAGGTCCACGAAGGCTGCGGCCTCGGGCAGAAAGCGCCGGGTGAGGATGATCTGCCAGCGGGGCCGGATGCCGGCCTCGATGAGCCGCTCGGTGGCTAGCAGGCTATCACGGAAGCTGCCGGGCCGGCGGGTGAACCAGTCAGTGGTCTCCTCCGGTCCGAAGAAGGTGATCTGGCAAGCCTCCGTGCCCACCTCCCGCGCCCACGAGGCATAGGAGGGGTCGCGGGCCAGGCGCCATATGCTGAGAAGCTCGAAGCGGGAGACGTTGTCGTCGCTGAGCTCCTTTTCCATCTGGTGGAGCTCGCGGTAGTTGGGCGCGAAGTCCGGCTCGCGGTACCAGGAAGCGACGTCCACCTGCTGGAAGTAGGGCTCGGCGGCACCGGGCCGCCGCCAAGCGCGGAACTCGCCCGCCACCTGCCTCAGAGCCTCTGGGGGCAGTCGCCGGTTACGCTCTGCCCCCAGCCAACAGTGACGACAGCGGTTGGGGCAACCGGCCATATCTATCAGCACGGCTACGTGCCGCGTCAGCTCAGGCACGAGTTCACTCCTCCAGAAACGGGTCCCGATACCATATCAGCCGGGGGCGCTCCCTGCCAGGGCGTCTCCAGCCCATGCGCCTCCAGCAGCTCAGCGTCCGCCAGCAGCTCCGCGGTGGCGCCGTCGGCGACCACCCGGCCCCCGTCCATGATGACGGTGCGCGGGCACAGCTCCCACACCAGCCGCATGTCGTGCGTGGCCACCAGCAGTGTCTGGGGCATGGACCGGAGCAGGGCGATCAGCTCCCGGCGGCCCCGGGGGTCCAGGCCGGCAGTGGGCTCATCCAACACCAGGAGGCGCGGCTGCATGGCCAACACGGTAGCGATGGCCACCCGTTTCCGCTCGCCCAGGCTGAGCTGGTGCGGCGCCCGCTCCGCCATGGCCGCCATGCCCACCTGCTCCAGCGCCCACATGGCCCGGTTCCGGGCCTCGGCCGGCGCCATCCCCTCTTGCAGTGGCCCGAAGGCTACGTCCTCGATCACCCGCAGGGAGAAGAGCTGGTCGTCCGGGTTCTGGAACACCAGCCCGACCATCGCCCGCACGGCCCGCTTGGTGCCCTCGCCCACGACCACCCCTGCGACCCGCACCTCACCGGTGCCAGCCAGTATGCCGTTGAGGTGCAGCATGAGGGTGGACTTGCCCGCCCCGTTGGGCCCCACCAGTGCCACCCGCTCGCCCGGCCACACCCGCAGCGAGACGTCACGGAGGGCCGCCTGCCCGCTGGGGTAGGTGTAGGACAGCCCGCCTATCTCCAGGTCAGGGCTCTGCTCGGCGCCGGTCATAGCCACACCGCCAGGGCCACTGCCGCCAGGGCGGCGGCCCAGGCTACCCCTGCCCTGGTGTCCGCGCCCGTCCAGCGGGACGGATCCAAGGAACGTAGCTCTCCGGTGTAGCCGCGCGCCGACATGGCCTGATAGACGCGCTCGCTACGGTCGTAGGCGCGCAGGAAGAGCGTCCCCACCAGGCGGGCGTAGGTGCGCACCTGAGTGCCCAGTCGTCGCAGCGAAGGAGGCTGCAACGTTCTGGACTCGCGGGCCCGGTCCAGCCGGAACGCCTCGTCCAGCAGCACGAAGAGGTAACGGTACACGAAGCTCAGCGTGGCAGTCAGCACGGCGGGAACGCCCAGGCGTCGCAGCGCCTGCACCGTATCGCCGAAGCGGGTCACGGCTATGTACACCCCCACCAGCACGCCCGACAGCGCCGAGCGCACGATCAGCAGCCCGCACTGCCGCGCCCCCTCTTCCGATACGACCAGGTCCAGCCAGAGGATGCGGCCCAGCCGGTAGGTGTGGTCGCCCGGCTGGAACAGGGCCCCTACCGCGGCGAGGCCGCCAAACAGCACTATGGGGGCCACTCGACGAAACAGTGAGCGGAGGGCGATTCCGGACGTGGCCCACACGGCCCCGGCTAGGGCGGCCAGCGCCAGATATGCCGGCCACGCCCTCCAAGGGATGGCCCCTACCAGGAGCACGTAGGCGAGCAGGCCCACCAGCTTTAGGCGGGCGTCGGCTCGGTGCAGCGGGCTGGACCCGGGGATGTACGGGTCCAGCTGATGGGCCTCCCTCAACTGGTCCCGCGCCCCGGCCGGGGAGAGGCGGCCTCGCCGGCAGTCTTGGGCCGCTTCAGCAGCGCGCCGATGACCCAGGTCACGCCCAGTACGGCCGCCACCCCGATGGCCCCGGCCAAGATGGTGGAGACGCCCTCGTTGGCGACGCCCGGCACGGTGTAGTCCGGAAGGGTCTCGTAGGCGGGGTCTTGGGCCCGATGGATGAAGCCGAGGTCCTCGGCCACCCGCTCCAACCCATCGGGAGCAGATGAGGCCAGGGGCGACAGGAGTACCAGGAGCAGTGCTGCCAACAGACCGACTGCGAGCGCGCGCTTGGTCACCTGATCCCTCCTAAGCCCGAGCCGGCTGCAGGGTGAGCAGATCGGGGCGGGTCGCCGCCACGAAGGCGATCACCGCCGTGGTGATCAGCCCCTCGCCCAGCCCGATGGGAAGGTGCACCGCACCCATGGCCGTCAATACCACGTCGGCGGCGTAGGCACCGGAGAGGGCCAGCTCCACCGCCGCCAGCAGCGATGACACCACCACTGAGAGCCAGGCTGCCACGAAGGTGCTCACCAGAGAGGCGGTCCGTCCGTTGCCCAGCAGGGCCCGTCCGGCCCGGTAGGTAAGCCAGGCCGTGAGCACACCCACCACCGCCATGTTGAGAACGTTTGCCCCCAGCGCCAGCAGCCCGCCATCCTGGAAGAGCAGTGCCTGCACCCCCAGGACCGCCGTGAGCACCAGGGCACCCTGCCACGGCCCCAGCACGATCGCTGCCAGTGCGCCTCCCAGCAGGTGCCCGGAGGTACCGCCAGCGACGGGGAAGTTGAGCATCTGAGCGGCGAAGATGAACGCCCCGGCGACGCCCATCAGGGGGACCTGCCGGTCTCCCAGCTCGTGGCCGGCACGCCGGGCGGCATAGCCGATGGCGCCAGCGGACGCTGCCCAACTGGCGACGGCAACGGGGCTGCTGAGGAATCCGTCTGGGATGTGCACGCCGCACCTCCTGCAAATATTTGCAGCAAGATTCTAGTGCGGCCGGTTGGGCAACCGCAAGTGAGCTACGCCGGCAGAAGCGCCTCCAGCAGCTCGGCGCGGGCGGCCACGAACTCCGGCGCGGAAAGCAGTGCCGGCGTCCGCGGTCGAGGCAGGTCCACCACCATCTCGTGGCTGACTCGGGCCGGGCGCGGCGTCAGGGCATAGATCCGGTCGGAGAGGAACACCGCTTCGTCCACGTCGTGGGTAACGAAGAGGATGGTCTTGCGATGCTCTTCCCAGACCCCCATGAGCCACACCTGCATCTGCCGGCGGGTGAGTGCATCCAGAGCGCCGAACGGCTCATCGAGCAGCAGGACGTCCCGGTGAAAGAGGTAGGTGCGCAGAAGCGCCGCCCGCTGTCGCATCCCACCGGAGAGCTCGTGCGGGTAGCGGTCTTCGAACCCCTCCAGGCCAAACTCCGGCATCAGCGCCAGCGCCTCCTGGCGCGCCTGCAGCATGGGCTGACCGTCCACCTCTGCCCCCAGCAGAACGTTCTGCAGCAGCGTCCGCCAGGGTAGCAGGACGTCCTTCTGGGGCATGTAAGCCACCTGCCCACGCTGGCCGCGCATCTCACGGCCCTGGATGAAGATCTGGCCCGAGTCTGGACGGCTGAGGCCGCAGATCAGGTTGAACAGGGTGGTCTTGCCGCTGCCGCTGGGGCCAACGATGCTGACGAACTCGCCCTCGTCGGCCCCCAGCGTGACCCCATCCAGCGCCTGCACCACGTGGCCGTCCACGCGGTACCACTTGGTCAGGTTGCGGACCTCGATGGCCCGGCTACTCCGTGGGGAGGAACTCATTAGTGAAGACAGCCTCGGGAGCGATGGGCTCAGGAATGAGCTCGTTAGCGTACATCCACTCGATGAACCGCTGCCACACGGCCAGCTGCTGCTCGCCCCAGCGGGGAGCGTCATCGGCATAGCGGGGGCTGAGCCACACCTGGCTGCGGCGCACCAGCTCTTCGTCTGCTTCCGCGTAGCGGTTCAGGATCTCGGCGGCCTCCTCTGGGTTGTCAATGGCGTACTGGTAGCCCCGGGCCGTGGCCGCCATGAAGCGGCGCACCAGATCGGGGTTCTCGGCAATCAGGTTCTCGTTGGTGATGATGATGGGGGTGTAGTAGTCGGGGACGCACTCCAAGTAGTCTTCCAGCCAGATGACGTTGATGGGCATCCCGCGCACCTCGGCCTCGATCCCGGTCCAGGCATAGTAGATCCAGGTGAAGTCCACCTCTTCCTGGGTAACGACGAAGAAGTCGGCGAAGCCCACGTCTACGAACTCCACCTTATTCACGTCGGCGCCGTCGCAGGCCATGAGTGCCTGCAACATGGCCCGCTCGATCTCTAGGCCGGAACCACCGTAGCGCTGGCCCTCCAGGTCGTTCGGACGGGTCAGGCCCTTCTCAGCCGGGGAGGCGAAGCCGGAGGTGTTGTGCTGGATGATGGCGGCCAGCGACACGATGGGCACCCCTTGTGCCCGGGCCGCCGTGAGCCACTCGGCGAAGCTGATGCCGAACTGGGCCTGCCCGGCCCCCACCACCTGCTCAACGCCGGACTCGGCCGGCTGGATGATCTCCAGCTCGATGCCCTGCTCCTGGTACCACCCCTGATCCAAGGCTACGTAGATGCCGGTGTGGTTGGTGTTGGGCACCCAGTCCAGCATCAGCACCACCCGATCGGCCTCGGTGGCCGGCCGGCACCCCACCAGCGCCAGCACCAAGGCCGCCATCAGCGCCACCAGGAGCCATTTGGCTGCTGGCCTCCCCTCTCTCACGCGTGGGAGAGCTGCTGGACTCCCCTCTCCCACGTGTGGGAGAGGGGCCGGGGGTGAGGGCCGTCTCTCGCCC
>JBMNTK010000162.1:0-9340 GCA_050945695.1 Anaerolineae bacterium | reverse complement strand
ACCAGCCAGTAGGTGTAGCGGCCTGCTTCCAGACCCTTGTCCAGGATCTCGTAGGTGGAGGCTGCCCCACGGGCATTCACCTCTCCCACTAGCGCCGCTCCCTCCAGGCTCTCTCCCCGATACAGCCGGAAGGAGAGGGTGCCCTCCTCGAAGGCGGTGGTGAAGGTGTGGGTCACTACTCCTGCCCCACCCTGCACATTCCAGGACTCCAGTCGCACTGCCGTCGGAGGCGACTCGGTGTCGGTGGTGTTGATCACCACTACCTTGGCCTCACCACCAGCCACTACCGTCGCTACCTCAGCCCCAGCCGGCTCGTACACCACTTCCACCACCCAGGTGAGGCTATCGCCCACAGGCGGGGTCTCGGTCACGGTGTAGGCACCGGGGATGAGCTCCGTCCAGGTGTAGCTGTCCCCATCCTGGAACTGCCGGCAGACGGGGGTCTGGAACGAAGGACCGCTCACGCAGATCTCGAAGGTCCGAGTCTCGTCCACCGGAGCCCGGTTCCACTCCACCTGCTTCTCTACCGTTAGGGCACCCAGGAGGTGGGTGTTGGTCACCGTGGCCTGAGCGGCGGTGCCGTTACCCGGAACACTCACATTCTGCGGGACGTTCGCCGTCCACTCCGCGCCCAGTCCGGGCTCGGTGATGGTGTAGGTGCCGGGCTCCAGGCCCTCCCACACCAGCTGATAGTGGGTGTTGACTCCGTCGTAGGTCACCGTCTGGCAATCGCCCTGAGGGAAGCTCGGACCGGTGATGCAGATCTGGAAGCTCTGTCCCTCTACGGGGTCCACGCCGTTCCAGTTCACGACCTTGGTCACCACCAGGCCGCCCTGGATCCGCCGGTTGGTCACGACTGAGTCTGGCTCCGGCGCGGCCAGGGTCTGGGGGGCTGGCGCGCCCGGCAGTACCTCCACCGTGGCGGGCACGATGCTGACCTGCCACAGGCTGCCCGGGTCCACCTCGCTTATGGTGTAGGTGCCAGGGATCAGGTTGAACCAGGCGAGATACCCACCATCGAAGTCCACGGTCTGGCAAGCGCCGTCCTCAGTGCCCTGCGGGAAACTAGGGCCCTGGATGCAGATGGTGAAGCTCTGGTTCTCGTTCGCCGGGACCTGTCCCCAGTCCACTACCTTCTGGACTATGAGCTGGCCAGGCAGGAAGGTGTTGTCGATCTCCGGGATGTCCTGGCCCTCAGCAGCAGCCTTGGTTCCAGGCTTCACCGTCACGGTGACGCCGCTGCCCTGCACGTCCCAGGACGCGCCGGGGCTGACCTCGCTGACGGTGTAGTCACCGGGCAGGAGGTTGGACCAGGTGAGAGAGCCACCATCGAAGTCCACCG
This sequence comes from Anaerolineae bacterium, assembly GCA_050945695.1. Taxonomy (GTDB): domain Bacteria; phylum Chloroflexota; class Anaerolineae; order DRVO01; family DRVO01; genus Ch71. Next base: position 7,998 of record JBMNTK010000162.1, on the reverse strand, counting down.
TCTGGCAGGCACCCGCCTCATTGCCCTGCGGGAAGCTGGGGCCCTGGATGCAGATGGTGAAGGTCTGGCCGGTCTGAGGGGTCACCGCGCCCCAGTAGACGTTCTTCTGCACCGTCAGGCTGCCGGGGTCGAAGGTGTTGTTAGCGGTGAAGGTGGCAGTGGAGCCATCGGTCGGGACGTCCACATTCTGCGGGAGGTCCGTCAGCCACTCCTCAGCCAGGCCGGGCTCGGCCACCGTGTAGGTGCCCGGGATCAGGTCTGCCCAGGAGGCCACCCAGTTCGCGTCTGACACGGTCTGGCAGGCACCTGCCTCAGTGCCCGTCGGGAAGCTCGGGCCGGTGAGGCAGATCTCGAAGCTCTGCCCGGCGACAGGAGCCATCCCGTTCCAGTTCACGACCTTGGTAACGTCCAGCCCACCGAGCTTGCGGGTGTTGGTCACCGTAGCGGTGGCCGTCTGGCCGTCCACCACCGTCACCTGCTCAGGAGCGACGGTCACGGACCATTCCGCGCCCAGAGCGGACTCGGTCACGATGTAGTTGCCGGGCGGCAGCAGATCCCAGGTCAGAGAGCCGCCCGCGTAGCCGATGGTCTTGCAGTCGGGGGTTCCGCCGCCCACGGGGGTGACGCAGATCTCGAAGGTCTGAGTCGTGTCGGGGGTGACGCCGTTCCAGTTCACCACCTTGGTGACAACGAGCGCGCCCCGAAGGAGGGTGTTGGTCACCGTGGCGCAGGCCTGACCGCCGTTGGCCGGCACCGCTACCACGCCGGTGCCCGTGACGGTCCAGTCCGCACCCGGGTCCTGCTCGCTTACCTGGTACTCACCGGGTATGAGGTTGCTCCAGGTCAGCACTGCCCCGCTGTAGCCCGCGGTCTGGCAGGCGCCCGCCTCACTCCCCGTCGGGAAGCTGGGGCCCTGGATGCAGATGGTGAAGGTCTTGCCCGGGTCAGGGGTCTCGTTACCCCAGTTCACTACCTTGGTAACCTCAAGGGAGCCGAGCTTACGGGTATTGGTGACGCTGGCCGTGGCCTGCCCGCCCGCCTGGACGTTCACCGGGGAGCCGGTCACAACCACGGTCCACTGGTCGCCGGGGCCCTGCTCGCTGACGGTGTACTGGCCGGGGAGCAGCGGGGACCAGACGGCACTCCAGTCAGGAGCGGACACCACTTGGCAGGCACCCGCCTCATTGCCCGTCGGGAAGCTGGGGCCCTTGATGCAGACGGTGAAGGCCTGCCCATCAACCGGGGTCACCCCGTTCCAGTCCACGGTCTTGGTCACGGTCAGGCTGCCGGGCAGGAAGGTGTTGGTCACCTCAGCCGAGCCAGCGCCGCCGGACGGCACGTTGACAGTCACGCCACTGCCGGTGACGGTCCAGTTGGCGCCCGGGTTGGTCTCAGCCACGGTGTAGGTACCCGGGATCAGGTTGGACCAGGCCAGCACCGCCCCGTCGTAGTCTGCGGTCTGGCAAGCGCCGCTGGGATAGGAGGGACCGGTGATGCAGATCTCGAAGGTCTGCCCGATCTGAGGGGTCACACCGCTCCAGTTCACCACCTTGGTGACCTGCAGGGAGCCAGGCACATAGGCGTTGGTGACGGTCGCGGTGGCGGTCTGGTCAACGACTACCGTCACCACGCCAGTGGCGGGATCTATGACCGGCGCCGCCCAGAAGCCGACAGGAGCAGTCTCGGTGATGGTGTAGTCACCGGGCTCCAGGTTCTCCCAGGCCAGGGTGCCGCCGTTGTACCCGTAGGTCTGGCAGTCGCCGGTCGGGTAGGACGGACCGGAGATGCAGATCTGGAAGGTCTGGTTGGTGTCGGGGGTAACCCCGTTCCAGTTCACAACCTTGGTGATCTCGAGCCGGCCGTGGCAGTGCTTCTCATTGCGCACTTCCACAACATTGGCACCAGAGCACACGGGACCAATGATCGTCCCTGTGCCGTAGCTCGTTCCGGCCTTGGCGCCCACGCGCACTTGGCCCATGGGGTAGTCGCCGTTCAGGGTGAAGGAGAAGGTCCCCTCCCTGAAGCTATAGTTGAAGTTCCACTTGATGCCGCTGATCCCGGTGGTTGCGTCGTAGCCCTTCTGAACGCTCGACACACCGTTCGTGCCCGCCTTCGGCGTGAAGTCTACGATCTCGGCGCATACCTCAAAGGCGATGTGGCTCAGGTTCTTGCCGCCGAGCTCCTTGACGTAGTAGCTCCAGGTGTTGCCCTGGCGCCCGAGGAACTGCACCGAGTAGCTGTTGCTGCCGAACACTATGGTGGTGGCGGCGAGACCGATGTTGCCCGACTGAACCTCGACAGTTACCGGGTCCGGCGCTTCCCAGCCAGCGGGAACGTTGGTCTCGAGCACCTCGTAGGTGCCTGGCCACAGGTTGATGAAGGCGGCCGAACCCGTCACCTGCTGGCAGTAGTAGGTCTGGCCGTTGATCTCAGAGGGAGCCAGCGCATTGCCGGCCGCATCCTGAGGAATCAGGGTCTGGGCAGGGGTGCCGGGACCGGTGCGCCGGACGCAGATGGTGGCCGGCGTAGCAGGAGGAGTCACCTCTTGGTCGCCCTGGTACCAGGTCTTCTTGATCTGGAGCGCGCCGGGCATGAGGTTTCCGAAGTTGACCGTCTCGTAGTCACCTTCGCCCACCAGGCTGATCCGGACCGAATCCGGGGTGGAGGCATACCAGCCGCTCTGGATCTGCTCCCACACGTCGAACTGGCGCGCCACCCTCTCATCCAAGTCGACGTCCGAGAACTGGTACTTCCCGGTGCTGTCGGTCGTCTTGGTGTAGGTGGTTGTCTGCCCTACTCGCTTGTACTTGATGGTCCATCCAGGGAGGCCGGGTTCGCCGTTGTCCCAGACGCCGTTGCCGTTCAGGTCATGGAATTTGTAGCCAATGATCTTGCCACTGCAGGCCAGGGCGACAGCGCTGGGCCCTAGGGCTATCAGCAATGCGAGCAACAAAGTCGCCATCAGGGTGATTCGCCGAGCCATCTGCCGCTTCACTTCTGTCATCCGTGTGTTCTCCTTGCCGAAGCGTCTGGATCATGGTGGTCAGGTGCCTGACCGACCCCGCGTGTCTGGAACTAGACTAACCGGAACAAGTAAGAGAAGTGCCGCCAATTCATTAGAATTCGGTAAGAGCCGTGCTAGAACTGACCGGGCTTCATCGTCAGGGGCAGATAGACGGAGTACCCGCCGGGAGCCCGGGATTCGATGGAGAGGCTACTTGGCCCGAGGCTGACGAATTCCTCGCCAGCTCCGTCCACCCCCACCAGCCACCAGTAATAGGTGCCCGGAGTCAGGCCCAGGTCGCGATAGAGATACGTCCGGCCCGGCCCCAAGGCCGGCACCTGCCCCACCAGAACCGCCCGGCTCCGGTCGCTCTCGGTTCCCCGGTAGACCCGAAAGCCGGCCACGCTGTGCTCCATGTCGGTGGCCCAGGTGTGCGTCACCCCGTCGGGATCGGCGCGCAGCTCCCACCAAGCGAGGTTCAGCATGGGGGCGGGCGTTCCCGACTCGATGCTCACGATCGCTGAGTCCTCGGCCTGTACCGACCCGCCCAGGCTGTCCTGCCCGACGGCCGAGGCGGTGTTGGTCAGAGGGGCAACGGCGTAGTCAGCGACGGTCACCGTGTGCGTGCCCGTGTAGACCCAGGTCTCATCGGGGTCGAGGAGGCCATCGCCGTCGGAGTCCCCGCCGGGCCCGGCCAGGTCCAGGCCCAAGCTGTCGCTCACGACCAGCCCGTGGATGGGGTCATCTCCCACGTTGGCTACCTTCACGGTGAACTGGACCGTCTCGCCGATGCAGACCCGTTCCGGGTCGGCCACCTGGGAGAGGGCGATGGCCGGGTGGATCACGTCCACGCTGGCCCAGGCGGTGGCCGTCAGTTCATTCCCTAGGCTGTCCACGGCCACGGCTGTGGCTGCCGAGTTCGCGTCATCCGCCAGGGCCGTCACGCAGCGGTACTGCCAGACCTCGCCTGGGTCCAGGGCATCGTTCCCATTGGAGTCGCCGGCATTGTGTCCGCCCGCCTTCACCGCCACTACCGGCGCGCAGCCCTCGTCCAGCACGCTCTGGACGGTGAGAGCGGTGGGGAAGTCGGCGTCGCCCTGTGGTGCCGGCAGGGTGTTGGCGAGCTCGTAGCGGTAGGTGACCTCACCGCCCTCGTACACAGCCTGGGCGGAGGCACTCTTCGCCATCGCCAGGCCGCCCGTCAGCCAGGCTGCCCTGGCCGTGGCAGAGGGCTCGGGGCCGAGGGCACCGTCGGCGTCCAGGTCCACCCAGCCGGTGACCTCAGCCGTGCCCGCCTGGGCCGCACAGGCAGTCACTGAGGCGCGGCCCTCCGCGTCGGTGTGCGCCAGAAGCACGCCGTCGCCATCGTCGCCCAGGAAGGAGGCCCCGTTATCGGCCGACAGGACGAACCCCACCGGGAGGCCGGCCCTCTCCAGCGGCGCCGCGCTGTCCTCCGGGCCCGACAGGACCTGGGCCTCAAACAGGGCGCAGGTCTGGCCCTTGTCCAGGTAACGCACGGCATTGGCCGGGGTGACCTCAAGCCAGACGGGTTCGATCTCCACCGAAGCAACGGCGTTCACCTCCACCGCCTCGCCGTCGTCGTCCGTGCCCTTCGCGCACACGGTGTGGTCCTGGATGGAACCGGGCGCGCCCTCTACCGAGGCCATGTAGGTGCACTGGTAGTACGCACCCGGCTGAAGCTCCTGAGGAAGTGAGCACGTCGTGCTGGCCAGCAAGTCGTTGTCGGGGTCGGCGATGTCCCCGAACCTGTCGTCGTGCAGGGCGGTGAGGGAGACGGTGTCGGTGGGGCTGGTGTTGTTCACCCGAACGGTGAACTCGACCATCTCTCCCGGCCAGGGCACGCTGGCTACTGATGGCCAGTGGGTGACCGCCAGGGAAGAGGAGACGTCCGTGATGCCGACAGATACGAGGGCGCTGCCGGAAGCGACATTCCCCTCGTCATCCCGTGCTTCTGCGGCCAGGTCGTAAGCGAAGCTGTCCCCCGGGTTTCCGGTAATGGGAACCTCGAAGCTGCACTCGTACGTCTGCGCCACCCCCAGGGGGACCGGCAGGGCGCAGCTGCCCTGACCATGGAGGCTTCCCTGCGCTGTGTCGGCCAGGCTAACCAGGGTCACCGGCTCCACGCTGTTATTGGTCACACTGATCACGTGCGTGACCAGTCCGCCCGGCTCGGGGACGCTAGCAGGAGAGGGCACCCGGGCAGCCGTGATGGCCGGAAGCACATCGCTGACGGTGACTGTCGTCATCGCGTAGGCCGTTAAGGGGTTGCCTCGTGCGTCCCTGCCAGTAGCGGTGATGATGCCCGAGTGGATGTCCCCTGCGTTCCCGCTGACGGGGGCAACCACCTGACAGTTGAACCAGCCGCCGCCGGGCAACTTCGGCAGTTCAGTGCAGGTGGTGCTCTCCAGCAACGGGTTGTTCGGATCGGTCAGGTCGCCGTAGTCTCCGTCGCTGAGCCCCAGGACGGTGATCTCCTCCAGCCCCGGGTTGTACACCAACACCGTGAACTCCACCGGGCCACTTGGCTCCGGTATGACTTCCGGTGAGGCGGCATAGACCGCCAGCAGGGTGGCCAAGGCATTGCCGAAGGATACCTCTGCCTCACCGCCGGCGATCACCTCCACCGGGGCGCTCTGAGCGTCGGAGCGGTCACCATCGGCGGCACCGTTCACCAGCTGGACGGTGGGGTACCAGCCGGCAGGCAGTTGCTCGCGCACTCCGTAGGTCCCTGGGGCCAGCCCCTCGATCCGGTAACAGCCGGCATCGTCCGTGAGGGCGGTCGCGACCGGCGCACCCTCATCGTCCACTACCTCGACCGTCCAGCCGCCCAGTCCCGGTTCCTCGGCGTCCCGCACGCCATCCCGATCCCAGTCAACCCAGAGGCAGCCCGCGATGCTCCCCACGTGTCTGTTGGTGAAATCCACGTCGCCCACACCGGCCCACGCGTCGGTGAGGTCCACCTCGATGTAGCCCTCGGCCGGCTCAACCGCGAGCCAGCCGGCCACCTGGCCCTCCACCACCCGGTAGCGGGCGGGCTCCACGCCCGTGAAGTGGTAGGCGCCATCCGCGTCGGTGGCCGTCTCGGCTACGTAGGCCCAGGCGTCGTCGCCCCAGCGCTCCAGGGTCATGGGCCAGTCCGGCACTCCCGCGCTGCTCTCGGCGTCCCACTTGTGGCCGCTTATGCTCAGCGGCGTGCACCTCATGCCCACGCTCAGTGCGCCGCCAGCTATGCCCGCCGTGTAGTTGGCGAAGTGCTCAAAGTCGCGCACCTTGGTCTGGACGTCCAGGGTGTGGATACCTTCCTCTAGAGTGAAGGACGCCTCCCAGCCGACGGCGTAGTTGCCGGACATAGTCACCCAGCGGAAATCGGGTGGCGTGCCGTCGTCATCCGTGCTGCCGTTGAGCCGCTGCGTGCCGTCCGCGGCCACGAATGATCCCGCTCGGAACGTGTCGGTCGTCCAGATCTTGGCGGGGGACTCTGGCTCGGCCAGAACCAGCACGTACATCGTCTGGGTGTCGCAGTGGTAGCGAAGGTAGAGCTTGGCCTCGACCACTCCCTCAGGGTCGGCATCGCGGTAGAGGTCCGCCACGTAGTCCTCAGCTCTCCATTCGCCGCGGTTGCCATCCACGTTTGCCAGCCCATACCTGGGCTCAAGCGGAGCAGACGGTCCTGAGGATGGGGGAGCCGCCAGGGCGCCTGGGGCCGGTGCCAGGGCCATCAGCGATCCCAGCAGGAACGAGACGATGAGCAAGACCCAAGGCAGCATGCGAGGTCGGCTTCCGCTAGTGTTCGGCGTCATCTACACCCCCAAGCCAGCGCCAGCGCCCTCTGCAGCAAGAGACCCATCCCTCCCGAGGCGCCATGGCGCGCATGCGAAAGAGACCGGAGAGCGCATTCAGGCTAAGGGTGATCCATAAGAAACGTGGCGCCAAAACATTAGAATTCGGTTAGAACGGAGGGGAAGTCCGGCTTCCGCCTGTGGTAGTCGGGGAGGGCCGCTCGCCCGTGGCCTAGGCGCGGCTGCCCTCGCGGGCACACGAAAAGGGGGCCGGTCAGGTGACCGGCCCCCGTGGCTCTTGCTTGCCTTGGGCCGGGAAGGACCCCCTTGTCCCCCCCGGGCTTGGCTGCCTCTAGGTTAGGGCTTTAGCGTCAGCGGCAGGTAGACGGTGTGCCCCGTCCTCTTGTACCTCGACCAGCCAGTAGAGGTAGCGGCCTGCTTCCAAGCCCCGGTCCTGGATCTCGTAGGTAGAGGCTGCCCCCCGGGCACCTACCTCACCCACAAGCTCTGCCCCCGCCAGGCTCTCTCCCCGATACAGCCGGAAGGAGAGGGTGCCCTTCTCAAAGGCAGTGGTGAAGGTGTGGCTGACGGTCCCGGCCCCACCCTGCACCTGCCAGGACTCAAGGGCTACCGCCGTGGGAGGCGACTCCACATCGGTGGTGTTGATCACTACCACCTTCGCCTCACCCCCCGCCACCACCGTGGCTACCTCTGCCCCGGCCGGCTCATACACCACTTCCACCACCCAAGTCAGCGGGTCTCCCGTCCAGGGGGTCTCCGTCACGCTGTAGGCACCAGGGACCAGCCCCGTCCAGGTGTAGCTGTCCCCATCCTGGAACTGCCGGCAGGCTGGGCTGTCGAAGGAGGGACCCGACACGCAGATCTCAAACGTCCGATCCTCTTGTACCGGGGCCCGGTTCCACACCACCTGCTTCTCTACCGTCAGGGAGCCGGCCAAGCCGAGGTAGTGGCTGGCATCGCTGTCAGTTACCGAGACGGGCACCGGCAGGGTCACATCAGCCAGGCCGGTAGCCGTGGCGATGTTGCCGTACTGGCCGGCCTCAGCAGTACCCGACTGCGAGCAGGTCTCCACCGCCCCAACTGCCAGGTCACCGATCCTGCAGGTGAAATCATCCGAGGTATCGGCTGGGGTGCCGTTGTCGTCCACCACAACCACATCGCTCAGGTCCACAT
>JBMNTK010000161.1:0-9446 GCA_050945695.1 Anaerolineae bacterium | reverse complement strand
CAGGGGGGAAGCATCGAGCTCGCCTCCGGCACCGATACTGAGCGCTGCCGCGCGCGCTTCCTGCACACGGACGTGCTGCTAGAGGGCACTGAGGGCAGTCTCGACATCCGCTTGTCACCCGAGGCTGTTCGGCTGTCTGGAGCAGTGCATCTACAAGCCGGTAGCCGCTCCCTTCCTCTCCTGTCACAGCGGATGCCAGCTGTCTACTTGGACGGCGAACCGCTACCGCTGGAGCAGGCCGAAGACTGCTGGCAGGCGCCGGTCACCCTCACCTGTGGCCGTCATCGCCTGGAGGCAAAGGTCGGCGATTGCCATCTCGTCCGTCACATCGAGGCTCACGGAGACCATCTTGCGGATCTCCGGCGCATGGCTGAAGCCGCCTGCCAGGTTCCCTGGCGCCATGGCCCCCTTAAAGACGTCTTTCCATACAATTACCTCATCCACGGCTTGGAAGCAGTGCCTCGCGCGGGTCTCGGCTTCTGCGCCCACACCACCCGCGCCATCCCCATGGTGGTAGCCGGCGGCCTCTTGACCGGTGACGATCGCTACCTCGAGCGCGCCCGCGACATCTGCCTGGCCACTGCCAGGCTGGCCAAAGAGAGATCGGATGGCAGCCTCACTCTACCCCTGGGAGCCAACCTGGACGGCACCCCTGCTTACCTCAACGCATCCCGACCGTCCGATCAGTGCCTGTTCGTCAGGGCGCTGCGCTACACGGCAGATGGTCTGCTGGGGGCGGGCAGAGAGGCCGACGCGCGGGCCCTACTGGATCTGGCAGTGCGCTTTGGCACCAGCTTGCAGCTTATGCAGCAACCCGATGGCTCCTTCTACCCCCGCTACCACTTCGACTCGCTGGAGCCTAACCTTGACGCTGAGCCCATGAGCACGGTCAACAACTGGGCCCTGCAGCTGTGGGAGCTGAGCAAGGCAGTGGAGGGGTGGGATCCCCAGGCAGCAGGAGTTCTGAAGCGTATCGCTCGCCGGCACATCGAGTATCTGCTCCACGTTCGCTTGCCTGGGCTGCTCACCACCGCCGGTGGCGGAGAGGACTCACCCAATAACCAGGATAGCCTGTTCACCGGGGCCGGCATGCTGACCTTGTACTACCTGATGACCGGCGAAGAGCGTTGGGCCGCTCAGGCTCGCGAGATGTTTACTGCCGGAGCACTCACCTGCTGTCATCCGATCGACCAGCCAGGGTGGTATTTCCAGCCGTCCTGTCCGGGCACGGCCCCCTATTACGGCCTGCCTAACGGCCTGCAGTGTGTTGGCGGGATGCACGACAAGACCGCAGTGGAGGCCGCCCTGTTCCTACGCCGTCATCTCAATTGGCAGCCAGCCTATGAGTACGCCGCCACAGTCGTCTCGGGCATACTCTCGGAGTTACTTCTACCCAACGGGGCTGTCTGCAACGTGCGCTCTGCCGTGCCAAACGTGACTTACTCCTACCTTGACACTGCCGAGCCGCACACGTGGGCCGCGGTAGCCATCTTCGTCTGCGAATCCATTCTGCGGCCGCTGGACGAAGAGTGAGATAGCCATGAAGGTCTACATCTTCACGGACCTAGAGGGCGTAGGCGGTGTGCTCTACTGGCATCAAGTGTTCAAGGATCAGGATCGTGCTGCCTACGAGCACAGCTGTCGCTTGCTGGCCGCTGAGGTCAATGCCGCCGTCGAGGGCGCCCTCCAGGGAGGAGCCGATGAAGTGGTCGTCTGGGATGGCCACGCGGCCCAGTTCAACCTTCCCCTGGACGCTCTCCACCCTGATGCAGTGTACGTGATGGGAGCACCTACACCCGAGCTTTTCCCCCTGATCAGCGAAGGAGCGGATGCCGCCTTCCTGGTGGGTTATCACGCCATGGCAGGCACGCCAGGGGCGGTTCTGGCCCACACCTGGAGCACCGACGGTCAGCGCCTACGCATCAATGGCCGGGAGATGGGAGAGATCGGCCTGTGTGCAGCCTACGCCGGCTGGTACGGAGTTCCCGTGCTCATGGTCTCCGGCGATGACAAGGCCTGTACCGAGGCCCGAGAGCTCTTGGGAGACGTCGAGACAGCCGTGGTGAAGCAAGCCCTGTCAATGCACAGTGCCGTTGTGACTCCACCACAGCGCTGTCCGGCTCTGGTGCAGGAAGCGGCCGTGCGGGCCATGGCCCGTGCCGGTACGGTGCCTCCCTTCCGGATTGACCCGCCCTACCGGGTCGAGATCACCTATCCGGATCGGGAGGGACCGTGGGCGCGAAGCCATCCGCCCGGCGTGGAACGGGTGGACGACCGCACCGTGGCCGTCACCGGTGAGGACTTGGTGCGCTGCCTAGAACGTCTGTATCGCGGGGAATAGGACCAGTCACAGATTTTGGCGGGACGGCTCGGGGCACCGTTACCGCCTGGAGGAACAAGCCATGTTGCCAGCCAGTGATCTCTCGGAGTACTTCCGCAGCGAGCCGCTGCTACACGCCTGGTATGCCCTACGCGGAGCCAACATCGGGGCCGTCGTGGACACGGTGAAGCCACGGGTTCGTGCCTTGATGGCGATGGGACGCCACGGCACCCTACAGGACCTGCTGTACGACACCGACGGCTGGCAGCAAGCCGCCGGGTTGTGGGGCATCGTCCCTAGCTTCACCATCGACGGCCAGCGCTACTGGCCATTCCGGCGGGATCCGAGGTCCTTCGAGACCAACCGTCCTGAGGGGACCAGTCTCGATCCGAAGCGAAACACGGTCACCCTCTCTCAGATACGGACCTACAGCGAAAACGGCACTCTTGGACCTCCGATGGACCTCAGCATGGCGGTGGAGGACGATGCCATCAGCGTGCAGGTGGAATGCTCCACCGATTGCGAGCACACCGAGGTGTTGGTCACCCTCTATCCCCTCTACTCCCATTTCACTCCCGCCGGCGGGCAGGAGCGGCTAGTCGAGTACTACCGCGACGGGTACGCCGCCTACTACTCACAAGGCTTCGAGGAGAGCGTGGGCCCGGGTGTGTGTCTCCGTGACCGCCTCTGCCGAATGCCGGTACTGCGCGCTTCGGTGAGCGAGGGGGAGCTCTGGTTGCGCTCCGGGACGGACGAGCACCGCGGCAATGCTCATCGCCTCCATTTGCATGCCGTCGCCTCTGGGCCGAAACAGGCATTGCGCCTGGAACTGGAGCCTAACCCGTTGGTCATGTATGGACCACCGGGGCGGGATGCGGGGTGGAACGAGTTGCGCTTCGCGGGGACTGCCAGACCGACGGTGACGGTGGACGGTCGCGAGGCGGTTGTCACCGACCTGGGCGAGGGGCAGTTCCGTGCCTATGTTGACTTGAGCGATGGCCAGCACGTAGTAGAGGCACGTCTGCAAGAGGCAACCCTGCGGCGCACACTGAACGTGCTCGGTGGTTTCGAGGAGAAAGTGGTGCGCATGGGTCGAGCCGCCCTGCAGCTTCCTTGGAAGGACGGGCCAGTGGCGGGGATAATGCCCTACTTCAACCGACTCGACCCCATCGAACCCCTGCCCCGTGTGGGCTATGCCCACATCTCTCATTCATTGCGTGCCTTCCCAATCATCGCCGCCGCCGCACTACTCTCGGGTGACCGTTCTTTTCTCGAACGCGGCATGGAGTACATCAGAAAACACGTAGCTCTATGTCGTCAGTACGAGAACGGCGACCGCATGACTCCCCTTGCTTTCGACTTCGAGGGAAAGCCCGGTTACGTGAAGTCTGCCCGCCCGTCGGACCAGGGGATCATGGTGCGAGCGCTACTGCACCTGGACGCCGCCAATCGGTTCTACGGCGATGAGGAGGAGGCCAGGTGGTGCCGCGAGACGGCAACCAGCTTCGCTCAGTCGCTACTCCGGCTGCAAGACGAGAGCGGCGGCTTCTACCCTCGCTACGACTTCAACACTCTTGAGCCCCAGAAGGATGCCGAGCGTCGGGGCACAGTCAACAACTGGGCCATTCAGGTGTGGGAGTTGGCAGAACGGCTGGAGAGGCTCGACGGTCAGGGGGAGCGGGCGGAAGGCTTGCGGACGATGATCGAGCGGTACGTGGACTTCCTCCTGTTTCACTACCAACCTACGCTGCTCGAGGTTGCCGGCGGCGGTGAGGACATGCCGAACTACTACAGTGCCCTGGCCACCGCCTCCTCGTACCTAGCCATGAAGTACCTGCGCACCGGTGACGAGCGCTATCGAGACTATGCCGAACAAGCCTGGAAGATGGCAGCCTGGACCTGCATGCATTACGTGGACTTGCCTGCCGCCTTCTTCTACCCGGGGGAGTTCCACGGAGGCGTCTACTCCAATCAGCCCGCCGGTCTCTTGGTGATGGGCGGCATGCAGGACAAGACGGTGCTGGAAGCCGGTCTGTTCCTCGACAGCTACCTCGGTTTCCCTCTAGGAGCCAAGTTTGCCGCGTACAACTTCGCCGATGTGGTCGGTGAGCTCCTTCTGGACAACGGTGGGCTCTATACCTTCCACGTGAACGTGCCCAACTACCGTTACGATCGGTTGGAGGGACACCCGCTGACTTACGCCGGAGTGGGCATTTTCGCCTCTCGCTGGGCCCACGATCACATCGGTTCTGGCTGGCGCGTGGGCGCCGAGTCGGCTGTATCCACTGTCGGAGAGGAGTGACATGGCCGAGTGTGGCTTCGCCAAGATCGTCGTCAATGACACTTTCAACGCCGAGTACCCCTTCGGGCGCGACCTGGAGGGACGCTTTCTCTACTTGCGTGAGGGGAAGCAGCAGTGGCTGCTTGCGACCTTTGACTTCTCCTATCGCTTTCGACGCACTTGTCAGCGGTGGGCAGAGGCGATCTCTGATGCTATTGGCATTCCGGTCAACACGATCTGGCAGCACGATTCCCAGTCTCACTCGGCTCCTATCGCTCCAATGCTGGATGGCGAGCCCTGTGAGTGTCTCATAGAAGCATCTCTGCCAGCTGTGAGAGAGGCTATCGCCCGGGCAGAGGAGGCTGAGGTCTGCTACGCCATAGCGGACTTGGGTACCGACTGGAACATGTGTCGGGAGCAGTACGTGCCCGGGCTGGGCGCCGTTACCGTATGGTCCGGACTAGAGTTCGCCCCCGATGGCCGGCCCTTTACCCAGGACCCCAGCATAATGCTATTGGCGGACTGGAAGCCGGACCTCCCTGCCTTCAACGAGCCCATCTACTTCGACCGACCCGCCGACCCCCAAGGAGCGCTGATTGTGTTCCGTTCTCGCCGGAGCAGGCAGGTGCTGGGCCATATCTCGCGCTTCGCCGCCCATCCGGACATCGTCGGTGCGGCAACGACTCATTCGCGCAAGCCCGGGGAATACGCCATGTCCGAGTATCACTACGACCCGGACTGGCCAGGCGACCTTCGGGAGGCCTGTGAGGCCGAGTTGGGCGGCATCGGACTGAGCATCTGCGGACCGACGGGCAATCTCTCGGCCAAGAAGCACTGGCCCTACGGCTATCGGGCGGGTGTGGAGGAATCCCGACGTGTCGGTAGCGGGGTGGCGGAGCGGTGCCTGCGCGCCTTCCACGAGTGTGGCAATGACTGGGCTCCTGCTCGGCTGCTCGGTATGGCCCAATCGCGGCTGCAGCTACCGATGCGCCCGGCGGTACCTCGCAGCCACGCTGAGCTCATTGCCACCCAACAGCGCAAGGTCGAGGAATACCGCGACGCCTACCGGTCCGCCATCGCCGCCGGCGAGCCGGCGTACCGGATTAAGCGTCTGATAGACGACTACTACATGTGGACCTGCATGGACCGCATCGTAGACCGCTGGGCCGGTATCTCAGACGAGGAGATGGCTCAACGCGCCCTGACCGCCGACGTAGAGGCTGTGCGGCTCAACGATGTGGTGCTAGCGGGTCTGCCAGGCGAGAACCTGACCCAGACTAACGGCTGGCTCAAGGCCAATAGCCTCGGGGACAACCTGATCACCCTAGACGCCATCAACGGCTACACGGTCTACATGACTACTCGCGAGCAGTATGACCTCGGTGGGTACTCCTACTGGTGCAGCGCCCTATCGCGCGACGCCAGCCCGGTACTCTGGGATGGCGCTCTGAAAACCATTCGCCAGGCGTGGCGGGGGCAGCAGTAGCAGTGGCACCCAGTCTGGGATCCTGCTGTGCTGAAGCCTACGCGGCCCCGGCGTAGGCGCATGCGGCCCTACGCCGGCCTGTGCGGACCGGAGCCTCCTCGCGCCGCCGGGCCCGAGGTCACCCAGCCACAGGTCCGCACACTTAGGCGGTCGTCCATAAGCACCGGTGCCTTTCGTGTCAACGCGCTGGCAGCATCATGAGAGGAAAGAATGGACCAAGATCCTGGGTTCAACGTTATACGAGAGCTAGCCTATCAGGTGGCGGCCCTGGCGGCTGAGCCGCGTTGGCAGGAACTCCGCCGCCTCTGGTGGGAACACAACAGTCTGATCAAGAATCGCCCTATGGTGCTCTGCCGCCCGGTGGGCGCCTGGCGGGAGTTGATCCCGCCGGACAGCCTGATCTCTCGCCAACCGCTGTTGCGTTCTATCGAACAGCAGTTGCGCATGAAGCTATGGAAGGCGCAGATCGGCGACGACGAGGTACTGGAGCCATGGGTGGTGTTGGAGCCCGTCTGGACGGGACCAGCCGGCTTCTACGACATCTGGGGCGTGTCAATCTCGACACGCCGTAGCGATACAGTGGGTGGCTCCTTCGGCTTCCAACCTGCCATCAACGAAGAAGCCGACTTCGAGCGCCTGCGAGTACCTGAGCATGGCATTGACGAGGCGAGAACCGCTCTGCTGCAAGAGCAGGCTCAGGTGGCACTCGGTGACAACCTTGAGGTACGTCTTCGGCTGCCCCGCCTGACCTTCGTCGGCTTAGGGTACTGGGCCTCCTACCTTCTGGGCCTGGAGCAGCTCCTCTACTACATGGTCGAGCGGCCTCGCTGGGTGCACCGCCTGATGGCTTTCCTCCGAGACGCTCACATCGCCTACTTCCGGAATGCAGAACGGGATGGATTGCTGTCCCGGAACGATCTTAGCTCGCTGAACGGAGTGCCGCGGTACTGCCGGGACTTGCCGCAACCGGACTTCGATGGAGAGCGCGTGCGTCTCAAAGACATGTGGGGTGAGGCGGACAGTCAGGAATTCGGGGTGGTGTCGCCAGCCATGACCGAGGAGTTCCTGTACCAGTATCAGTCCCCGGTGATGTCTCTCTTCGGCGTGTGTAGTTTCGGTTGTTGTGAGTCCCACCACGGCAAGTGGGACCTGATACGTGCCATGCCCAACGTGAGGATGGTGTCGGTATCGCCTTGGACCGACCTTGAGGAGGCGGTGAGAGAGATGGGGGATGACTACGCCCTCAATTGGAGGGTGAGCCCCAGTCGTATCCAGGCCAACCTCGATCCCGATGACATGAGAGCGGAGATAGAGGAGGGACTGGCGGTGGCCGGGCATACCTGCCTCAATATCGTCTACCAGGACATAGAGACGGTAAAGGGAAGTCCGGAGCATCTCAGGGTATGGACCACCATCGCCAAAGAGGCCGCTTGCCGATACAGCTAAGAGACGTGGCCCGCCGTGCGCTCGGCGGAGGGCGCTCTGCTCAAGAACCGGAGGGAAAGCCAGATGCAACCTCGGATGCCTCACTCGATACTATGGACCTGGGACGGCCGCATGTCCTGGGGTGCCTACCCCAACCACCACAACATCACCGACCCGGATACGTACCTCCAGAACTACACTAACATGATAGACTTCATGGCGGCGCATGGGATCGCCGCCGTGGTGATTTGGGGCTTCTTGCGCGAAAGCCATGGTGGGGGAGATACGGCCCGGCGGCTGTGTGACCACGCCGCAGCTAAGGGAGTGCGCATCATCCCTGGCGTGGGCGTGCGATCGTATGGCGGTTTCTGCTATGAAAGCGGTCGGGAACGCGTCGACGGCGAAGCTGCCCGATGGAGTCTCGATCAGTTGCTGTTGGCTAGGCCGGAGTGGCGCGCTGTGCAGGCAGATGGGTCCGTGCGTTGGTGGAGCCACATCAACGGCGACCTCGCGCCGGCCCAGCATTGCGATGCTTGCCCTTCACGACTTGAGCTACGGGACTGGTACCTGGAGGGACTGGATTGGCTCTACCGGACCTTTGCCATCGGTGGGGTCTGGTTGGAAATGGGCGACAATGGTCTCATCTGCCAGTGCCCCTCTTGCCTGGCTCGCCGAGGCGCCCAGCCAGATCGGGGCTTCGGGCCCCTTTCCTACGAGGATGAGGCACTCTGGATGCCGGTGCTGGCCCAGGATGCCCTCAATCTGGCGCCCGACTCCTGGGTGATACTATGCCAGAACCTGATGTATGACTCCAGCATGATCGCTGACCCGCCGAGGCTGTTGTCGCTCATGCCCCACCGCACCATAGTCGCCTGGCACGTGCAGGATCCAGCCAAGATTGATCCAGGCTTGGTTCTGGACGATTGCGATGTGGCCGAAGCTTACGCCAAGCAGTTGCCCCCTCCTGAGCCGCGTTGCTTCGGCAATGTGGGTGTGTGGTCCTACGGCGGCTGCTGGCTTCTCTGGGGAATGGACGGTCAAGCGCAACACCGCCACATCGCCAAAGCGATCAAGCGTGGCCATCAGATGGGCCACAGCGGCATCTGCTTCTACGGTGAACTCAATGACCGAGCCGGTATGTCCGGCCGAAAGCGTCAGAACGAGATCAACTACTTGGCGATGTCTGCCTTCTGTAGTGACCCCGACCTGTCCATTGAAGAGTTCGAGCGCGAGCATGCGGATTACTTCCGCAATGCCAGTGGAAGGCTCGTCACAGGAAGCGGACCCTACGTGATTCCGAAGTAGAGAATGCGTCAGAGCCGCACGAGAAGGACAGAACTGTACAGGTGATTGGCGGCGATCCGCCCCTTTAGGCGCAGGCAGATGCTCTTGGCCGGATCGAGGTGGGAGCAGTAGGTTGACAGGTAGAACAGTCACTGTCAGGGCTGCTGGGTCAACCGAGCGTTCACTAGCGCGGCCGGCCAGCTAGAGTAGTCGTCGATAATCAGGATGACGGGCCCAGGGAGCATAGGCTATCGGCCGGTGTGCCCAAGACGCTAATGGGTCTCAGTTCTAGCTGGCTGGCCTTGCCTCTACCAGCCGGATGGCCATGCTCCCTGGGCTCCAGCGGGTAGCCGGCTACCTGGTAGACGACGACCCCTCTCGCCTCCCTTGCAGCAGCTGCGCTACTCGGATGTGGCCGCAATCCGAGCCGGCTCCTGCGGGATGGTCTGGCCCCCGCCATCGTGAACGCCACTCTCTGTGCCCTGCTGGGCATCGCTCGAGCCGCCCTCAACCGCATCCATGATGCCTCTCGGTCCTCCGCTCATTCAGCCGTCTGCGACCGTGTTCTATGAGGGCGTGAAGAAGCACTTCCATGAGCTTGTGGGCGATGAGGTAGGTGTGGACCCGTCTGCCGTCCGAGGCGTTCATCG
>JBMNTK010000160.1:0-9462 GCA_050945695.1 Anaerolineae bacterium | reverse complement strand
TCCAGCCACGCCCCCAGCCCGGCAAGGTCGGCGCGGACGTAGGCTATGGGTGGCCAGAGCCGGCCCACCGTGACCAGTATGAGGCCTAGCCCCAGCACTACGCCCACGGCCGCCGCTGCCCGGGCCCGGAGGGTGGAAGTAGCAAGCACATAGGCCAGCAGCACGGCGAAGGTGACGTCCAGAAGGAGGAATTCGGTCCCCTCCGCCCAGCCCACCTCGTGGATGGCCCCGGCTGCGCACAGGGCCAGGGCCAACATGAGGCCCAGTGTGGCCCGGTCGCCGGGACGGACCTCGGCCACCCGCGCGTCGGGCTGCCGGGAGGCGCGGAAGGGCAGGTCCAGAATGGTCATGCGCCCGCCGCCGACGGATCCGGGATGCGGATGGCGCGGCCGGTGGCCCCCACCCGGTAGCGAGGCACCCCCCGATAGGCCAAGGGGATCAGGTGCTCAAACTGCATCCCAGCGCTCACCACCCTGGACTCGACCCGCAGCTCCGCTAGCGCGTCAATGAGGCCGGGCAGGCTGCGGTCCACCCCATCGAAAGAGGCCGCGTCCAGCAGGGTGACGGAGGTGGACCAGCCGCGGGCCACTATCCTGGTGAGCGGCGCCAACCAGGTGCTATGGGCCGAAGGCGTCACGATGGCGAGGCTGGTCTCTCGAGAGGCGACCCGGGCCCAGTCTTCCAGGGCCTCCGCCAAGGTGGGACCGGTGCCGGGCTGGACGAACGTGAGCGCGCGCATGATGGCCCAGGTGTGGTTGAGCCCCACGCCGGGCCGGATGAGGATGCGCGTGTTGGCGTCGCAGTACAGGCCCACCGGCCGGTTCTCTCGCAGGACCATGTGAGCCAGAGAGGCCGCCACGATGACCCCGTACTCGACCGTGCTCTCCTCGTCCAGGCCGGCCTGGACCTGAGGGTCCAGATCAAGCAGGATCCAGAGGGAGCCACTGGGCTCGCGGTCGAACTCCTTGACGTAGAGCTCGCGCATCCGCGCCACAGTAGGCCAGTGGATGTGGCTGAGGCTATCGCCGGCAGCGTACTGGCGGACGCCGGCAACGTCCACGGTGGTCTCCTGAGCCCGGGTGCGGCTGCGCACACCCTCGCTGGCCATGCCCCGCGGCAGACTCAGCTGAGGCACCCGAACCACGGGCGGGAACACCACCACCTCTCGCACGTCACTGAAGTAGTGCGTGACCTCGAAGATCGCGAAGGGGTCGCCGGTACGCAGCTCCCAAGGGCCAAGCTGGAAGCTCCCCCGTAACCGACACACCGAACGCGTGCGCCAGGTGCGCTTCCCCCGACCGGGGGCAGTCTCTACCCGCGCCGCCTCGTATCCCGGCACGGTGGAGTGGTCCACAACCTCGGCCCACACTACCGGGAGCCAGGAGTGGTTCTCCAGGCTGAACTCCTCCTCCAGCAGATCACCCACCTGCGCCCAGGACCAGAGGACCCGCCGAGAAACCTCTAGCCGGGTGCGGAGGGCGTGCGCCCAGTAGATGGAGATGGCGTTGGCGAGGAATACGCCGGTGAGCATGTACTGCCACACCGGAGAAGGGTTGGTGGCCTGCAGCAGGACGAGCGCCAGCAACAGCACCGGCAACCAGGGGCTGTTGAGCCGAAGCCTAGTACCAGACCTGTCATCCTGCATATGCGGATAATCTACCAGAACCCTGAGCGGGATGCTACTGGGTAGGCGCAGAAAGGGCCGGCCCCGCAGGACCGGCCCCCTCCTACTAGCCGCTAGTGCGTGCCAGGTTAGGCGATCTCAACCGTCTTGCCAGTCTCGGCCGACTCGTAGATGCCGTTCAGGATCTTGGCTACCGTGAGCGCCTCTTCGTGCCGAACCAAGGGCTCGCACTCGCCGCGCACGCAGTCGATGAAGTGGGCGATCTCCGTCCAGTGCGGTCGCTGGCTCGGGCTGACGTAGATCGTGGAGTCGAACGAGTCCCCGTTGCGCTGGCCGTAGTAGCGGACAGGGTAGTCCTTGCCGAAGCGCGAGGAGAGCTCCGCGCCGCCCTCAGTGCCCATGAACCGGAGGTAGTTCTCGCCCTGCTCGCCCACATAGGCGGCCCAGGAGACTTCCAGGGTGAGGACAGCACCGTTGTCGAAGCGGACGAACGCCGTGGCGAGGTCGTCCACGTCGAAGGTCTGCCTGCCCTCCCGATAGATGTCGGCGCCCCAGTTGCCCAGAGCCATCCCGCGCGGGCCGAACTTGGCGAACGTCATGCCCGATACCGAGACGGGCTTCGGGAAGCCGGCCACCCACAGCGCCAGGTCGAGGTAGTGCACGCCGATGTCGAGCAGCGCGCCACCACCGGACAGCTCTCGGGTCGTGAACCACGAGCCGTATCCGGGGATGCCCGTACGACGGAGCCAACCGGCCTTGAAGTAGTAGATGTCGCCCAGCATCCCGTCCTGGACGTACTGCCGCAGCGCCGTCGTGTCCGGCCGGAAGCGGTTGGTCATGCCGATCATGAGGACCTTGCCCGTCTTCTGGGCGGTGTCCACCATCGCCTGGGCGTCAGGTACGCTGATGGCCATCGGCTTCTCGCACAAGACGTGAAGACCCGCCTGGAGCGCATCCATGGTCTGCTGCGCATGGAAGGCGTTGGGGCTGCAGATGCTCACCACGTCCAGCCCGTCCGTGCCGATCAGGTCCCGGTAGTCGTTGAAGGCCTTAGCGATGCCGTACTTGTCGGCTACTGCCTGGGCCCGCCCCTCCTTGGGGTCGGCGACTGCCACCACTTCCACGCCCGGTACCGACAGGTATGCCGGGATGTGCACGCTGGACGCGATCGCACCGGCACCAATGACGCCAACCTTGATCTTGCCGTCACCCATCTCCGATTCCCCCCTTATGCCTGCCCCTGCCCTGGACGGGCAGGCAGGTCTATGGTCATGTTACAGACGAACCGAGCCGGCCACAATTCGGCCGCTCAATCGGGCACAGCCTCGCCGGCCACCAGTCGGCGCAGCTGCTCCTCGTCTATCACCTCGATGCCCAGTTTCCGGGCCCGGTCCAGCTTGGACCCCGGCTCCTCACCCGCCACCACGTAGCGAGTGTCTCGCGTGACACTCTCCGAAACCTTGCCCCCCGCCTCAGTGATGAGCTGGCGGGCCTGAGAGCGGGTGAGACTGGGCAGCCGGCCGGTCAGCACCAGGGTCATGCCCGCCAAAGGCCCTTCCTTCACCTCGGCCTCAGCCTCGGCCAGGCACACCCCGGCCCGGCGGAGCTTCTCCATCACCTTCCGGTTGGACTCCTGCGCGAACCACTGGGTGATCGCGGCGGCCGTGTGAGGACCCATGCCGTGCACGCGCTCGATGTCCTCCTGGGTCGCCACGGCCAACCGGTCCAATGACCGGAAGTGCTCCGCCAGCTCCTGGGCGATCACAGTTCCTACTCGTCGGATCCCCAGCGCCACCAGCACCCGCCAGAATGGCCGCTGCTTCGAGCCCTCGATGGCTGCTAGGAGCTTCTCCGCCCGCTTCTCGCCAAACCCCTCCAGACCGAGGAGCTGCTCCTTGGTGAGCGAATAGACGTCCCCCACGTCGTTGATCAGGCCGTTGGCTACGAGCTGCTGGGACACCCGTTCGCCCAGGCCCTCGATATCCATGGCCCCCCGGGAAGCGAAGTGCTCCAGGAGGCGGGTGCGCTGCGCCGGGCAGGCGGCGTTAGTGCAGTAGGTCGCGGCCTCGTCCGGAAGCCGGGTGAGAGGCTTGCCGCACGAGGGGCACTCAGTCGGCATCTGGAAAGCGCGCTCCTCTCCCGTGCGACGGCTGGGTATGGGGCCAATCACCTGGGGGATGACGTCACCTGCTCGGGCCACTGTCACCCAGTCACCGATACGGATATCGCGGGTGAGGATGTAGTCTTCGTTGTGCAGGGTGGCCTGCCGCACCACCACCCCGCCGATGCTGACCGGCTGAAGGATGGCGTACGGAGTGACCACCCCTGTGCGGCCCACATTCACGGCGATATCTATCAGCCGTGTCACCTCCTCGCGCGGAGGGAACTTGAAGGCGATCGCCCACCGGGGCGCCCTGCCCACCACGCCCAGTCGGTCCTGCAGCTCGAAGTCGTTGACCTTGAGCACCAGCCCGTCCGCTTCGAAGGGCAGCTCCTCGCGCCGGGACATCCACTCCTGGCAGTAGCTGATCGCTTCCTCGATGGTAGAGAAGAGGCGGGCATCCTCGGAGATGGGCAAGCCCATCCTCTTCACCAGCTGCAGCGCCTCCCACTGCGTCTGGACGGTGACCCCCTGCACCATCCCGATCCCATACCCCAGGAACGCCAGTGGCCGCCCGGCGGTCACCTTCGGGTCCAGCTGGCGCACCGAGCCGGCAGCGGCATTGCGTGGGTTGGCGAAGACCGGCTCCCCTCGCTCGGCCCGGCCCTGGTTGAGGCGCTCGAAGGCCTTGAGGCTCATGTACACCTCACCTCGGATCTCCAGGAGAGGTGGGGGCTCGGCCCCGTTGTCCACCGGTATGCGAAGAGGGATCTGGCGGATGGTCCTCACGTTGCTGGTGACGTCCTCACCCCGGTAGCCATCGCCTCGGGTGGCGCCCCGGGTGAGCACCCCATTCTCGTATAGGATGCTGATGGCCAGCCCGTCCACCTTGGGCTCCACCACCAGGTCCACCTGCCCCTCGGGCCCAATCTCCAGGAGACGGCGCACGCGCCCGAACCAGTCCCTGACATCGGCGATGTCGAAGGCATCGTCCAAGCTGAGCATGGGGATCTCGTGCGTCACCGTCTCGAACTGAGGCAGAGGAGTTCCCCCCACCCGCTGAGTGGGAGAGTCAGGAGTCACCAGCTCCGGGTACTCTGCCTCAATCTCCTGGAGGCGCTTGAGGGCGCGGTCATACTCCGCGTCGCTGATCTCCGGCTGGTCGAGCACGTAGTAGCGATAGGAGTGGTAGGTGAGGAACTCCCTTAGCTTTCGGGCCTCCTCCCGCAGCTCATCCGGCACGGACATCAACGCCCTCCGGTACCCACTGCTTGACCTCAATGATCGAGAGGATCTCCTTGGCCATGGGATCGGGGTAGTCTACTTCGTATACCACCCGGGTGATCCCGGAATTGATGATGCTCTTGGCGCAGGCCGAGCAGGGATGAGCCGTACAGTAGAGCGACGCGCCCTCGATCGCTATCCCGTAGCGGGCGGCGAAGTTGATGGCGTTCTGCTCCGCGTGCGCCCCCCGACACAGTTCCATGTTCGTGCCCGAGGGAACGTGAGCGCGGGCACAGCCGATGTCCAGGCAGTGGGGGTGCCCAGCCGCCGCGCCGTTGTAGCCGGTGGACACCACTTGCTTGCCCTTGACGATCACCGCCCCCACCAATCGGTGCAGGCAGGTGCTCCGGGTGGCCACTACCTCAGCGATGCGCATGAAGTAGGAGTCAATATCAGGTCGCTCTCTTAGCTCTCTCATCCACCAGATCCCCAAACACGCTGGGCGCCTGCTCGTACAGCGCATCCAGCACACGATACGCCACCTCGCGGATCTCCCACTGCGCTCCCGGATCCAGTCCCCTCAGCTTGATGAAGTGCCGCCAGGAGCGGAAGTTCATGGTCACCACGATGCGCGTGGCCGCTGCATTGGGCAGGAGGAAGCGCGCGTCCTCCTTGCGGATCCCCAGGCTTCGCAGCTCCTCGTAAGCTCCGCTCACCGTATCGCAGAAGCGTTGGAAGGCGGCAGCCGCTGCCGGATCCTTGGCCACAGCCGGAGGCACGACGAACTCCGGGTCTGCCATGTCCACGTAGCGCTGGCTCTCCTGGCTGTAGCTGGCAATCCGGTGCCGCACCAGCTGATGGCTGCAGGCCCGGGAGATGCCGCTTATGTCAAATGTCGCCGAGGCATGCTCGATGATGCTCTCGTGCCCTTCTTGGACCCGGCGACGGATGAAGTCACCGGCGTTGCCTCTGGGCTCACTGCGGTAGCAGGCCCGGCCAGCGTGTTCGATGAGTTCCTCGGGTGTGCCATTGCCCCCGAGGAAGCGGGTGATGGCTATGAGCTTGACGTCCACTAACCCTCCGGCCTGGTTCGATGATAGGCGCTACAGCTTGAGTGACGCGGTGAACCCGCCCTCGACGGGCTCTTCCAGCAGGTTGACCTCGGTGACCTTCAGGGAGCCTTCGACCGCCTCTAGGGCCAGCGTCTTGACCTGGTAATGGCCCAGGGGAACCGTCAGCTCGGCCCCCCACAGCGGGAACCTCAGGCTGGCCTGAGTGTCTCGCCCGGACGTCTCCACCAGCCGGACCACCAGCTGCCCCGAGTCCTCGGCCTGCTTGAGCGCGCCCACCTCCACCCCCTCGGTGGGGCACTCCAGGAACGACCACGACGCCGGCAACCCGCCCTGATGGGGCGTAACCGGCAGCATCAGCAGCGGGGCATTCAGCCGATGCGCCTCGCGAACGGTACCCGCATCACGCCACGAGCCGCGGTGCGGCAGCAGCCAGTAGCGCACCGTCTGCTCGCCCTGGTCCACGAACGTGTAGGTCTCGGTCGGGTCGAACGGCCGCGGATCGTGGAAGGCGTAGGGCGGCGATCGCAGGATCGTCATGCGCAGGTCCAGGTCTACCTTCTCCCGACCTCGCACTGGAGACCGCTCGTCCATGTCGAAACCGTACTTGGAGTCGTTGATGAGGCTGACCCCATATGGGATCGGCCGCCCCTCAGTCGTGGTGGCTACTCCCGTAGCATCCACCCAGGTCTGGCCGGGCTCCTCCTCCCCATTGGGTATCCGCACAGTGACCCCGTACGGCGCTTCGTAGGTGCAGGCGACGTACTCCAGCGCCACCGGGAAGGACACCTTGAGAGCTTTGCGTGTGTCGTGCCAGTCTAGCCTCAATTGTACTGCAACCGGCCCGTCGCCTGCATGAAGCGAGACGATCTCCTCCGCCCACGAGCGCCCATACCGGCGCTGGACACGCAGGGAAGCCCGCAATGGGCCCTTCTCCGCCACTTCCACGCTGGCCTGGCCAAACCGCCCGATCTCGGTGTGATACCCGAAGAGACCGTGGCTCCAGGTGTCACTGGGGTCGTCCATGACCACCAGCCCATTGCCAGGCTTGGAGAGCACCTCCACATTGGCAGCTTTGTCGAACAGGGAGGTCCACTCCCCGGTCGCCGGGTCCACCTCCAGCCGCCATCGCCCGTTCTCAAGCGTGTTGCCCTGAGCCGTGGCGGGCTGCTCGGGAGCGGGAACGTCCGCGGGCGAATCCGCCAGGTGCAGACAGGTCACGCCCAGCGCCGGCAGGGTCGCCTGGACCAGCAGGGCCCCGTCGTGAGCCCGCTGGACCGGCAGCGGCGTCCCGCCGATGGTCGCGTTCTCGCCCTGCTCCCGAACCTCGAGCAAGCTCTGAGTCTCCCAGGACACGGGGTTGAAGACCACCACGGCCTTGCCCCCACCCCGGCAGTCGGTGGCCTTCGCCAGCTTGGTGAGCGCCGACCGGGCCACACCGTCCGCCATCCGCTGAACCTCGGCGTAGTCCCGCTCCGCCTCTTGGTAGGCCTCCGGTATCGAGGTCCCGGCGAGGATGTCGTGGAACTGGTTGAAGAGAGCCAGCCGCCAGGCCTCGTCGAATGCCTCCGTTCCGGCCACCGGCCCGCCTGCCAGCGCCGCGGCCAGGGCGTTGGCCTTCTCCACCGCCACCAGCTTCTGTTCTGCCTGGCGGTTCCAGCGCTTGATGTTCGACTCTACCGAGTAGCACCCCGGGGCATGATGCTGGAGGTCGTTGCGGCGGACTCCGTAGTCCTGGCGCACGCTCATTGCGCGGTCGAAGAACTCTCGCAGCGACCCGTGCCGTATCTCCGGCAGGTCCGGCCGCTCACTCATGGCTCGGATCGAATCGAGGTTAGCGCGGGTAGGCCCGCCCCCGTGGTCACCAACGCCGTAGAAGCACAGGACCGCGCCGACGCGTTCTGGGGCGTGGGCGATGCTGCGTACGGTCCAGTTCTCGATCTCGCCGGCCCACGTGCCGTAGTGGTTGGGCGGGCGGCAGGCCATTACCCGAGACCCGTCGGGCGACTCCCACCAGTACAGGTTCTCGTCGAGGCTCACTTCGCGGCGCGGGTCGGGCCGGAAGTAGACGTAGGAGTCAATGCCGGCGCCCCGGAGCAGCTGGGGCAGCGTCCCCGCGTGGCCGAAGCTGTCCACGTTGTAGCCCACGGTCGCCCGGACCCCGAACCGGGAAGAGAAGTACCGCTGGCAGTACAGGAAATGGCGCACGAACGCCTCGCCACTGGGCAGGTTGCAGTCCGGCTGCACCCACATTCCCCCGGCCAGGTGCCACCGGCCCTCGGCCACCAGCCCCTTTATGCGCTCAAACAGGGCCGGGTCATCCTCCTCGACCCAGGCGTAGAGCTGGGCCTGGGCAGAGGTGAAGAGCATCTCCGGGTACTCGCCCAAGAGCTGAACCACGGTGCGGAAGGTGTTGAGGGTGACCTGACGTCCCTCCGCTCTGTCCCAAAGCCATACCGGGTCAATATGAGCATTGCCAATCATCAATACGGTCAGGGCCTGTCCTTCATCCGTCTTCGACATGTGCTCTCTCCGTGATGACAGTCTCACACCGCCTTGCTAGAATGGCCCCAACTCACCGGGGGCGCACTCCATGCACTCAGACATCCAACGTCCCTACACGCCCATGATCAAAGAAATGCCGGAGGCGGAGCGCCCCAGAGAGCGGCTGCAGGTATACGGCCCCGGCGCGCTGACCCTTACCGAGCTGCTCGCCATCATAATGCGCACCGGCTCCCACGGCGAGAGCGTGCTGACCCTGGCCCAACGAGTAGTGAACCATTTCGGTGGGCTCCCCGGGCTCTCGCGGGCCTCTGTCGAGGAGCTGGCCAGCGTCCGCGGCATCGGCCTTGCCAAGGCTTGCGAGATTCGGGCCGCGGTAGAGCTCGGTCTGAGGTTGGCCACCTCTGTGGGCGAGCTCAAGCCCGCCATTCATGGACCGGGCGACGCCGCCGGGCTGGTGCTGACCGAGATGAGCCTGCTCACCGAGGAAGAGCTGCGCGTCATGCTGCTCGATACCAAGAATCAGGTGCTCTGCATCCAGACCGTCTATCACGGCACCGTGGACAGCGCCCCCGTGCGGCCGGCCGAGGTGTACCGCGAGGCTATCCGCAGGAACGCTCCCAACATCATCGTCATCCACAACCACCCCAGCGGCGATCCTACCCCCTCGCCCGATGACGTTCAGACTACGCAACGGCTCCGCGAGGCAGGCGCCCTGCTGAGCATTGACCTGCTCGACCACCTCATCGTGGCCGGCGGCAGGTTCGTGAGCCTCCGGCAGAAGGGCTTGGGATTCGCATAGCGCCATGGCTCACCCACGCCCGCCAGAACCGGCCCGCCTGCTGGTGGGCATGCTCAGCGCTGACGACGCCCTGATGCTCACTGTGGCCGCGGAGCTGGCGGACCTGCTTGGCCCCTACGACTACCTTAGCCCGGCCATA
>JBMNTK010000159.1:0-9486 GCA_050945695.1 Anaerolineae bacterium | reverse complement strand
CTCCTGCCCACGGCGCTGCCGCGGTGGACCGGGCCGTGGAACACAAGGCCCTGGAATCAGCAGACGTCCCGATCCCCCGTCCCGGCCAGGCCGATAGCGGCGCGCCGGTGGCCACGGTAGGCGATAGGGCCTTCATCCGGCAGGATGGTGTTTGGGTGGACACTCGCTTCGACGTCGAGAAGATGGAAACAACCCCGGTGGTAGTGGGGTCGGACGAGTTCTTCGCCCTGCTAGAGGAGTACCCAGATGCCGGGCGGTGCTTCGCCCTGGGCGAGAGGGTGATCGTGGTCCTGGGTGGCCGCGCCCACGAGAGCCGGCCCGCCGCCCTGGATGTGCCGTCACCCGAGCCGGCCGGGGTTACGCTGCTGGAGTACCTGCGCGGGCTCATCGAGAGCCTCAGCGGGGCTCCCTCCCGGTAGAGTCAGCAGTGGCGTTAAAAGGAAAGGGAGAGGTCTCTTGACCTCTCCCTTGGTGCTCACCCGCCGTCCATCACGATCGGGTGGGTCAGGGCTGCGGGGCTTACTCACAACCGATAATCCAACAGTCCACTCTAACGATCTAACTAACGATAAACCCGGTAGCCCCGCTGGTATAGCGACTAATCAAGTTAGAAAACTATGCCGACTTACGATCATCCAACTACATCGCTTCGTGGTGGTGCTCCTGTTACTGCTTGAGCGTTCGGCGTCCGTGCCTTCCACTGTGCATATCCTACCCCGGCCCGCTAAAACGGTCATAAAGGCTCCCTTAAGGGCTGGTTAAAGATTGGCAGGAAGCTCCTAGACCGGCTGGTGGCCGCCCTCCGCCTCGGCTGTGGTGGCATTGGTGGCCTGATCGGCTCCGCTCCAGTGCCGTATCGCCGGGACCACCAGATAGGTGAAGAGCACCCTGGCAGCAGCAACGAGGGGGATGGCCACGAAGACCCCCAGCAACCCGGCCACTGAGGCACCGGCAAAGATGGCGATGATGGTCAGCACCGGGGACAGCTGCGTTTGCCCCCTCATGACGACGGGTACCAGGAGCTGGTTCTCCACCTGCTGCAGCACTATGGCGAAGATCAAGGTGATGATGGCGGTAGGGGTGGAGACGGTGAGGGCGGTGGTCACCATGAAGGCACCGGATATGATGGGGCCCAGGTTAGGGATGACCTCCATGAAGGCGGCCAAGACCCCCAGGGCCAGCGCATAGGGCACACCGATGACGAGCAGACCTACGTAGGTGAGCGCGCCCACGATGAACGCATCCAACAGGCTCCCCCGGGCGTAGCCACCGATGGCATGCCCAATGTCGGCGAGCAACCGGCCGGCCCAATCCCGGCGACGCTCGGGCAGCAGGGAGAGGAAGAAGCGTTGGGTGTTGGGCATGTCTATCAGCCAGTAGATGGACACGAACAGGATCAGGCCGACATCGAGGACGATGGTGGCGATCTGGCCGGGGATAGCCAGCAGGCCCGCGCCCAGCCCGGCAGCCCGAGAGAGGAGGCTCTGGAGCAGCTGCGGGTCTAGGTCCACTATGCTGGGTATGTCGGGCACGCCCCGGTCCGTGAGCCAGTCGTCCACGGCCTCGATGATCTCGGGGGCCCGTTCGATCAGGGCCCCTGCCTGAGTCACCAGGGCCGGCACCACAATCCAGCCGGCGAGCACGATCCCGAGTAGGATCCCGAAGTACACCAGGATGATGGACACCGTCCGCGGTAGCCAGCGGCTAAGTGTCGCCACCACCGGGGCCAGTGCCTGGGCGAGGACTATCCCCAGAAGCAGCAGGGCCAGGGCATGACCGAAGGTGCCGATGAACTCCAGGGCTCCTAGACCCAGGATGACACCCAGGGCCAGTATTCCCACGCTCCTCCACCAGCCCGTTGTGGCAGTGCGAGGGAGCAGAGGTTCGGGCATTCCATCGCCGGCGGCGGGCACAATGGGCGTCTGATCCGGATCGTCAGCCAGGCCACGGACGCCTCCCGGCCTGCGGCGCCCGGATGGGGGACGGTTTGCGGTTGGGTAGACTCTAGGGATTCTGTTCTTGGTCATTGTTAGGCACCCAGTGAGTGTAGAATGCCACGGCCATCGCCAGGGCTACCGCTGCCAGACCGGCCTGCCACATCCAGCTTGTGCCCTGTAGCCCAAGCACCAGGAGGACCAGGCCAAGCACGATCAGTCCAGCGGCTATGAGGTACATGGTCGTCTGGCTCATATCCCTCAACCCAGAAGATGTAGGAGCAACGTGGCTCCGGCGACCAACACGGCTACGATCAGAGTCCAGGGCAGGATCTTTCTCAGGATGCTCCCGACCTGCTCGGGCTGGCCGACGATGGTGGCCCCCAGCAGGGCATCACCGGGGGCCAGGGCGTTGCCGGTGGCCCCGCCGGCCGTCTGGCCAGCGATGGCCAGCTCCTGGGCGATGCCTTCGGCGGCCGCTGCCTGAGCTTGCAGGGGGGCAAAGAGGATGTTGGAGGCGGTGTTGCTGGAGGTGATCATGGCCCCGAGGGCCCCAATCAGGGGTGATGCCGCGGCCACCACCAGCGTCGGCGCCACCACGGCGATCCCCAGCCCTAGCAAGGTAACCTGGCCGGAGTGATCCATGACGCTGCTTATGGTCAGCAGGGCGGTGATGGCGGCCGTCGAGGGTAGTGCTCCTTCGGCAGCGTCCCCCACCAGTGACGCGAGGTTGGTGCCCGGCCGGTAGTATCCCCCGCGGCTGTAGATGACATAGCCGATCAGGGCCGAGAGGAGCAGGAAGGTGCCCGGGTGGACCAGTGGTTCCAGGGGGGAATAGGGAGCTTCGGCCTCACGGATTACGCCGTAGCCGGTCTCACTGCCCGGGAACGGCGGGCCGAAACCCACCTGGGCCAGGCGGTCGTGCACCGGGGGGATGGCCAGGGCCCCGAGGGTCAACACCGCCAAGATGATGTAGGGCACGAACGTGAGCTTCAGGGAGATGCGCCGCGCGCCCAGCCGCCTCGCTGCTCGCATCGGCTCGGTGGTACGGGGCCAGTAGGTCTGGCTGCCCGCGCGGCCGGGGGGCATGGAGATGTCCCGTCTGCGTTCCACGAAGATAAGGTTCGGCTCATCCTCGTCTTCCTGGCGGTAGAATGACCAGCGGTTGAGGGCAAAGGTCACGCCCAGGCCGGCGCCGCAGGCCACGAAGCAGGCGATGGTGGGCTCCACCTGCAAGAGGGCCAGCTGCAGCCCCCCTTGCACCAACGAGATCGCCAGCACCGCCGGGAGCCCTCGGCGCAGACCCCAGCCCCGCCCGTAGAACCAGCAGATGGCCAATGCGCCGGTCAGGTTGGGGATCCACAGCAAGATGCCGGCATACAGAAGCGTCCGGGCGGGGTTAGCGACGTCCACGACTGCCAGGGTGGCAAGCCAGGTGGCCCCCAAGGAGCCGAAGGAGTTGGCCCAGGCCGGGCCCACCAGGGGCAGCACCACCGCGTACAAGGGCCGCACCCCCAGCCCCACCAGAAGAGGGGCGGTCACGGCCAGGGGGGTGCCGAACCCGGCAATGGACTGGATGAACGAGGCCAGCACCCAGGCATACACCAGGACCACCAATAGGCGGTCGGGCATGGCCTTGCGGATCTCGCGCTGCATGACGGTGAAGGCACCTGCCTTCTCGGCGACGTTGTAGAAGATGAGGGCAGGCCAGATGACGTAGAGGATGAAGAGGGCATCCCAGATGCCTTTGCCCACGGCTACGCCCAGGGCAAAGAGGGGGGTGCGGAAGAGCAGGAGGGCTACGGCCACCGCCACCGCCAGCGCCGCCGGCCCGGCCGCCGCGGTGGACCAGCGCAGGCCCACCAGCAGCACCAGGAGCACCAGTATGGGCAGCAGCGCCGCCCCCCAGTGAAGTAGCGTGATGGGCAGATCACCCGCGCCGGGTACCATGGGCCACCTCTCGGCCGGTGGAGCAGCTAGTTGTGGCTCTGGCGGCTTGCTCGCTCAAGCGCTCTCTTCCTTGCTCCCGCGCCGGAACAGCTGCTGGGCCAGGGGTACAGCCAGCCCGAGGAATACGAGGATCAGGCCCAACCACAGGAGCGCGCCCCCGGTGCCGTCCGCACCGCCGATGTAGATCAAAGCTGCCCCGATCAGTACCGCCAACACTGCCAGCCCCATCTGCCAAACCGGCTTCCTTATCCACTCCATGGCCTGCTACCCTCCTATGAGCCCGAGTGCCACGAGGGCCACGACGCCGGCCACCACCGCGGCGGTGAGCGTGAATGGCAGGGTCCTGCGGATGACGTCCCCTGCCCGACCGCCGGCACCCACGGCGCCCAGGCCCAAGATCACCACTCCGGGCGCTACGCTATTGCCGATGGCTCCGCCGGCGGTCTGGGCTCCCAGGATGATGGCCTCACGAATGCCCAGGGCGGCGGCAGTGCTTTGCTGCAGCGACCCGAGGAGGATGTTGGAGGAGAGGTTGCTTGAGGTCATGAAGGCCCCCAGGCTACCCATGAGCGGCGCCAGGAACACGTAGACCGCGGCCGGGGCTACCGAGGCAATGCCCAAGGCCAGGACCTGGACCAACCCGGCCCCTTCCATCACGGCGGCCAGAGGTACCAGTGCCAGCAGGGCCATGGCCGAGGGGATGCTGGTGCGGACAGTGTCCACCAGGATGTTATCCAGGCGGGCTTCCCGGATGTGTCCCTGGAGTCGGTAGACCACGAAGGCCACGACAGCCGAGACCAGGAGGAAGGTGCCCGGGTGAGTGAGCGGTGAGAAGGCACTGTAAGCTTCTCTGGCCGGAACGATATAGCCTTGGCCAGTCTGGAGCTCAGGGAAACTGAGCCCGACCTCAGCCGTCTCGAGGGTCTGTCGCACCGGGGGAACCAGCAGCGCCAACACGATTAGCGCCAGCAGGACCAGGTAGGGCAGAAAGGCCGAGAAGAGCGACATCTGCGGGCGGCCGCGGGCGTGCTGTTGCACCGCTCGGCCCTGCTCTTCCTGCTCGCCCTCCTCCATGATCTGGCTCACCTTCACCCGAGAGGGGTTCTCGTACCAGCGAGACTGCCCCAGCCAGATGATCACTCCCACGGCAACGGCCCCGGGGAGGAAGTTGGCCAAGGTGGGCAGCACTGTCACCAGGGCCAGCTGCCCGCCACCGTGGATGAGAGAGACCAGCAGCACGGCCGGCAGGGCCTCACGAACCCCCTGCATGCGGCCATAGAGCCAAGAGATGGTGAACCCGGCCATCAAGTTGGTCGTCCAGAGCATGGAGGCGGCGATCAGAGCGGTGGTGTTGGGGTCGGCCGGTTCGGTTATCAACAGAAGCCCGTTCCAAGCCACTGCCAGGGTGCCAAAGGTGTTGGCCCAGCAGTGGCCGATGATGGGGATGGCGACCGCCCATAGGGGGCGCACGCCCACCGCCACCAGCAAGGGTGCCGTGACCGCCACCGGGGCGCCGAAGCCGGTGATTCCCTGCAGGAAGGTGGAGAAGACCCATCCAAACGCCAGCACGTGCAGGAGGTTGTTTGGCGTGTAGGCCTCGATGCCGGTGCGCAGGCGCTCAAACGCCCCTGACTCGCGGGTCACCTGGTAGAGAAACAGGGCGGGGACGATGACGTAGACCACAAAGACGGCGTCCCACACGCCTTTGACCGTCTGCAGGCCCACCAGCCTCAGGGGAGCGCCGAAGAAGGCTACGGCGGCCAAGACGGCCAGGAAGTAGCTGGCTGCCGCAGCCGAAGCCGCTCCCCAGCGCAGCCCCACCAGAAGGGCCAGAAGGGCCGCCAGAGGCAGCACGGCGATGACCCAGCGCGTTAGGGTGAGCGTTGTCTGCTGTTCTGGCATGGTGCCGACCTCCTATCAGGGCCCTACCGATTGGCGTTCGGGGCGCCGCACACACCGCTGTGGGGGTCGCTCTAGTAACCGATGGCCAGGCCGTCGCCCCGCGGGTCGGCGCCGCCACGCAGAACCCCCTCGTCGCGAGCGATCCAGATGGCCTGGGCGTGGCCCATGGTCTGGGACCAGTCCTCGGTCATCTGCACGTCGTGACCGCGACGCCTGAGTTCGGTGACTACCCCGTCGGGGATGCGGCCTTCGAGCTTGAGCGTGCTGGACTCCTCGCCCCACGTGCGCCCGTAGAGCCAGCGGGGCGCCTCGATCGCCTGTTGGAGGTTGTAGCCAAAGTCCACGATGCGGGTGAGCAGGGCAGCCTGAGTCTGAGGTTGGCCCTCGCCACCCATGCTCCCAAACAGCAGGGCGGGTTTGCCATCGCGCAGCGCCATGGCCGGGATGATGGTGTGGAAGGTGCGCTTGCGCGGGGCCAGCGCGTTGGGGTGCTTGGGGTCGAGCTTGAAGAAGGAGCCGCGGTTCTGCATGAGGATGCCGGTTCCAGGGGGCATGAAGGCGGAGCCGAACTCGAAGTAGATGCTCTGAATGAGCGAGCAGGCCTGCCCATCCCTATCCACGGCGCAGAGGTAGACCGTGTCGCCACCCACACCCGGTTGGGCGGCGTCCGGGGGGCGAGCGCGGCGCATGTCTATCTTCTCGGCGCGCTGCCGGGCGTAGTCCTTGGACAGGAGCTGGTCATAGGGGATGTCTATGGTGTCCGGGTCAGTGACCCAGCGGTCGCGGTCGGCGAAGGCCAGCTTCACCGCCTCGGCCATGAGGTGGTAGTAGTCGGCGGTGCCCTCCCCGATGGCGGAGAGGTCCCGGTTCTCGATGAGATTGAGCAGGAGGAGGGTGGCGATGCCCTGGGTGTTGGGGGGCAGCTGGGTGACCTCGTAGCCTTTGTAGGTGGTCCGGAGGGGCTCCACCCAGTCGGAGGTGTGCTGGGCGAAGTCGGCCTCGGTGAGCAGCCCACCTGCCTGCGCCAGGCCCTGAACGATCCTCTGGGCCAGCTCGCCCTGGTAGAAGACCTGCGGGCCCTGCTGGGCGATCAGCTCGAGGGACTGGGCCAGGTCGGGTTGGCGAAAACGCGCTCCTGGCCGTGGCGGCTGCCCCTCGGGCAGAAAGACGCGCGCCGTCTCATCGTTCTCTTTCAGGGTACCGGCATACCGGGTGACGTAGTCGCAGAACTTGGGTGAAGCGGGGAAGCCGTCAACGGCATACCGTACGGCGGGTTGGAGCAGTTGGGGCCAGTCCAGCCGGCCGTAGCGTTCGTGCAGCTTGGCCCAGGCGTCCACCGCTCCCGGCACCGTGTTGGCGGCCAGAGAGCCCCGGGGCTGTATCTCCCTCCAGCCATGAGCCCGATAGGTGTCTATGGTGGCTTTCTCGCCGGAGCGCCCGGAGCCGTTGAGGGCACTCACCTTACCGGAGGCGGGAT
Source organism: Anaerolineae bacterium (assembly GCA_050945695.1). Taxonomy (GTDB): domain Bacteria; phylum Chloroflexota; class Anaerolineae; order DRVO01; family DRVO01; genus Ch71. Next base: position 2,223 of record JBMNTK010000159.1, on the reverse strand, counting down.
CCCACACCTGGGCAAACAGATCCCCGCCCAAGCCGGCCATGTGGCCGTACACCACACAGAGGACGGCGTCCATGGTGATACAGGCATCTACCGCCGAGCCGCCTTGCTGCAGGGCATGCAGGCCGGCCACGCTGGCCAGATAGTGGGGAGACGCCACCATGCCTTCGGTGCCCAGTGTCTCCGGCCGCCCGGTGACCTGCGGATAGCCACGCCTAGGGTCTGCCATGCTCAGTCTCCTCTGGATTGCTGGTTGCCGTTAGATGCCGGGCAGGGGAGCAGCAGCGCGATCTACTTCCAGAGGACGCCTCGCCTCTGGGGCAGAGGCGGGAGGACGGAAGTATGCGGCCTAGGGCATCGGGCCCAGGGCCAGGGGTAGCCTTTGACAAAGTCCTCAAACACGATCACGCTAACGCTCAACATAAGCCAGCAACGGCAGTGCCCTGGCTTATAGCACTGCAAAACGAGAGCGTCAAGCAAAAACGGGCCAGGAAGACGAGTAGATTCTAAGATACGGACGACTACAAGCAGAGGGCCAGACGTCCATGCTAGGAGTTGGAGGCTATGTTGAGGCTAGACGATGCAGCTAACAGAACTCGGGGCCTGATGCGATTGGGCCTCACCGCCGTGCTGGTGATCGCGTTGGTGGGATGCACGGCTGCTCCAGCCCCCACCCCCACGGCGGCGCCGGCGCTTACCGCAACCGCAACCGCTACTGCCGGCCCCACGGATACGCCGGCGCCTACTGCCACCAGCACGGCCACGGCCACCCCGACCCGGGCACCCTCACCGACGGCCACCCTGGCCCCGACCCCCACGCCGGCCGCCCAGGCTGAGGCCAGCCGCTACGTGCGGGAGATGGAGGCCATCGCCGCCGAGTGGGAGGCGTTCCGGACCTCTGCCGATGCTCTGATCACGGAAGTGGGCCAGAACTTCTTTGCCATCTGCTTCACTCGCTCGGGTGAGATTGACCAGCACATCGTCACCGGGAGGGAGCTGCTGGGTAAGGCGGAGGCAGTTGAGCCGCCGGATGAGGTGGCCGAGCAGCACAACCGGCTTCTGGAGGAAGGGCGAGCGGGGCTCAACGCCCTGGAACAGGGCAAGGCGGCGTTGTGCCAACGGCTAGATACCGGGCTGGCGCTGCAGCAGGTAGAGGAAGCGAACCAGCACCTGGAGGCGGCCTACGCCGCAGCCCAGGAGCTGTTCGACTGGGTGGCAGCTGAGGGACTGGTTCAGTAGGCACGAGGGTAGAGGGGCAGGTGCCTGGTCTGCCCCTCTACCTTTCAGGCTTGGTCTCTCGCTCTAGCGTGGAGAGACGTGCCGTCTTGGCGCCCCGCTGGAGCATCTCCTGGATGGCGCGGCTCACGTCGCCCGGCTGGGCGTCCACTCCACTCACGGCATCGAGCAGCAAGTAGGTCTCGTAGCCGTTTGCCAGCGCGTCCAGCACCGTTGCCTTGACGCAGTAGTCGGTGGCCAGACCTCCGACGAGCACGCGCTTGATGCCGGCCCGCTTGAGCATCTCGTTCAGCCCGGTGTTGTCGAAGGCAGAGTAGGCCTCGTGATGGGGGTCGTGGCCCTTGGAGACGATCTGGGCGCCCTCGGGCAGCCGGAGCTCGGGATGAAACTCGGCCCCTTCCGTGCCCTGGACGCCGTGGGGCGGCCAGGGGCCACCGCGGGACTGGAAGGACACGTGATCCTCGGGGTGCCAGTCGCGGCTGGCAAAGACCTTGCCGCCGGCCTTGGCCACCAGCTCGGCATAGCGGTTGAGTGGCTCCACCACGTCATGGCCGCCGGGGATGGGCAGGGCGCCACCGGGCACGAAGCAGTTCTGCACGTCTACGATGATGAGTGCGGTCTGCTCGCCTAGAAGTCCGTCTTCCATGCCAAGACCTCCAACCAACGTTGAAACCGATCACTGAGTACGGCTACCATACCACGCTCATTCGCGCCGGATCAACACTGGCGGTGTCAGGGTGATCGTGTCTTCGCCGGCTTCGGTTCCCCTCTGAGGAGTCCACGCCCGGGGCGCTGGTGCGCGTGGGCTCGCCCACCTTGTCATCCCCTACCCCCCGCGTCATCCTGGCCCCCTTACGCAGTCATCCCGTACTCTCCTTCACTTGTCGTCCCGCCCCCTTCTCTTGTCATCCCGAGCGAAGCGAGGGATCTCTGGCTCTCGGGCAGGATGGATTCCTCGCTGTGCTCGGAATGACAATCACCCCGAGGAGT
>JBMNTK010000158.1:0-9551 GCA_050945695.1 Anaerolineae bacterium | reverse complement strand
GATGATGTCGTTGTACCAGAACATGACATCGTCGGCGGTGAAGGGCGCTCCGTCAGACCACTTCATGCCCTCGCGCATGTAGATGGTGAGAGACTTGCCGTCCTCAGAGAACTCCCAGCCCTTGGCAATGTTGGGAACGATCACGCCTTCCGGGTTGAACTTACCCCAGTACTCGGCCGTCTTGTAGCTGTTCTGGGCGACGTCGGCCGAACCCATGTGGAGCTGACGCCACACACCGCCATACTGTCCGATCTCCGAGACGGGCTCGATGACCAGGGGTTCCAGGGGCAGGCGCTCGTCCACGGGGGGAAGCTCGCCGGCGGCCACCTTCGCGGCCAGCTCCGGAGCCTCCGAGTACTTGCCAGTACCAGCGGTGGGGGCGGTGGTGGCTTCCGGCGGGGCAGCGGTGGCCTCAGGGGCGGGCTCAGTGGCCTGAGAGGGTGCAGGCTCTGCAGTGGGCTGCTGCACAGGCGCAGCGCCGCAGGCAGCAACGGTGGCCGTGGCGGCCAGACCACTCATGTACAGGAAATGACGGCGAGTCAGTCGGCTTCCCATCTCTTTCCTCCCAGCTATGCTCTTGGAGCGGTGCGGTCCGAACCCGTTGGTCAGGTAAGCCATTCTAGCGGATTGATATTCATTCCTCAAGGGTCAAGTATAGGGGAACGCGCCTGGGCAGGCGGTTGAGCCGGCGCTGACAACTGGCTATAATGCGCCGTCAGTCAACGGAGGCAGCCATGGCGGTATTGCGCGCCGGTTTCGCATCCTCGGAGATCACCCCGAGCATTGGCACACCCTTGGGGGGCTATCTGGGTCGGCCCCAGTTCGCCGCCCTCGGCATTCACGACCCGCTCTTCGCCAAGGCGCTCGCCCTGGACCACGAAGGCGGAACGGTGTTGCTCTTCACCCTCGATCTGCTGGGCCTAACCCAGGAGCGCGCCGCGAGCATCGCTGAGGCCGTGGGTCGGGCCTGTGGACTGCCGTCGGGCCAGGTCGTGATCGCCTGCACCCACACCCACTCGGGGCCCAGCACGCTACCGCTCCGCGGCATGCCGTACGTCAGCGAGGGCTACTTCGACTACCTGACCGCCCAGATGGTCCGGGCGGGCCGCGCTGCCCTAGCCGGCCTCCGCCCTGCCCGGCTGCTGGTAGGCCAGGGCCGCAGCGACGTCGGGATAAACCGCCGGGTCGAGAGGGGTGGGGCCGTCGGTCTGGGCGAGAACCCCGGCGGCACCTATGACGATGCCCTGCTGGCTCTGCGCTTCCTGGACGCCGAGACGGAACGGACGTTAGGGGTGGTGACCGCGTATGGCTGCCATCTCACCTCCCTGGGCGAGCGCAACATGCTGATATCGGCCGAGTGGGCGGGCCTGGCCATGGCCGCTCTGGAGAGGCAGTTGGGCTGCCCGTGCCTGTACTTCAATGGCCCCTTCGGCAATGTCAACCCCCGCGGCCGGAATGGGACCTGGGCCCGGACCGAGGAGATAGCGGACACCTTCCGACAGGACTGCTTGGCCGCTCTGGCGCAGGCGGGGCCGGAGCCGGAATTGCCGGTTGGGCTGGTGCCGGTTGAGGTGGAACTGCCCTTGGCGCCCCTGGCCCCGGAGGAGGAGATCCGTGCTACCCTGGAGAAGGCCGAGGCTGTACTGAGTGGCCCGGCGGATGAGGACGCCCGGCGGGTGGCGGCCGTGCAGCAGTCATACGCCCGGGCGGTGCAGGCCCGCCGGGCAGCAGGAGAGGAGCGCAAGAGCCTCGCCGTGCGCCTGACGGGGCTGCGCATAGGGTCGGTGGCCTTGGTGGGCATGCCGGGGGAGGTATTCGCCGAGTATGCCCTGTGGCTGAGGGAAGAATCGCCCCTGCGCTACACCGTGGTCCTGGGCAATGTGGGCTCTGAGGACGGCTACCTGCCCACGGCAGCGGCGTTCTCGGAGGGCGGCTACGAGCCCGGTTCGTTCGTCTATTTCTGGGAACAGGGGTACTCAGAGGGCATAGAGGGCGTGCTGATGGATGGCGCCCGAGAGATGTTGCGCCAGTTGGCGGCGCTCACCTGATCACTGCGCATCACACCATACGTGGAGGGACAAGCAACATGTGGAAGTTGGCCATAATCACCGATGAGGTCAGCCATGACTTCGAGCAGGCCCTGGACATGATCAAGGACTGGGGCCTCAAGTACGTGGAGTTGCGCACGATAGATAGGACCAACCTCGCCGACCTGGACGACAAGGGTGTTGCTCGGGCCAAGAAGCTCCTCGATGACCGGGGTCTTCAGGTGGTGGCCTTCGCTTCGCCCTTCCTCAAGTGCTACCTGCACGAGCCCAAGCAGGGCCCGGCGGGTGACGCGTTCTTCTCCCAGGCCAATACCTACGAGGAGCATCTGCAGATCCTCAAGCGCCTCGGGCAACTCAAGGACATCTTCGGCGTCTCCATGACCCGGTGCTTCTCCTTCTGGCGCGAGGATGACCCCAAGGCCGTGTTCGATGAGGTAGTGGAGCGGCTGAAGGAGTCCACCAAGCTGGCCCAGGAGTACGGCCTGACCCTGGCCATGGAGAACGAGAACTCCTGCAACGGCGGCACCCCCGAGGAGGTCCGGGACTTGGTGCGGGCGGTGGATTCGCCGGCCCTGGGCATCATGTGGGACGCCGGTAACGCCCAGTGGGCTGAGATCGAAGCCTATCCCGCCGGCTACGAGCTGGTCAAGGATCGCGTCTACCACGTGCACATCAAGGACGTGGTGGTGGAGAACGGCAACCGCCACGGCACCGTCACCGGCGAGGGGCTGGTGGACTTCCCGGGCATGTTCGCCGCCATGAAGGCGGACGGCTACTCAGGTGGCGTTTCCCTGGAGCCGCACTTCAAGGCCGGCGAGCCGGGCCCGTCCGACAAGGTCAAGGCCTGCGTGATGAACCTGCGCAAGCTGGTATCGGAAGTGGGCATCGACTTCGAGTAAGGCAAGTGGCGGCTCGGGCCGCAAAGTGATAGCATAGGGTTCGTGTTAAGGGAAGCAACCCGGGAGGCTGAGAAGAGCAACAACTTCAGCGAACCGGTACTGCTCTTGAACGGCAACTACGAGCCGCTCAATGTGTGCAGTACCCGGCGGGCAATGAAACTGCTTGTGTTGGGCAAGGCTGACGTGGTTGAGAATGGGCGCGGCGAGGTGCACACGGCCAGAGCCGTCTACCCTCGGCCCTCGGTGATCCGCCTCAACTACGTGGTGCGTCGCCCACGCCCGCGCGTACGGCTAAGCAAGCGCGAGGTCTTTCGGCGCGATAAGTACCGTTGCGTCTACTGCGGCGAGCGGATCACTGAGCCCACCGTGGACCACATCATCCCTCGGCACAGAGGGGGGCCGCACTCGTGGGAGAACCTGGTGACCGCCTGCCCTGCCTGCAACCGCAAGAAGGGCGGCCGGACGCCGGAGGAAGCGAACCTGCCGCTTCGGTGGCAGCCCTACGAGCCCACTTCGAGCCTGGATTATCTCTTTGGGCCCTACCTCAGCCGCAATGAGGAATGGCGCCGGTTCCTCGAGGGCTGGTAGCCGCACCTACTGGCGGCCCGCATAGTCAACTAGAGATGCCGAAGACCGCTCGGTCTTCGGCATCTTTGCTTCCTCGGGGTAGCCTAGCGCTCGCGCGCCGGCTGCGGCCGTCCCTCGAACTCGGCCAGGAACTGCTCGGCGGCGTAAGCGGCGATGGCCCCGGAGCCGGCGGCCACCACGATCTGGGCCCAGGTGCCGGCAATGGCCTCGCCGGCTGCCATCACCCCTGGTACGTTGGTGCGCCCCTCTCGGTCGGCGATGATGTAGCCATAGGGAGCGAGGGCCACGGCGCCCTGCAGGAACGCGGTGTTGGGCACACTGCCCACGAAGATGAACACCCCCTCCACGGGCAGCCGGCTGCTCTCCCCGGTCTTGACGTTACGCAGGCTGAGCTCGGTAACGGTGAGTTCACCGTGGATCTCGGTTACGATGGTGTCCCAGATGGGGAAGATCTTGGGGTTCTGATAGGCGGCGGTCTGGAGGGTGCGATCGGCGCGCCACTGGTCCCGCCGGTGGATGATGTAGACCTGCTTGGCCCATCGGGTGAGGACTATAGACTCCTCGACGGCAGAGTCGCCCCCACCGACCACGGCCACGACCTTGTCTCGGAAGAAGAAGCCATCGCAGGTGGCGCAGTAAGATACGCCGCGGCCGGCAAACTCCTTCTCACCCGGAACGTTGAGGGGGCGCCGAGAGGTGCCCGGCGCCAGGATGACAGAGCCGGCCTCGACCTCGGCCGTCTGGGTCATCAGCCGGAAGGGGTGCTCCGTGAAGTCCACCGCGGTGACGATATCGAGCATGAACTCTGCCCCGAAGCGTTCCGCCTGCTGCTGCATCTGCAGGGCAAGCTCGGCGCCGTGGACCCCCTTCGGGAAGCCCGGGAAGTTGTCAACGTCGGTGGTGAGCAGCATCTGCCCGCCCACGGCCTGACCGGCGATGACCAGGGGCTGCCGCTGGTAGCGGCCGGCGTAGATCGCCGCTGACAGCCCTGCAGGCCCGCCCCCGACGATGACCACATCATGATACATCGGCACGTCCTCCGATGATTAACTCGGGGCTCATTGTAGGGCCCATGGCTCAGGCAATCAAAAGGGGCCGCCCCGTGCAGGGGACGGCCCCTCCATGCTCTCAGTGCGAGGGTGCTCTCTTGGCTAGTTCCTGGTTATCGTCACGCTGAGCTTGCCGTCGGTGCCGGTGGTGGAGACCAGGATGAAGGTGCTCATGCCATCCTTGGAGTAGGTGGCCATGTACGTGCCCTCCATGGAGTCCTCTGACTCCTGGGTCCAGCCATCGGCGGTGAGGGTATCTTCGTACCACTGCATGACGTCTTCGGCCGAGGCCTCGATCTCGTAGGCCGCCATCTCCGGGGTGGAGAAGAAGGTACCGTCACTGAGCGCCCCTTCCATTATGGGGAGCATGTCCTCCTCGGAGTAGCCCGCCGGCGGCTGGATGTTCAGCGGCTGGTTGACGCTGAGCAGGTCCCAGGTCATGTCCATCGTGGCGTTCTCGTCTTCGTCGAGCAGCTTGCCCGTGGCGTGCATCACCATCCTGACCACGAACTTGCGATCCTGGGTGAGCCAGAACTCGCCCGAGACATCTGTGAAGAGCATGGTCTGGTCCAGGCGGGCGGTGTCGACTTGGTCGAAGGCGTAGTGGTCGGTCACCATGCCGTTGACCGTCTCACCGGAGGCCACGAGCCTGGGGTTCGTGACGGCGTCGAGCATGTCCTGGCCCGTGCCTAGGAAGCTGCCGGCCATAGCGTTCGTGTCAATGCTTTCGTTGTTCCGGGTGTGCATCCAGCCTTCGGCACCCAGCGAGATCCAAGAGTCCTGGCCGATCGTGATCATCTCGATGGCCATTTCCTCGCCGTCCTCGGTGGAGCTCATGGTGAGGTGCTGGGCGTTGTTGACGCGATCAACGTCCACGAGGAGGTGCACCTGCATGACCGTGCTTCCGTCCTCGGGGGACGTCATCTGTATTTCCATGGCGGCGGAGTAGCTGTCTACTTCATCCAGGGCGGACATGGATGGCACATCCACCGCCTCTTCTTCGGGGGCAGTGGCGGCGGTGGGCTCGGCGGCCGGAGCCTGGGTGGCGGTGGGCTCGGCTACGCCAGCGCTGGTGGGCTGGGCAACGGCAGCGGCCGCGGTGGCCGTGGGCTCTGAAATGGCGGGCGCTACGGTGGGGGCGGCGGTGGCGGTAGGCTCGCTGTCGCCACCGAAGAGGTTTGCCGAAAACCCGCAGGCCAGCAGTAGCAGCGCCAGCAGGGCGCCGGTCACGGCTAGGGCGGACTTCCTCAAGATCATTTCCGTCTCCTTCAGGTTAGCTGTCACTAGGCGCACTCTGCGGCTGTAGCGGGCTACGAAGGGCCAGCGAAACGAAGCGGCTGCGCGCAAAGAGACACAATGAGTCTGATGGCCAAGAGGCGCTCTGTCAAGACTACGGCAGGCGAGTCTCGTAAAGCTGGCGTGAAAAAACCGCCGGACGAGTTGCTAGGTGAGGCGTGCTTGACCTATCCTGCGATGGCTCCCCACTCAACCCACGCTTTCGGGAGGTACTAGAGCATGCCGACACCCCAGGTGGAGTTGGTTCGTGACCGGCGGCAGCTGCAGGAGTTCGTCGCTTTCCCCTGGACGGTGTATCGGGACGACCCGCTGTGGGTGCCTCCCTTCTTCCGCGAGCGGATGCGCTTCTTCGACCCCAAGCACAACCCCTTCTTCGAGCACGCCGAGGTTCAGCTCTTCTTGGCCCGGCGCAATGGCGAGGTGGTAGGGACCATCGCCGCCATCGTGGACCAGAACCACATTGCCTATCACAACGAGCAGGTGGGCTTTTTCGGCCACTTTGAGTCGGTGGATGACCCGGAGGTCGCGTCAGCCCTGCTGCAGGCGGCGTGCGACTGGGTGGCGGCCCGGGGGATGACGGCCATCCGGGGCCCCATGAACATGTCCACCAACCACGAGTGCGGCCTGCTGGTGGATGGGTTCGACACCTCGCCGGTGGCCATGATGACCCACAACCCCCGCTACTACGAGGCGCTCATCACCGGAGCCGGCTTCCAGAAGGCGATGGACCTCTACGCCTACCTGATCGCCACCGACATCTACGGTGATCAGGCCGAGAACCTTCCGCGCAAGGTGATGCAGTCGGCGCAGAAGCTGGAACGGGAAGGGAGCATCACCATCCGGCCGGCCCAGCTCAAGAGCTTTGCCGACGAGCTGGTGCGGGCCAAGCGAGTGTACAACTCGGCCTGGGGCCGGAACTGGGGCTTCGTGCCCATGACCGACGCGGAGATAGAGCACCTGGCTCACGGGCTGCGCCAGTTCCTCGACCCGGACATGGTCTTCTTCGCCGAGCACAACGGGGAGCCGGTCGGGATCTCGGTGGCCATCCCAGACGTCAACGAGCCTCTGCGTCGGGCCTATCCTCGGCCAGGCGATGGGCTGCTGCGCTTTCTCTACGACGGGGCCCGGTTCCTGTGGGAACGGCGGAAGCGGCCGCGGCTGTTCCGGCTGCTGATCATGGGGGTGGTGGAGGAGTACCGCAACCGGGGCATTGACGGGGCCTTCTACGTCCACACCGCCCAGGCCGCTCTGGCCAAAGGCTATAAGCTGTGCGAGATGTCGTGGATTCTGGAAAACAACGTGATGATGAACCGTATCATACAGAGGTTGGGTGGCAAGGTTTATAAGACCTACCGAATCTACGAAAAGCCCCTCGGCGAAATGAAGTGACCTCAACTGCCTAGACAGCGGATGATCTGACGCGCTCCGAAATGCACCGCTTTCGTCATATTTGCTGAGCGCGTCAGGTTAAGGCAGGATATGCGCCGCGAAGCACAAGTCACCAGAGGCCCAGCGGGGGATGCGTGATTCTGATGCGACGCACGTTTACGAGGAGGTCGACAGTATGTCACAGACCAATCGCGCCTCTCGCCGTGGCTTCCTGAAGGCTGCGGCCATTGCCGGGGCTGGTGTAGCCGCCAGCGGTGCCTTCACCAACGTTGCTGCTCAGGAAGAGCAGGTCTGGGACCAGGAGACCGACATAGTGGTCGTCGGGTCCGGATATGCCGGCATGTGCGCGGCGATTGAGGCGGCCGACGCCGGGGCCGAGGTTATCATCCTCGAGAAGGGCCCTCATGGTGGCGGCAACTCCATCCTCTGCGGCGGGCATGCCATCTTCGCCGGCACCGCCATGCAGGAGCGCCTCGGGATTGAGGACCATCCCGATTGGCTCTTCGAGGATCAGATGGAATACGGCGAGCATCGGGCTGTCCCCGAGCTCCTGCGTACCTTCGTGGACAACGGCCCCGCCTGCGCGCAGTGGTTGGAGGACTTGGGCGTCGTCTGGGCCGAGACCATGCGCCAGAACGTCGGCAACCGTGCCAACCGTGGGCACTGGCCTGCCCCCGCTGAGCACTACGTCGGCGGTTACCCGGCCTTCGCCGGCATCTCCATCTGGACCGTGCTGTTCCGCGCTGCCGAGGAGCGCGGCATTCCTCTGCTCCTCAACCACAAGATGACCCGCATCATCCGGGAGCCCAATGACGGTCCGGTGACCGGCGTCGAGGTCGAGACCGAGAACGGCACCATCGCCATCAAGGCTCGCAAGGCCGTCATCCTGGCCACCGGCGGCTGGAAGAGCAACGTCCAGATGCGCATGGCCTGGGACCCGCGCCTGGACGAGGACCTCTGGGCGGGCGGTCTGCCCTACGTCGAGACGACGGGCGAAGGCGTCGTGGCGGCTACCGAGGTCGGTGCTGGCCTCACTGACATGTCCTTCGTCTGCGAGCTGCGGATCAAGTGGGGAACCAAGACCTACCAGCTCTGGGAGCCTCAGACCCTCGACACCCCTGTCATCTACTCCGGTCTGACCATCAGCGACTACCGGCGGGTCATGATCGTCAAGAACGACGGTCGCCGCTACGTCAACGAGTTGGCCGCCTCCACCTACCCCGAGAAGCCTTTCTACGAGGCTTACCTGAACCTCAAGGAGCGGCCTCGTAACGTCTGGGCCATCACCGATGCCGAGGGCGCGGCTGCTATGGGCTGGACCGAGGAGATGTTCCTCGAGGCCGACCCGCTGCAGGGCAACGCTCTGCATCCCGACTACCTGGCGCTGGAAGACAGCATCGAGGCGCTGGCCGAGCGGATCGGCGTCCCGGCCGAGAACCTGGTGGACGAGGTGGCGCGTTACAACACCTTCCTCGACCTGGGTGAGGACGTGGACTTCGGCAAGGCTTGGCCGCTCTATCGCCTCCAGAAGCCGCCCTTCTTCGCCGCCAAGCTGCTCATGCTGGCCCACGACCAGATGGGTGGCCTGCGCACCAACACCAAGGCCCAGGTTCTCGAGGCCAAGAACCTCCTGGCTGGTGGCAACCTGCGCATCGACGAAGAGCCGGTGATCCCGCGCCTCTACGCTGCTGGTGAGTGCGTGGGTGGCTACGTGGGCGCCGAGCGCGGCCATGGCAAGATCAGCGTCTACATGGTCTTCGGTCGCATCGCCGGCCAGATCGCGGCCCAGGAAGAGCCGCTGAGCTAGCGATCGCCAGCAGGCGGTTGTGCCGCTGAGGGGGTATCGTCTCAGTGGCACGGACTAGTGAACAAGGGGGCAGGTCATGTGACCTGCCCCCTTACTGTGTCCGGGTTTCTTAGCCCATCTAGACCCGTTCCTATGCGGCAGATTCATGCCCAGGAAAACCCTCCCCAGACCTTGACAGGCGTGGCCAGCCGAAAGAATATCAGCGCAGTGCACTGTAGCGGAGGTATAGGTAGGCGGTTAGTGGCACTGTGTTTGCTGATGCTACGAAGAGGAGTAGGGAAATGCGTAAGTCAAGCCGCGCTACTCGGAGAGGGTTCCTCAAGGCCGCAGCCGTGGCTGGGGCCGGTGTAGCCGCCAGCGGTACCTTCACGAACGTTGCCGCCCAGGAAGAGCAGGTGTGGGACCAGGAGACCGACGTCGTGGTGGTGGGCTCGGGGTATGCCGGGCTGTGTGCCGCCATCGAGGCCGCCAATGC
>JBMNTK010000157.1:0-9574 GCA_050945695.1 Anaerolineae bacterium | reverse complement strand
CTGGTAGCCGCCGGCGCCGCCGCCTACCTCCTGGTGCCCTACGCTCGCCCGCGCTTCAACACCTGGCTCGACCCCTGGAGCGACCCCACCGGTGCTTCCTACCAGGTGGTTCAGAGCGTACGGGCCCTGGCTACCGGCGGTGCCCTGGGACGGGGCCTGCTGACGGCGGAATCGCTGCACGTGCCCGCCTCTCACACGGACAGCATCATCGCCCCTATCGGCGAGCGCCTGGGGCTGATGGGCACACTGGCGACGGTGTCGCTCTACGGGATACTGCTGGCCCAAATCCGGCGCATCTACCTGCGCGCCCCTAGCCGCCTCGATGCCCTCGTGGCCACCGGCGTGGCCGCGCTCCTGGTCGGCCAGGCTATCGTCATTGCCGGAGGGACGACTGGCCTGCTGCCGCTCACCGGGGTGACCCTGCCGCTGGTGAGCTACGGCGGCTCCTCGCTGCTGACGTGCTACCTGGCCCTGGGCATGGTAGGAGGCCGCAACGGCGACCTGCCCACCCCCACGGCGGGACCGCAGAGGCGGAGCCACGATGTCGTGCACCTGGGCCTGGCCGTGGCTCTAGTGATCCTGGGCCTTTGGCTCTCTGCTTGGCACCTCGCGGGCACGGCCATGATCGCCCACTTCACTGGCTAAGCAGCCACGCCTCCACCCGGTCCGCCACCCCCGCCACGTCTTCCGGGGAATGCACGGGCCAGGGACCCTCGGCCTCCGGCCCGCCCACAGCGGCTACCACCTCTCGACCCTCGCCCCACTCCCGGGCCGCGTCCTCGCGCCCCCCGGTCACCAGGATGCGCGGCCTCTGCCCGGACCTGAACCCCTCTACCAGCACCAGGTCCACCGGCATCAGACTCGCCAGGGTGGGCAGATCGGCGTTGGCGTCCCGCCACATGGCCACTGTGCGGTCCGGCGCCAGCATGCCTACCGCCTCCGCCCCCGATTCCCAGAAGCGGTGGGTGTCCTTCCCCGGGGTGTCCAGGTCGAAGTGACTGCTTATATGCTTGATCACCCCTACCCGCAGCCCGCGCCCGCGAAGCTCCGGCACCAGCCGCTCTATGAGCGTCGTCTTGCCGCTGTTGGAGTAGCCTGCCACTACCAGGATGGGTGGCGTCTCCTTGTCTCTCATAGCCCGTCTCCCAACATCCGTCCCGTTGAGGCCCACGCGCACGCCTGGGCCCGCCGGATTATCGCTGGCCAGGCAGCGGCGAAGCAACGCCTACGCCGAGCCGCTCCGAGATCTCCTACCAGGCCGTTTTGACCGCACTCTTGTGGCGATGGTATGGTGAACCTGCTCCGCACTCGGGACCGATAGCCGCGCCGGTGGCGCTATGCCACGGTCGCGAGGCAGGCGTCACACATCACCCCCAGGAGGCCGGCGCCAACCATGTCTCGCACACGGTTGCTCCAGCTCAGCATAGCGGCGATGGGCTTTGGCGTGTTCTTCCTGGCTGCTGCCTGTGGCATGCTGGCGTTCAACTACATCGTCGCGCCGGTCCCCGGTCCTCTCGCCGCCCTGGTAGCGGCGATGGGCGCCCTGGCCGGCACCGCCATAATAGTGGCGGTGGGGGCGTTCGCTCTACACGAGCGCCGGCGCCGGTCGGGGAACTGATCGCCACTAGTCCCCGTCCCGCGGCGCAACCATCGGAGGTAACGGTCTGATCGCGCTTCAGTCACTCCTGGCTTTGGCCCTGCTCTCGTACCCGTCAGGTTACCTCCTGGGCCGTCTCTATCCGCCCCTTGCGCTCGAAGACTTCTGGCGGCGGGCGGCGGTACGGGCGCTCCTGGGCCTGGCCATCTGGCCAGTAGTGGTGGCCCTAGCCTCCCTGCTGGGCCTGCGGCTGACGGGCACCGCGGTGGCTATCTACGTCGCCGTGACCGCAGCCGCGACCCTCGTCCTGGCGCTACCTTCGCTCGTGCGGTCGCTCACCGCCCCCTTGCCAAGCCCCTCATCTGGCGATTACGTGAGCAAGCGGGGCTACGCCATCGCCATGCCCGGCACTCACAGCCTGGCGCTTCTGGTCATCCTGCTGGCGGCGCTGGGGCTGCGCTGGTGGCAGGCGCGGGAGGCCGTATGGCCCCTGTGGGGGGATGCCGTCAACCACACCGCCGCTACCGCTCTCATCCTGGAGCACGGCGGCATACCACCGAACTGGGAGCCCTTCATCCCCACCAGCCAGACCTTCGCCTACCATTTCGGCTTCCACACCTGGGCCGCTGTCGTGTCCTGGCTTACCCCGGTGGAGCCCTGGTGGGCCGTGTTCTGGACGGAGCGATTCCTAAACGCCCTCACTCCCCTCAGCCTGTACCTGCTGGCCCTCGTGCTCTTCGGCGATCGGCGGGTGGGGATAGGCGCGGCCCTGGCCTCAGGGTTGCTCACCCTCATGCCCCAGTATTACGTCAACTGGAGCCGTGATCCCCAGCTGGGCGGTCAGGTGTTGCTCCCCCTGCTGGCCTACCTTGTCCTGGCGGCCAGGGCGCACCGTCCGGCCAGGCTCCGGGCCGCTCTCCTGTTGGCCGTCGCCCTGGCCAGTCTGGTGTTCGTGCACTATAGGGTGCTCGTGTTCGCCCTGGGCCTGGCCTGTGGTCTAGCCGTGCTGGCCCTCACCGAGGGCCGCCGCCGTTGGCAGAGCCTGATCCTGCCCGGTGGCGCCGCCGCCGTGGGCGTAGCAGCAGGCGTTCCGTGGGTCTGGCACGTCTTGACCGTCCAACGCGAGGTGGCCGCCCTGGCACCGGTGAGCTATGCCCAGGGCTACGTGGACGCCTACTTCGGCGTCCCCCCACTCTGGGAGTACGTCCACCCCGAGTTGCTGGCGCTGGCCTGCCTGGGCGCCCTGGCCGGGCTGGTGCGCTGGCGGCGTCAGCTGGGGGCCATCCTGGTCTGGATGCTCTTCCTCATCCTCGCCGCCAACGGCTACCGCACCGGTCGCAGCAGCCTGAGCCTCATCACCTACATCTCCGTCTTCATGGCGCTCTATCTGCCCCTGTCCCTGGGCGTGGGCATGGCGCTGGAGGCGCTGCTGCGACGGGCCGGAACGCCGGCAACCGAGCGCCTGCTCCTGGCCGGAGCCCTGCTCCTGGCCCTGCCGGTCGGCTTCCTCTGGCACGGTGACATACTGGACGAGACCTACGTCCTCGTCCGCGCGGAAGACGTGCGCACCTTCGACTGGATTCGGGCCAACACATCCGACGAGGCGCGCTTCCTGGTGAACTCCTTCTCCGCCTCGGGCGAGGGCGGAGTGGTGGTAGGGTCGGACGCCGGCTGGTGGCTGACCCTGGCCACCGGGCGCGGCGCCTCCCTTCCGGTCATCAACTACGGCACCGAGGTCGTCTCGCCTGGATACGTGGCCCAGGTCCGGCACCTATCGCAGCTCAGTGCCGAGGACCCCGCCGCCCCGGAGGCCCTGGCCGCCTTCTGCCAGGCCGGTCTGACTCACGTCTTCATTGGCTCGGTCGGCGGTCCCATCCCCACCGAGCGTCTCCTCGACCACCCCAGCTTCCGCCTCTTGCACCAGGATGGCGGCGCCCACGTCTTTGCGCTAGACTGTGCGCCGTGACTGCGCAGGAGGGGGAAGTGCAGGAGCCACAAGTGGCCGACAATTCGGTTCAGGTCAGCATTGTAATTCCCGCCTATAACGAAGAGGCCGCCATTGGCGCCGACCTCGACGCCATCCGGGAGGTTATGGACGCCAGTCCCTACTCCTACGAGATCATCGTCGTGGACGACGGCAGCCGCGATGGCACCGCCGATGAGGTCCGCAAGCGCCCCTGGGTGCGGCTGCTACAGCACCCCCACAACCGGGGCACCGGTGCCGCCCGCAACACCGGCACCGAGGCTGCTCGGGCCGAGATCGTGGCCATGACCGACGGGGACGGCACCTATCCCGTGCGCGATTTCCCCAAGATGATAGACATGCTCATCCAAGAGAACCACACCATGGTCATCGGGGCACGTCGGGTAGAGGCGGGCACCGTACGGGTCCTGCGTAGCTCGGCCAAGTGGTTCATCCGCAAGCTGGCCTGCTATCTCACCCAGACCGACATCCCAGACCTCAACTCCGGCATGCGCGCCTTCCGTAAGAGCGCCTGGCGGCAATTTCGCAACATCCTGCCCAATACCCACTCCTGGGTGAGCACCATCACCATCGCCTGCCTGAGCAACGGACTGAGCGTGGGCTTCATGCCCATTGACTACTTCCCGCGCAAGGGCCGCTCGTCCTTCCATCCCATCCGGGATACCTACAACTACCTCTCGCTCGTGGTGCGCAGCGTCATGTACTTCAACCCGCTGCGCGTCTTCCTGCCCGTCACCGTGGTGCTGTTCGCCATCGCGGTCATCAAGCTTCTGCGTGATTTCATCGTCTACCAGGGCTTCTACGTGCCGGCCATCACCCTGATGATCTTCCTGACCGCCCTGCAGATCGGTGCTCTGGGCATGTTGGCCGACCTGATCGTGAGAAAGACGCGGTGAGATTCGCTCTGGTAGGGCCAGTACACCCCTACCGAGGCGGCATTGCCCACTATACCGCTCTCCTGGCCTCGGCCCTGGCCGAGCGCCACGATGTGCGCGTGTTCTCCTTCCGCCGTCAGTACCCGCGCTGGCTCTACCCCGGCGAATCTGACCGCGACACCAGCTCCCACCCCCTGGCGGTGCCCGCCCAGTTCGACCTGGATCCCCTGCTGCCCTGGACCTGGCGGGCCACCGCCCAATCCATCCAGCGCTTTCAGCCCCACCTGGCAGTGGTACAGTGGTGGGTGCCGTTCTGGGCCCCGTCCCTGGGCTCACTGGCCCGGCTGCTGGCCCGGGGAGGAACGCCGGCCACGTTCGTGTGCCACAACGTCATCCCCCACGAGCCGCGCCCGTGGGATCGCCTGGCCGTGCGCTGGGCACTGGACGCCGCCTCGGCACTGATCGTCCACTCCCAGGAGGAAAGCCGCCGGGCCCAGGAGCTTGCCCTGCGCTCGCCCATCACCGTGCACCCCTTGCCCACCTACGCTGGGCTCGTACCCCAGCTGCCACCACAGCCCGAGGCGCGCGCCGCCCTGGGCATTAGCGAGAGCCGGGTGCTGCTCTTCTTCGGGCTGGTCCGACCCTACAAGGGGTTGCGCGTCCTCCTGCCCGCCCTGGCCCAAGCCTTCCCCGACGAGGGGGTCCGGCTCCTGGTGGCGGGTGAGTTCTGGGAGCCACTCTCCGAGTATCAGGCCCTGGCGAGCTCGCTGGGCATCGCCGACAGCATCACCTGGCGCCCAGGGTACGTCCCCAACGAGGAGCTGGCCCCGTACCTCTCGGCGGCCGATGCGGTGGTGCTTCCTTATACCTCCGCCACCCAGAGCGCCGTGGCCCAGCTGGCCTTCGCCGCCGGCAAGCCGGTCATCACCACCGCCGTCGGGGGGTTGCCCGACGTGGTTGAGGACGGCGTCAATGGCCTCCTTGCCCGCCCCGGCGACCCGGAGGACCTGGCCCGGGTCCTGCGCCGCTTCTACGACGAGAACCTGGGCCCGAGCCTGGAGCGGGGCGTTCGGGAAAGGAGCGATCGCTTCCACTGGCAGCACCTCGTGGACCTACTGGAGGGTATGGCAGGCGATGCGTCTGGTATTCGCCGTCCCCCAGAGCCTCGATGACCCCTCGGGTCGGGGCCGCTACTGGCCCTTGGCCCGTGAACTGGCGCGCCTCGGCCATGAGGTGACCCTGATCTGCCTCCATCCGGACCTCGCCTCCTGCCGGGAGCGCCGCTTCGAGCGCGACGGCGTTCAGGTGCGCTACGTGGCCCAGATGCACGTGCGCAAGCGGGCCGGTACCAAGACCTACTACCCCGCCTGGGCCCTGCCCTGGGTGGCCGCCCGAGCCACACTCGCCATGGCCGCCGCCCTCCGGGGCGTCGAGGCCGACGCACTCCACATCGCCAAGGCCCAGCCCATCAACGGCCTGGCATCGCTGGCCCGGCCGGAATGGTGGCGCCGAGCGAGCGTGTATCTGGACTGCGACGACCACGAGGCGGGCTCCAACAACTTCCAGAGCGGCTGGCAGCGCGCCCTCGTGGCCCGCGTGGAAGACGGCCTGGCCCGCCGGGCGCGGGCCATCAGCGTCAACACCTCTGCCGGCGTCCAGCGCATACGCTCACTGGGCGTGCCTCAGGAGCGCCTAGTGCTCGTGCCCAACGGGGTGGACCGGCAGCGGGTGCGGTCGCTTCCGCCCGGCCTAGGCGAGAACCTGCGCCGCCGGCACGGCCTTCTCGACGCCCCTCTGGTCGTGTACGTTGGCAGCCTGAGCCTGGCCAACCACGCCGTGGACCTGCTCCTGGACGGGTTCTCCCTGGCTGCCCGGCAGCGACCTGACCTGCGGCTGGCCCTAGTGGGCGGGGGCGAGGACGACGCGGCCCTGCAGGCGCAGGTGGCACGGCTCGGTATAGAGGACAGCACGCTGTTCGTGGGGGCGGTGGGGCCAGAGGAGGCACTGGGCTGGCTGCAGGCCGCTGACTTGTCGGTGGACCCGGCCCGCGATGACCCTGCCCACCGGGCCCGAGCCCCCCTCAAGCTGGTCGAGGCTATGGCCGTGGGCACCCCCACCCTCACCAGCGACGTGGGCGACCGGCGCGTCACCCTGGGCGGCGGCACGGCCGGCTACTTCGTGGCCCCGGATGACGCCGAGGCCCTCGGGGAGGGCATCCTTGCGGCGCTGAGCGACCCTGAGGACAGGCAGGAGCGTGCCCGCGCCGCCCTGGCCGCCGCTGAGGAGTACTACTGGGACCGGCTGGTCTCCCGTTTCCTGAGCCTGTATACTCTGTGACCATGACCGCCGCATCCCCTCCCATGGCCTATGCCAGCTACTACCGCTGGCTGGTGCTCAACCACCTCTTCGACCTGACTCAGTTGCCGACACCGCTGGTTGACGTGGGGTGTGACGACGGCGGCTTCCTGGCCCAGCTTCCTCAACGCCCGGCGATCGGGATTGACAGGGTGCTCCCCGCTAGCTGGCGCCAAGGGGCGCACTCCTACCGGGTAGCGGGCGATGCGACGGCGCTTCCCTTGTCGCCTGCCAGCGCTGGAAGCCTTCTAGCCATTGACGTTATCGAGCACGTGCGAGACGACAAGGGTATGGCCAAAGAGCTGCTTCGCGTCCTGGCACCGGGTGGGGTGCTGCTTCTCTCCACCCCTCACAAGGACTACCGTCTGTTTCCCCCCTGGGTGATGGAGAGGGCCGAAGCGGCATGGGGGCACGTGCGACGTGGGTACTCCGTGCCCGATCTCCTTGGGCTGGTTCCCGGGCTGCAGACGGAGCTGGTTCTATGGCCGAATATCTGGTTTGCCAGGCTGTACCTGGCCATGTGGTCCGCACGTCGTCTCTCCGCTAGAGTGGCCAAGTCCCTGGTGGATGTGTGCTTCGCGCTGGATCGGCGTTGCCCACAGCGGGAGGGCGGCTGGCTGGTCCTGCGGGCAACCAAGACGTGACGAGCCTACCCAGCTTCCTTCAGGCCCAATGGGTGTCGCCAAAGCAAAGGAAATCGCATTGACTCACTCACGGACGCGGCCACGATGAAGACCTGTCTTCTGGTATTGGCGTGGAACCATGTGGACGACACGCTGGAGTGCCTGGGTTCCGCCTTCTCCATGCACGACCAGCCTGACAGCGTCCTCGTGGCTGACAACGCCTCCACTGACGGGACCCCAGCCCGGGTAGCGGAAGCCTTCCCGAGCGTCCGCGTGGTATCCAGTCCCGAGAACCTCGGTGTGGCCGGGGGCTACAACTACGGGATCCGGCATGGCCTGCCGTCGGGCACCACCCACATACTGGTGACCAACAATGACGTGGTGTTCGCCCCGGATTGCCTGGGAGCCCTAGTCGAGGCAGCCAAGGCCCATCCGGACGCGGGCCTCTTCATGCCGAAGATCTACCACTATTATGAGGATCGCAGCCGGCTCTGGTGTATAGGCGCGCGTTGGCGCCGGTTTCCGCCCGGGGTCAAGATGCTAGCGAGCGATGCCCCGGACGGCCCCGAGTTCACGCGGTCCATACCTTTGGAGTTCGTCCCTTCCTGCACTCTGTTCGCCGACGTCAGGGCGTTGAGCCAGGTGGGCGTCTTCGATGAGGGCTACTTCTTCTACTACGACGACTATGACTTCTCGGCCAGGCTACGGCAGGTCGGATTCGAGATCCGCTTCGTCCCGGACGCTCACGTCTACCACAAGGTCTCGGTAAGCACCCAGAAGGACACCCGGCCGGCCCGCTGGTGGCGCACCATGGGGCGCAGCTCGGTCCGTTTCTACCGCAAGCACAACACCCTGCCCAACCTAGCCCTCATGACCGCCTGGTTTGCCCTGCGGGAGACGGTCAAGGGCAACCGCGACCGCGTGCGCCCCTACCTCGAGGGCGTGCTGGGCTCACTGCGCGGCCATGAGTGACGCAGGACCGGTGCCCGAGGGCTTCGAGACCACGGCCTGCCCCCTCTGCGGAGAGGTCGAAGGCCGGGCCGTGCTACAGCGAGGCGACCTCAACCTGGGCCACCCCGGGCTGTTCACGGTATGTGAGTGTCGCCGCTGCGGCCATCACTACCTCAATCCCCGTCCCCGGCCAGACGTCATGCCGCGCTACTACCAGGGCGACTACGACCAGTACCAGGCGCCGCGTCCGGCCAGTGCCCTTGCCCGGGCCGACAAGGGCTACGGACACCGGAAGCGCCTGCGGCTGATCGAGCGCTACGCGGCCGGCGGCACCCTGGTGGATGTGGGGAGCGGGGCCGGGGGCTTCGTGGCTGAGGTGGCCGCCCGCCCCCATTGGCAGGCCATCGCCGTCGAGCCCGACGTGCAGGCAGCCGCTACTTGCCAGCGGACCGGCGCCCAGGTCGTGAATGCCCCGTGGGAAGAGGCGGCCCTTCCGGACGCTAGCGCCGACGTGATCACCTTCTGGGAGGTGATCGAGCACCTCTACGACCCGCGGAGGGCCCTGGCGGAGGCCCACCGCGTTCTGCGCCCCGGTGGCCTGATCGTCATCTCCACTCCCAATCGCGCCAGCCTCGACGCTCGGCTCTTTGGGCCCTACTGGGTGGGGTACGAGGTACCCAGGCACCTCAACATATTTAGCCGGGACTCCCTGGCCGCGCTGCTCGTGGACTGCGGCTTCCGAGTGGCAGAAGTGGCCGCCCCAGGCGGTGCCTTCTTCGCCTTCAACACCAGCCTACGCTTCTGGCTTCGCTCCTGGGGAGCGTCTGGCTGGGCAGAGCGAGCGGTCTTCTCCCCGCCCCTGCGCCTGCTGGAAGCGCCCGTATTCTGGGTCCTGAGCCGCCTGCGGTTGGTCTCCAGCCTGACCACACTCGCCGTGCGCGAGGCTTAGCGTGGCCGCAGTCCGTCGCCGGTGGCTGGTCCCGGCCGCCATCGTCCTGGTGACCCTGGCGTCGCTTGCGTTCGCCGCCGTCATCACGGCGGGGGACGCGCGGACCCTGGTCGCTGCCCGGATCCAGCCGCACTGGGAGATGCTGGGCGCCGCTGTGGGCCTCGTAGCCCTCAACCACCTGGCTCAGGCCGGCCTCTGGCACCTCCTCAGCCGGGACCTGTCCGCCAGCGGGGGCTGGCT
>JBMNTK010000156.1:0-9736 GCA_050945695.1 Anaerolineae bacterium | reverse complement strand
GTAGGCTTCGTGGAACTTCCGCTCCACCAGCTCCGCCGTCATGTCCCCCATCTCGAACCGGGCGTGCTCCCCATGGATGGCCAAGTCATGGTACCCAGAGGCCAGGAGCCGACCCTCGCGCTGCACGATCTCGTACATCTCCGTCCCCGGCAGCGGGTCGGCCATCATGAAGTTGGCCAGGTCTGGGTCCAGCTCCAGGGCGAAGCGGATCGTGTCCTCCATGGTGGATTCCGTCTCCCCGGGCAGCCCGAAGATGAAGAACCCCATGGTCTGGAGCCCGGCGGCCTTGGCGTTGGCCATCGCGGCTCGGACCTGCTCGACCTTCTGCCGCTTCTTGATGGCATCCAGAATGGCCTGATTGCCGCTCTCCACCCCGAATCCAACGCGCTTGCAGCCCGCCTGCTTCATCAGCCGGAACAACTCCAGGTCGGTGTGGTCGGCGCGCATGCCATGGATAGTCACCCAAGGCACGGTCCCCAGCCCTTCGTCTATGAGAAGCCGGCAGATGCGCTTGGCCCGATCCAGGTCCAGGTTCCAGACATCATCCGTGACGCCGATCTCGGTGGCTCGCATCTCCCGTACCAGGTAGGCCCACTCCTCTACCACCTTCTCCGGCGCCCGAGCCCGCCAAGTGTTGCCGGTGATCGGCTTCGAGCAGTAGATGCACTGGTAGGGGCAGCCTCGCGAGGTAAGCAGGGTGTAAGCGCGGGCGTTCTTCTGCAGGCCGTCGGTGAGGGGCTGCAGGTTGGTATAGCGCTCGATGTTGAACAGGTGGTAGGCCGGCCAGGGGAGCGCATCCAGGTCCTGACGCAGGGGGCGGGCCGGGTTGTGCACCACCTTCCCCTCGAGATCGCGGAAAGACAGGCCCGCGATCGTGCCCCAGACGTCGGGGCGAAAGCGGCGACCGCCGTCAGCCTCCACTCCCCGGTCCTGCTCCAGGGCATGCATGATCTCGATGATGGTGTCCTCTGCCTCTCCGCGGACAACCAAGTCAACTTGAGGCTTCTCCAGCGACTCACCGGGGTGCAGGGTGAGGTGGGGGCCGCCCATGATGGTGATGGCGCCGGCCCTGTGCGCTACCTCCGCTGAGTGCCAGGCTTCCTCGATCAGCGGTGTTGGGCTGGAGATGCCAACGACATCATAGGAGCGGGAGGCGAGCCGCTCGGACAGCGGCTGCTCCTCGATGGGCTCATCGAAGATCTCGGTTCGGTAGCCGTGCTGAAGAAGCGACCCGGCCAGGTAGCCTAGACCCATGTGGATGTGCGCCCGCGAGTCCCACACCCGGGAAGCGGGACTAACGAGAAGGACACTGCTGCCACGGAGACACGGAGACACAGAGGAACTCATAGGATGAGGCGTTTCACTCCTTGCTTGAGCAGCTGGGTGTTGAAGTTGATCAGGAGGCCGACTCTCTTTCCGGTCAGTCGCAGGTAGGTCAATAGCTGGGCCTCGAAGACCGGGTCATGCCGCTCCACGCTCTTGATCTCTACCGCCACAGCATCGTCCACCAGCAGATCCAGGCGGTACTCGCCGAGGCTACGCCCCTTGTAGGCAAGCGGGACAGCAACCTGCCGCCCAAACGGGATCCCGCGCAGCTCCAGCTCAACTGCTAGGGCTTCCTCATAGACAGACTCGAGCAGTCCAGGCCCCAGGTGGCGATGCACCTCGATGGCGGCGCCAATGATCTGCTCCGTGAGAGCATTGATGCTGTCCAATCACCCTCTCTGTGTCTCTGTGGCTCTGTGGCGAATCCCTGGGCTGGCCGTGCTGCGGCGCTTGCGCAGCCACAGGACTCCGCCAGGCAGGCTGCTGACGTAGATGATGAGCTGCATCAGCAGAGACACGGTCAGAGCCCCAGCCGGTGACACCACACCCCCCAGGCTCGCGTAGAGCAGGTCGTACGCCCCCTGGTTTACACCCAGGCCACCCAGCGAAGGCACAATCAGCGGGGCAAAGGCCAGCATGGGGTTGAAGAGGAAGACGTAGGACAGCGGTATGGTGGCTCCCACGGCCGTGGCCACCATCCAATTCACCACGTTGGAGACGACGATCACCAGTAGCCCTATGCCATAGGCCTGCACCAGCGCCCCAGGGCGCTCCCGATAGGCCTGGAGGGCATCGGACAGGCGCAGATAGATGGGCTCCACCTTGGCCAGCATAGGCAGCCCAAAGAGCCGTCCCACGAGCAGCCGAAGTCGCCGGCTGAACAGGACCGCCAGCCCGCACACGGCAACAGCGCAGGCCGCCCACACCACGACAGCCAAGGGCACGAGGTCCGCACGCCCCCAGGCAAACACGGCGACCACCGACATGGCAGCCGCGCTGGTGATGAAAGCAGTGAGCCCTACCAGCCGATCCACCAGCACCGACACAGCGGCATCCTCAGCCCGGCTGAGGTGGCGAGCCAGGTCGTAGCCGCGCACCAGGTCTCCCCCCACGTTCGTGGGGAGGAAGTTGCCGAAGAACAGGCCTGTGAAGGTGAAGGCCAGCAGGTCCCGGTAGGGTACCGTGGCGCCCTGGGCCCGAAGCAGGAGGCTCCACTTGCTGGCATTGAGGGCAAGGTCGCCGAAATAGATGGCAAGTGCGGCCACCAGTAGCGGCACCGAGGCGCCGCGCATGGCCACCGACACGGCCCCCAGGTCCACCCGCCAGAGCAAGTAGGCGATGAGCGCCACACTCACGGCGATCTTCACCAGATCTATGGGCTTGAGTCGCATTAGCATTCCTTAGGAGCCGGCCGGCAACGCGGCTGCTGGGCCGCTCCGAGTTTGGCGGCTGGCAGCCTACTGCCGAGCCTGGGACACTGCCGGCCCCTCTGAGGCCGGACCGGCCCGCCGTCCATTGCGCTGGTCCGGCGGTGCCTGGGCCCCTACGTCCCCCTTCTGGCTCCAGGCCATGTCCCAGATCACGTGGGTGCGACGGCGTATGTAGTAGTCGTAGCTTCCCAGCACCCGGGAGAGCAGCTCCACGAAGGCCAGGACGGCCAGGGCATACAGAAGCCACAACGCCGACTTCACCTCGCGCCAGGCCACCTTCGCCACCAGCCGGTTGTCCAGGCTGGAGACCTTGTGGCCATACTTGTTCTTAAGGTGAAGGTGCCCGGCGTAGTTGCGTCGCCGCTGGCGGACGAAGTCACCGAAGGACTCCGGCCCCAGGTTGTAGACCACAGCATCGGGTGCGTATACCACCCGCAGCCCCCGGCGAATGACCAGGCTCTCCACGAACGCCTCGTCCATGGCCACGTCGGGTGGAATGGCGTCGAAGACCTTGCGGAAGGCGATCAGCTCCCCCAGCCGAGGGATCTCCATGCACAGGTTGTGCTCCATCGCCAACCGCAGGTGGGTCAGGAAGCCGACAATGTGCTCCGGGGTGTTGACGGGCACCTTGTGCGCTCCCGTCATGCCCACCGTGGGGTCCTCGAACATGCCGATCAGGCTCTCGAAGGTGTCGGGGCCGGGCAGCGTGTCCCCACTCTCGACGGCGCAGATGTCCTCAGTAGCATGCTTGAGGAACAGGTTGACAGCTGAGGTCTTACCCTCGCGCTTGGGCTGGGTGTAGAGCTCAATGCGCGGATCCTTGGCCATGAACTCCCGCACGATCTCTTCCGTGCGGTCGGTACAGGCGCTGGCCACGACCACGATCTGGGCGATCTCAACCTTGCTGAGCTGCTGATCCAGTATGGCCTGGAGCAGGCGGCCGATGTTGGCTTCCTCGTTGTAGGCAGTGATGCCCACGCTGCAGCGAATGGTCTGATCAGTCATATCCCTCACCAATGGCCACGGGGGCACGGAGACACAGAGGACTTCACCGATGCTGTCTTGCTTATGTCCAGTAGGGCCACAACCACCCCTTACCCCCTACCCGAAAGCCGTCCGCCAGGCCACGCGCAGGGTACGGGGCAGATCGCGGTAGGTGCTCCAGCGGGTCAGTTGCCGGAGGATGCGGGAGGGACGCCAGTAGAAACGGCGATAGGCCTCCTTCCACTTCCGCTCCACCAGCTCTGCGGGCAACCCGGGCATCTCGAAGGCAGCCCTACCCTCGAAGAAGGCGTAGTCATCATAGTCCTTCACCAGGATGCGGCCCCCCTGCTTGACCTGCTGGTACATCCGGGTGCCGGGGAAGGGAGTGGCCATGGAGAAGTTGGCCACCAACGGGTCCAGCTCGCAGGCAAAGCGGATGGTGTCTTCCATGGTCTCTTCCGTCTCCCCGGGAAGCCCTATGATGAAGAAACCAATGGTCTCCATCCCGGCGGCCCGGGCAGCACGGAAGGCCTGGCGCACCTGCTCCAGGGTGAGCTTCTTGCCGATGACGTCATCCAGGATGCGCTGATTTCCGCTCTCCACCCCAAAGGCGGTGCGAATGCAGCCGGCCTGGCGCATCCGGGTGAGCAGCTCCTCATCCGCCAGGTTAGCCCGGATGCCGTTGATCATGATCCAGGGCACGTGGTTCAGCCCTTCCTTGATCAGCAGGTCGCAGATGGCCAGGACACGCTTGCGGTCTATGTTGAAGGAGTCGTCGAGGACGCCGATCTCCTTGGCCCCCAGGTCCTGCACCAACCACCGCCATTCCGCCACCACGCTCTCCGCTGAGCGGGCACGCCACAGGCGTGGCCCCGTCTGGCAGCAGTAGGAGCACTGGTAAGGGCAGCCCCGAGAGGTGAGGATGGGATAGCTGGGGACTCTGGGCGCGTCAATGGTGGGCTGCAGGTTGGTGTACCGGTCCATCTTGAAGAGGTGGTAGGCCGGGAAGGGCAGCCCGTCCAAGTCCTGGATAGGCGGACGCTGCGGGTTGTGCTTGACCTGCCCTAGCAGGTTGTGGCTGATGCCCGCCACCCCCTCTACCGCCGCCGCCCACTCCGACCGCGGACGGCCCTCGATTGCTCCACAGAGCTCCGCCCAAGTCGCCTCGCCTTCGCCGCGCACCACGAAGTCCACGCCCGGTTGGGCCAGGCTCTCGTCCGGCAGAACGCTCGGGTGTGGCCCTCCCAGGACTACGGCGGCCGAGCTCGACTCCCGCACCAGAGCAGCGTCTCTCCAGGCAGACTTGATCTGAATGGTATTGGCGCTGATGCCCACGATGTCGGGGTTGAACTCGCGCAGGGCATCTGGCAGGCTCTGGCGCTCCACGTTGCCGTCGTAGACGCGGACCTCGTCTCCCCGCCGCTCTGAGGTCGCGGCCAGGTAAGCCAGGCTCAGAGGGGGAGAGGTACGCGTCTCTATGGGCAGGTGGACCCGAGGGGCAACGAGAAGGACTCTCACAAACGACACTCCTGCAGGGCAGTATGCGGCCTCACCCCGCGTGCGGAATCAGCCGCCAGTATAGCACAGCCCCCGGGGCGGCAAAACCGGGTACACATAACTGGCCGCGACGGCACCGAGGCCGGTGTGGCTGTGCGCTGCAGGACGCGTGCCCAACGGGGTTCCACCCCTCCCCCGCGGATGCCTTCCACCCCAGCACCGGGTATAATGGCGCGCAGGGTGCCTCTCTGGGTCGGCCGGGAGAGTCGCTCACGTGTTAGGGACGGACAAGTTGGGCGGCCGGCCTTCATGCACAAGGAGGCATCCCATGCACACATACAAGCTCCGTTGGCGCTGGCTGATAGCCCTGGTTGTCCTCGCCACCGTGGCCCTCTCTGGTTGCGGTGGCGGCGCGCCAGAGGCCACCGCCACCGTGGCGGTCCCGGAACCCACGCCTGAGGCCACGATCGAGGCCGCCCAGCCACCGTCATCTCCGGCCGAGGGTCTCACCGGCCGCTACCTGGGCACCATAGACGCGGCAGGACAGCGCATCGAGATCGAAGTCGAGTTCAGTGAAGGGGACCAAGGTGTCCTGGGCACGATGGACATCCCCGCCCAGGGGGCTTTTGGAATCCCGCTCAACGAGATCACCTACAGTCACCCCGAAGTCAGCTTCACGGCCTTCTCCGGCCCCAGCATAGCGGCCTTCGCGGGCGAGATACAGGAAAGCGGCACCATCTCCGGCAGCTTCACCCAACTGGGCGTGACCGGTAGCTTCACCCTGGAACCCTCGCCTCTAGTCGAGGAACCGCTGCCCTATCGCCAGGAGGAGGTCGTCTTCGAGCACGGCGATATCACCCTGGCGGGCACGCTTACCCTGCCGGAGGGGGAGGGCCCCTTCCCGGCGGTCGTGCTGATCTCCGGCACGGGCGCCCAGGACCGGGATGAGAACGTCGCCGGCTTCCGGGTCTTTCGCGTGATCGCCGACCACCTGACTCGCAACGGCATCGCCGTCCTGCGCTACGACGACCGGGGCGTGGGCGGGTCAACCGGCGACCCCATCGAGGCCACGCAGGCGGACCTGGCCGACGACGTCCTGGCGGCCGTGGACCTGCTGGTGGGCCACGAGGCGATAGACCCCAACCGCATCGGGCTGATCGGCCATAGCGAGGGCGGATACGTGGCGCCGGTGGTGGCCACCCAGACCGATAGCGTCTCGTATCTGGTGCTCCTGGCCGGGCCCGCCACCACCGGCGAGGAAGTGCTGGTGCAGCAGCTGGAGCTGATCCTGCGCAATCAGGGAACTCCCGAAGACCAGATCCAAGAAGCCCTGGCGCAGCAGCGACAGACCCTGGAGGCCGTGCGCACCGGCGAAGGCTGGGACGAGATTCGCGCTCGGGTAGAGGAAGAGCTGCGAGCGGCCATCGAGGGGCTCCCAGAGGCCCAGCGCCAGGCGCTTGGCAACGTGGATGAGTTCGTGAGGAACACTGCCGAGGAGCAGATCGCCGGCGTCGACAACCCCTGGTTCCGCTCCTTCGTAGAGTTCGACCCCGGCCCTATCCTCAGGGATCTCGACGTGCCTGTGCTGGCCCTGTTCGGCGAGCTGGACCTGCAGGTGCCGGCGGATCCCAACGCCGAGGCCATGCGCCAAGCCCTGGCAGAGGGCGGGCTGGAGGACTTCCAGGTCGAGGTCATCCCCTCCGCCAACCACCTCTTCCAGGCAGCGGTGACGGGCGACATCGGCGAGTATGCTATGCTCCCCAGGGAGTTCGCGCCCGGCGTGCTGGACCTGATCACCCAGTGGATCCAGGACCACACCAGCTAAGCCGCTGACCTCCCAAGACACACACGAAGGCCGCACGCCGGGCGTGCGGCCTTCGTTGCGCTCGGGGGACGCGCAGGCACGGAACTTGCACGTGGTTACAGAGCAAAGTGCTGCCCTCTTTCGGGGGCGGGACATAGCTTTGTGCCGCGGGAGCAAACATGCTGCTGGAACTAGAGGAGACCTTGACTCTTCAGGAGGCCGCTGACGCCCTGGGCTGCTCGTACGAGAAGGTCTGGCAACTGGTAGAGGACGGCAAGCTGTCTGGCTACCGGATGGCGGGCCGCTGGTGTGTCTCGCTGAGCGACCTCGAGCGCTGTGCCTCGGAGCTGGTTACCCAGCCGGTGCCGACGAACAACTAGCTCCCCGTGGAGGAGCAACTCCCCTCACCGCAACTCCTGGACGCCATCCTCCGCCACCTGCCGGCACTCTCAGACCTGCAGCGAAGCCCAGGAGAGACGGTGGCCCCTCCAGGCGAGATGC
Organism: Anaerolineae bacterium; assembly: GCA_050945695.1. Taxonomy (GTDB): domain Bacteria; phylum Chloroflexota; class Anaerolineae; order DRVO01; family DRVO01; genus Ch71. The sequence goes on along the minus strand of JBMNTK010000156.1, from coordinate 2,194 downwards.
CCTACTACGCCTACCACCCCGAGCTTCTGGCCCTGGCGGCGGACCTGGCCCCACTGATGCTGGCGTTCGACTGGACCCAGTGGGAAGCCGAGGCTCAGCTCCTTAGCCAGGACCCCGGCGCTGTGGCCCGCGCCGACTTCCCTACCCTGCGCCGGCTCATCACCTATCACCTCCGCCGGGAACGGTTCGACGAGGGACACCTGGCCCGCATGACCCAGAGTGGACACCTGCGACCAATCCTGACTCGCTTGACCGAGCTGCGGGCAGCGCTGGGACCGGCCTAGCGCGCCGACATCTCCCGCACGCAGTCTAGATAGTAGAGGGCGTTGTCCAGCGGAATGTTGGGCGGGATGTGGTTGCCCACGGCCATGAAGAAGCCGGGGCAGCGACGCCCCAGGTCAATGCAGCGCGCTACCTCCGCTCTAACCGCATCGCGATCGCCGAAGGTGAGAATCCGCGCGTCGGCATTGCCGATGATGACCTTGGACTGGCCGTAGCGTTCGACGATGTACTCCAGGCTGGTGAGAGGCTCGAAGATGAACCCGTCGGCCCCGGCATCAGCCAGGTCATCTACGAACTCGGTGAAGTTGCCGTCCGAGCAGAACAGCACCTGTATGCCGGCGTCGTGCAGGATGGACCACAGCCGGCGGTAGCGGGGGAAGATGTGCTCCCGGTACCAGGCGGGCCGGAAGATGGCTCCCTGGCTCCAGACCATGTCATCGTGGCAGATGAACGCGGGAATGCTGGTCCTGGCCCAGGCACGAACGTGGTGCTCGGTGATGCGGTAGATGCCCTCCAACACCCGGTCGAATCCCTCGGGGTCGACCCCCACGGCCGACAGGAACATCTCCCAGCCGAAAGCCTGGATGCACCCAGATACGATCGTCTTGTAGTAGCCCCCCGGCAGGACCAGCTCGGGGTGCTGTTGCTGGGTCCTCCGGTACTGATCCTCGTAGTAAGCGACCAGCCCCTCGAAGTCTGGCAGTCCATACTCCTCCGCGGCGTCGAAGGCCAAGACCTCCTCCACGGTGCGGAAGGGGCTAGGCACGATATCCCGCCGGTCGGAGCCGTCCTCCAGCCACTCGGCATGGCCCATGTCGGTGGTGCGGCCCCGGTCCTGCCAGGGAATGGGCCCGTCGTTGTTGTACCAGAGGAAATCGTACTCCGCCGCCACGTAGAAGCGGCGCCAGGCCTCATCCCGCTGGCTGGCATCGGCCGGGTCCAGCCCGGTGAGACGCCGCACCAACTCCCAATGGGAGACGTACTCGGTGTGCGGGATCCGATCCGGCATCTCCAGGCGCAGAGCCGCCAGGCCGCGGTCGTACGACATGCACTCTCTCCCTGAGGTAGGTAGAACCGAGTGTACAGCACCCTCAGGCCTGCCTCCAATCTCGGCCTGAGCCCTGCATCGAAGGGTTGGGCTAGCGGTTCCCTGCGCTCTCAGCGCTCTCTGCGGTGGAATCCCCTTTGTTGTGCGGAGACGCGGCTATACTCCCCGTCCACCTTGGGCTAGACTACTGCCATGGAACCTACACGCGTCCTGCCCGAGGGCTACCGGGAAGCAGGTAGCCTGGACCTGAGCGCGAGCCGCTGGCTCGCCATCATCTTCAACGTGCTCGGGTTCTTCCTGTTCCTAGTCTCTGGGGCGCTGTTCTTGCTCGTCCTGGCTTGGCTGCGGCCGGAAGCAGCCCGCATGGGCCTGAGCCTGCAATTCAGCAGCGTCGGCCAACTGCTCCTGTCGTTGCTGGTGATCGTGTTGGTGGTGGCGGGAGCGGTGGTGCTACACGAGGCGGTGCATGGCCTGTTCTTCTGGCTGTTCACCAGGAGCAGGCCCGTCTTTCGCTTGCGCCTGCTCTATGCCTCGGCGGGAGCGCCGGAGTGGTATCTGCCCTGCCGCCAGCACATGGTCGTGGGCGTGGCGCCTCTGGTGGTGATCACGGTCCTGGGGATCATCGTGCTCGCGGTGGCACCCTTCGGACTGCTGTACCCCACCATCTTCGTCCTTGCCCAGAACGCCGGCGGGTCAATCGGGGACCTGATCGCCGCCGCCTGGCTGCTGACCCAGCCGAAGACCTGTCTGGCCAACGACCAAGGCAACAAGATCACCCTCTACCGCCCCCGAACGTGACTGGCGGAGCCTAGCCCCTGCTCCACGCCCCGGTAGACGCCGGGGCGTGGAGCAGGGGCTAGGCCC
>JBMNTK010000155.1:0-9791 GCA_050945695.1 Anaerolineae bacterium | reverse complement strand
CTCATCCCGCAGGAACTGCTTCACAATTCGGTCCTCCAGTGAATGGAATGAGATCACCGCCAACCTGCCCCCGGGTTTGAGCAGGTCTACCGCCTGGGCGAGCCCCTCTGACAAAGCATCCAGCTCCTCGTTGACGGCAATGCGTAGCGCCTGGAAGGTCCTTGCCAGTGAGTCGGCGGCCCGGCGCCGAGGGACCGCCCGGGTGACGATCTCGGCCAGTTCGTCGGCCGATCTTACCGGGCGGGACTCCACGATTTGGTGAGCGATGTGGCGAGCGAGGGGTTCCTCGCCGTAGCGGCGTAGGATGCGGGCCAGCTCCTTGGCGTCCAGCTGGTTCACCAAGTCGGCGGCGGTGCGCCGGGTGCGAGGGTCGAAGCGCATGTCGAGCGCCCCACCCAGCCGGAACGAGAAGCCCCGCTCCTCGTCAGCGAGCTGCATGGAAGAGAGCCCCAGGTCAAGGAGGATCCCGTCCGCGGGCGGAAAGCCTACCCGCCGGACGACGTCCGCCAGGTGACGGAAGTTGGAGTGCACCAGCGTCACTTGGGCCTCGTACTCGGCAAGGTTCCGGCGGGCAACAGCCAAGGCCGCCGGGTCAGCGTCCAATCCCAGAACCCGGGCAGAAGGCCCGGCGGCGGCCAGGATGGCAGCAGTATGGCCGCCTGCACCGACGGTCCCGTCTATGTAGTTCCCCCCTGGCCGCTGGACCAGGAGTTCCACGACTTTATCTTGCAGCACCGAGACGTGCTCGCGCTGCTGCAGGTCAACCATCGAGATCACCTCAAGCCACACGCGGGGCCGCGCCCTAGATGTCGAGGGCTTCCCATTCGTCGGCCACTAGCTCGTCATCAGCCTCGTACAGGACGCTCATAGCCTTCTCCCAGCGGTCGGGAGCCCAAAGCTCGATGCGGTCCTCAACCCCCACGATCACCGCCTGCGAGGAGATGTGGGCGAAGGACCGCAGCCCGGTTGGGATCAGGATTCGCCCGGCCCGGTCAATCTCACAGCGCGTCCCGGCAAACACCATGCGGGCGAAGACTCGAGCACTTCGTCTAGTGAGGGACAGACGCCCCACGCTCTCAGTGATAGCCTGCCAACGCCGCTCATCGTAGAGAAACAAGCACCCGTCGAGGCCACGAGTGAGGAACACCACGTCGCCAAGCCCCTCTCGCAGCTTGGCGGGTAGGGTGACCCTGCCTTTGTCATCAACGCTGTGCTCGTACTCGCCCGAGAAGCGGATCTCTGGGCGGGCAGGCTCTTCCAACACTTACCCCCACAATCCCCCACTGGATACCACTGGCTCCCATTATAGGCACCGGTGTAGCATGATTCAAGCCAAAGGTGCCCACCGGGCCCCGGCCGTCAGAGAGCCGTTGCTTAAGAATCTTGGCGAGGTGTAGGCAAAGTGGCCCCAGACGAGGCCAGCGCAGTCCCCTGGCCGGCGGTCGCCGGCCGGTACGTTCTCATGCTAGAGCTGGATCAGCCGGCGTGTCTCCGCGTTCGCTCCGGGCGGGCCTTCGCCCTCCAGCCCGGCACCTACGCCTACGTGGGGAGTGCCGCCGGCCCTGGGGGTCTGGCCGCCCGGCTGGCAGGTTACGCCATGCCTCGGAGGCAGCCGCACTGGCACGTGGACTTCCTTCTGGCCGTGGCCGGCCTGACCCATGTCCTGTGTTTCGATCTGTCAGTGGAGGAGTGTCAGCTGGCAGCCGCCCTAGGCGGCCTGCCCGGGACGGCAGCGGTGGAGGGATTTGGCTGCAGTGACTGCCGCTGCCCCGCCCATCTGTACCGCCTTGAGGCCTACGCTGAACCGGCAGTGCTGCTGGCGGGGCTGGAGAGCACGGCCCCCGAGGTGATCCGAGCCCTCCTGGACCAGGTGCTCCTTCGCTGAGGAGTAATCCGGACCAAGGTACGAAAACGCCCGCCTGGCATCCAGGCGGGCGTTTGAGAGTCCTCTTGGGCCTCGTGGACCGGCGATGCTACCAGCGCTTGATGTTGTAGAAGGCGTCTATGCCGGCGTACTTGGCCGTGTCGCCCAGCTGCTCCTCGATCCGCAGGAGCTGGTTGTACTTGGCGACGCGGTCGGTACGAGCCGGGGCTCCGGTCTTGATCTGACCGGCGTTCAGGCCCACGACCAGGTCCGCAATGGTCACGTCCTCGGTCTCTCCGCTGCGGTGGGAGACGACCGCCGTCCATCCGGCCCGCTGAGCCATAGTCACCGAGTCGATGGCTTCGGTGAGCGAGCCGATCTGGTTGACCTTGCACAGCAGGGAGTTGCAGGCCTGGAGTTCGATGGCCCGGCGAACCCGTTCCACGTTGGTGACCAGGAGGTCATCACCTACCAGCTGCACGCGGTCGCCGATCCGCTGGCGCAGCAGCTGCCAGGACTCCCAGTCGTCCTCGGCCAGTCCGTCCTCGATGGAGATGATCGGGTACTTGTTGACCCAGTCCTCATAGAAGCCGACCATCTCCTCGCCGCTCAGGCGCCGCCCTTCCTTGGCCAGGTTGTACGTGCCGTCCTGGTAGAGCTCGCTTGCCGCCGGGTCCAGGGCCACGAAGATGTCGTTGCCTGGGGTGTAGCCGGCCTTCTGGCAGGCTTCCAGGATGACCTCGATGGCCTCCTCGTTGGAGCCCAGCGAAGGGGCAAACCCGCCCTCATCGCCCACGTTGGTGGAGTAGCCGCGACCACCCAGCACCTTCTTCAGGCTCTGGTAGATCTCGGCACACCAGCGCAGCGCCTCGGCGAAGGAAGGCGCACCCACCGGCATGATCATGAACTCCTGCAGGTCGGTGCTGTTGACCGCATGCTTGCCGCCGTTGAGGATGTTCATCATCGGCACCGGCAGCACGTGGGCGTTGACGCCGCCGATATACCGGAACAGAGGCAGATCTACGGCCTCCGCGGCCGCCTTAGCGACGGCCAGGGACACGGCCAGGATGGCGTTGGCGCCCAGCCGACCCTTGTTGGGGGTGCCGTCCAGCCCGATCATGAGCTGGTCAATCCCCACCTGGTCGGTGGCATCCCATCCCACCAGCTGGTCCGCGATGGTCTCGTTCACGTTCTGAACGGCGGTCTGCACGCCCTTGCCGCCGTAGCGCTCACCACCGTCTCTTAGCTCGACGGCCTCATGCTCGCCCGTCGAGGCGCCCGAGGGCACGGCTGCGCGTCCTACCGTCCCCCCGCTCAGGTAGACATCTACCTCGACCGTCGGGTTACCTCGCGAGTCGAGAACCTCTCTTGCGACGATTTCCTCGATGGTGGTCATGTAAAGCCTCCTAACTGGTGTCACCCTACTCCCAGGTCAGCGTAGAGGCTTTCGAGGTCCACACGCTCGGCCATGAGTTCACGGAACCGCTCCAGCTTCCTGGGTTGATGCAGGCGAGTGCGACCAAAGAAGCTGCTGATCGCCTCCACCGTGCTGAGTGTGTCTTGCTTGACCAGGATCATAGGGACGCCGATCTCTGCTGCCCGGCTCACGATGAGGGGGCTCGGCTGCAGGTTGCCGGTAAGGATCACCGCCTTGGTAGAGGTCTCCAGGGCCGCCAACTGCACGTCCGGCCGGTCACCACCGGTGATCACGGCCTTGTTGGGCAACCGGCGGAAGTAGCTGAGCGCGCTGTCCACGCTCATCGCTCCCACCATGAGGTTCTCCACCAGCTCGTCTGCGGCTTCCTCGGCGCACAGGATCTCGCCGTCCAACCGCTCGGCGATCTCCCGCACACTGACCGCCTGGAGGACACGCTCCTCGGGGATGACCCCGTAGACCTTGACTCCCTGCTTCTCCAGGAAGGGGCGAACGTTCTCCTCCACGAAGCGCATGCGGTAGCGCGGCACCCGGTTGATGAGCACTCCGAGCATCGCCTCCCCCAGGGCGGCCTGGGCAGCCAAGGCGTCATCGGTGATGACACCCGCCTCATTGTGCGGTACCACGACCACAGCCCGCGCATTGAGAAGCTTGACGACCACCTGGGCCGGTAGCCCGATGGTGTGCCCCTCGCGCAGGTTGGCACCGCCTTCGGCCAGCATCAGTTGCTTGCCCGGCGCAAAACGGTTGTAGGCGTCGGTCAGCAACTGCTGGTAATCAGTCTCCAGCTCGCCTTCCAGGATCCGGTCCAGATCCGCCCGGCTCAACGTCACCGGTGCGATGAGGCTCAGGCTCTCCTGCAGGTCAAAGAGCTGGCTGGCGAAGCTAGCGTCTTGGTCTATCGCTGCTGACCTCGCTCCCTCCAGCAGCAGGCTGACGGGCTTCATGTAGCCCACCCCCCAGCCCCGCTCCCTGGCGTTCAGGCCAATACCGAGGGCCAGAGCGCTCTTGCCACAGAAAGGCTCGGTGGAACCGATGTACAAACTTGTCATGTCGGCCTCCCCAGTGGGAACTCGCCTACTCCAATCAACCGGCTAATACCAAACGCATGTCCAATCCAATAGCGCCCGTACCAGTCTCATACACGACCAGCGGGTTGATGTCCAGCTCAACGATCTCCGGATACTCGGTCACCAGGTAGGACAGACGCAGCAGCGCGTCTACCACCGAGTCTATATCGGCAGGCGGCTCCCCGCGAACGCCCTGGAGGAGCTTGATGGCACGAATCTCGTGCACCATCTCCCGCACTTCCAGCTCGTCCATGGGCGCCACCCGGAAGACCACGTCCCGGAGCGCTTCGACGTAGATGCCGCCCAGGCCGAACATCATCAGGGGCCCGAACTGGGGATCCCGGTTCATGCCCAGGATGACCTCGCGGCCACCGCGCACCATCTGCTGCACCTGGCAGCCCCAGATCTCCGCGTCGGGCGCATGGCGGCGAGCCCGGTACACGATCAGATCGAAGGCATCGCGGACATCGGCCGCCGTCTGGATGCCGACCTTCACCCCGCCGATGTCAGACTTGTGCAGGATATCGGGCGAGGCGATCTTCATCACCACCGGGAAGCCGATGCTCTCCGCGAAGCGAACAGCCTCTTCCGGGTCGCGGGCCAGCTCGGAGCGCGGGACCCTGAGGCCGATGGCCTCCATCACTTCCCGAGCTTCGGCATCGCCGATCTGGAGGCGCCCATCCTTCCGGGCCACTTCGAACACTCTCTCGATCTTGGCGCGATCAATGTCGAAGGTGGGAGGCGCGAAGGGCGGTCTCTCCAGCCAGCGGCGCTGGTCCAGCATGGCCCGGACGGAGCGAATGGCGCGCTCGGGCTCAGGGTAGGCGGGAACACCCTCGGCTGTGAGGAGAGCGGACGCTTTCGCCGTCAGTTCGCCGCCGATGAAGCAGGAGAAGATCGGGGTCTTCGATCCCTTGGCGATCTCAGCTACGGCCTTGGCGGTCTCCAGCGGCTGGGTGACCAGCTGCGGGGTGAGGATGACCACCACCGCGTTCACGTTCGGGTCCTCCAGGACCGTCTTCAGGGCCATTGCGTACCGGTCGGCCGGGGCATCGCCCAGCACGTCCACCGGGTTGAGGACGCTGGCGGCGGACGGCAGGTTCTCCTTCAGGCGCGCCATCGTCTCCGGCGCCAGCGCGGCCAGCTTGAGCCCGGCGTGCTCGACTGCATCGGCTGCCATCACGCCTGGGCCACCGGCGTTAGTGATGATGCACACGCCGTCATCCCGAATGAGGGGCTGGCGGGCGAAGGCCTCGGAGAAGTCGAAGAGGTCCTCGATGGTGTGGGCACGAATGACACCCACCTGGCGGAAAGCCGCGTTGTACGCCGCTTCAGACCCCGCCAGGGCGCCGGTGTGCGAGGACACCGCCCGAGTGCCGGCGGTGGTGCTGCCGGACTTGATGGAGATCACGGGCTTGGTCTTGGTGACGCGACGGGCGGTCTCCATGAAGGTCTGGCCGTCCTTGATGTCCTCAAGATAGGCCATGATGACGCTAGTGTCATCGTCCTCGCCCCACGCAGAGAGGAAGTCCGTCTCGTTCAGATCGGCTTTGTTGCCCAGGCTCACGAACCGGGACATACCCAGACCCCGCAGCTTGGCCACGTCCAGAATGGACGAGGCAATAGCGCCCGACTGGGACATGAAGGCGATAGGGCCGGGATCGGGCATCAGGGGAGCAAAGGAAGCGTTGAATGGCGTGATCGTGTCCAGGTACCCCAGGCAGTTGGGGCCGACCATGCGAATGCCATACTGGCGCGCCACTTCGACTACTTCCTGCTCCAGGCGCATCCCCTCGGCCCCCACCTCGCGGAAGCCGGCAGAGATGACGATGACGCCCTTGACACCCTTCTCGCCGCACTGACGCATGACGTCAGGCACAAAACGGCCCGGGATGAGGACCACCGCTAGGTCCACCTCTCCCGGGCACTCGAGCACGGAAGGGTAGGCCTTAAGGCCTAGGAGCTCGTCCGCCTTGGGGTTTATGGGGTAAATCTGGCCAGGGAAACCCGACTCTATGAGCGACTGCAACACCGCACGGCCAAGCTTCCCCTCTTCACGGGAAGCACCGATCACGGCAATGGAACGGGGCTCAAAGAAAGCTTCCAGCATCTGCTGTCTCCGGCAGTGAGATTGGCCGCATCTGCTACGACACGGTCAGCGTGGGCGCCGGCATGATACAATCGGCCCCCCTTCGGCGCAAATGACCCTTGTTACCCTCCGAACAAGCCCTTGTGGTGGCGAAATGCGGCCCGGGAAGTCACGCTGCGATTGGTTGCGGGCCCGCAGGCGCCCTCCTACAATCCTCCTCATGACCACCCCGATGCGCCAGCAGTATCTGGACCTCAAGCGCCAATACCCGGACGCTATCCTCTTCTTCCGCCTAGGCGATTTCTACGAGACCTTCGACGAGGACGCCGAAGTCGTGGCCCGGGTGTGCGACATCGTCCTCACCTCCCGGCCGGTGGGGAAGGACACCCGCGTGCCTCTGGCCGGCGTGCCCTACCATTCGGCCGATACCTACATCGCCAAACTGCTGCGAGCTGGCCACAAGATCGCCATCGCCGAGCAGTCCGCTGACGGCGACGGTGCGCTCATGCAGCGTCAGGTAGTGCGGGTCGTCACTCCCGGAACCATCACGGAAGAGGACCTGCTCTCCCCGCGCAGCAACAACTACCTCGCCGCGATCGTGCGCGACGGCGATCAAGTGGGCCTGGCCTACGCCGACATCAGCACCGGGGAGTTCCTGGTCGAGGCCCTCATTGCCGATGACGGCCCCGCCCTGCGCGACGCGCTGGCCCGGCTGCAGCCGGCGGAATGCGTGCTCCTTGAGGGCGACACCTACGCCCTGGCGGCAGCCGAGGCCCTAGCCATTCCTGCGTCATCGGTCGAGCCCTGGCGATGCACCATGGAGCGGGCAGAGGAAGCCATCCTCGCTCACTTCGGGGCGGCGACCCTGGCCCCGTTCGGCCTGGAGGGCCGGCCGGCCGCGGCCCGCGCCGTTGGCCTCTGTCTCCTCTACTTGTCGCAGACGCAGCCAGAGGCCTGCCGCACCCTGGATGCCCTGCGCTTCGTCACCGATACCGAGCACATGCACCTGGACGCTGCCGCCCAGCGCACCCTGGAGCTGACCGAGGCAGGGCGCTCCAGGAGCGTGGAGGGCTCACTGCTGGGGGTGCTGGGACAGACGACTACTCCCATGGGCGCCCGGCTCCTGCGCAGGCGCCTGCTGAGCCCCCTCACCCGCCCCGACCAGATCGCGCACCGGCTGGACGGAGTGCAGTGCTTCTTCGAGGCTGACATCCCTCGCGCCCGCGCCCGAGAGGCCTTGCGTCAGATGCCGGACCTGGAGAGGCTGGCGGCCCGCCTGGCCCAAGGCACCCTCAACCCCCGCCGGGCCCTGGCCATCGCCGAGGCGTGCCGGCAGATGACGGCACTCCGGGCCGTCTTGGCTTCCCCGGAGCTGCGGCTGGCCGGTGAAGCTAAGGAAGCCGCCGACGGACTGGACGACTGCGCCGACGTGGCCGACGCGATCGAGGCCGCCGTGCCCCCGGATGCCCCGGCCACCCTCAATAGCCCCGGCATCATCCGGAAGGGCTACGACGCCGGGCTGGACCGTGTGGTGGAGCGGGCGACCAACGCCCGGCGTATCCTGGCCGAGCTGGAGGAACGCGAACGGGAACGCACGGGGCTGAAGGGACTGCGCGTCGGCCACAACAACGTCTTCGGCTACTACCTGGAGGTGCCCCGCGCCCAGGCCGACCGCGTGCCCGAGGAGTACGTCCGCAAGCAGACGCTGGTCAACGCCGAGCGCTTCTTCACCGAGGAACTCAAAGCCCTGGAGGCCGACATCTACGGGGCTCAGGACCGCCGCCTGGCTCTGGAGCGCGAGCTGTGGGCCGATCTCGTCCGGCGGCTGGAGGGTCATGCCTCCCGCCTGCTGACCTCCTCGCGGGCCCTGGCTGTGCTGGATGTCCTCACGGCCCTGGCCGAGGTGGCGCGAACGCGTTCCTACTGCCGGCCTCAGGTGGATGACTCTGACCGTATCGAGATACGCGAGGGGCGGCATCCGGTGGTGGAGCAGCACCTCGCGCGGGAGCGCCGCAGCTTCGTACCTAACGACACCGCCCTGAGCAACAGCGAGGAGGCCATCCTGGTCATCACCGGCCCCAACATGGCCGGGAAGTCCACCTACCTGCGCCAGGTGGCCCTGATCGTGCTCATGGCGCAGGCCGGCAGCTTCGTGCCGGCGGCGGAGGCGCGCATCGGCTGGGTGGACCGCATCTTCACCCGCATCGGGGCCCAGGATGAGCTAGCAGCCGGGCAGAGCACCTTCATGGTGGAGATGGTGGAGGTAGCCAACATCCTCCGGCAGGCCACTCCCCGCAGCCTGGTGGTCCTGGACGAGGTGGGACGGGGCACCAGCACCTACGATGGCATGGCCATCGCCCGGGCCGTCGTCGAGCACCTGCATAGCTCGGCCGGGCTGGGCTGCCGGACCCTCTTCGCCACCCACTACCACGAGCTCACCGACCTGGAGCAGTACCTGCCCCGAGTACGCAACTACAACGTGGCCGTGGCGGAGGAAAGCGACGGGGTCGTCTTCCTCCACCGCATCGTACGCGGTGGCGCCGACCGCTCCTACGGTATCCACGTGGCCAGGCTGGCCGGTGTTCCCCTGCCGGTGCTGGAGCGCGCCGCGGAGGTGCTGGACTACCTGGAGTCCCAGAGGCAGGGGCCCACTGCTCCCCCTCCCATCACGCCGAGTGCCCGGCAGTTGGGCCTGTTCTCATCGGCGTCGGATTCCCTGGTTCGGGAGCTGGCCCAACTGCCGGTGGAAGCGATGAGCCCGATCGAGGCCCTCAACCAGCTAGATGCGCTGCGCAAGCAGGCCCGCGCCACCCTTCGAGGGCGCAAGTAGGCTCAGCGCAGAGCGCGATACTCCAGGCTGGGGCCGCGGTCAGGCCTCAATGCCTCGAGCGGGTTGCCCTCCCAGAGGGCCGAAAGCAGGATCTCCAGGAACGAGGGCGGCTGGCCAATGCTCACCACCTCCGGCTCGCCGGAAATCCCGGCTAGTTCCCCCGCCGCCAGCACTGCCTCCCGTAAGCCCCCCAGCTCGTCCACCAGCCCCAGCTCCAGGGCATCCTGGCCACTCAGGACCCGCCCGTCGGCTACGGCCAGGACTTCTTCGCGCGAAAGGCCCCGGCTCTCGACGATCACGTCTACGAACAACTGGTAGGACTGGTCCACGATGGCCTGCAGGAAGGCGCGTTCCTCTTCGGTGAGGGGCCGGACTGGGCTTCCCATGTCCTTGGCGTCACCGCTCTTGATGGTCTCGATGTCCACTCCTAGATCGTCCAGGAGCTCCTCGAGCAGGATCACCTGGCTGATGACCCCGATGCTGCCCACGATGGAGGAAGGATG
>JBMNTK010000154.1:0-9934 GCA_050945695.1 Anaerolineae bacterium | reverse complement strand
GCCCGGCCGCTTCCGAACTGGTCACGTTCTCGAACCCATAGTCATTCCACAGCTTCACCGTCTGGCCCGAGACGAGATTGCCGTAGGCGTCGTAGATGAAGCCCTGTAGGGCGGTACGCTCGCAGTTGGGCTCGTAGCGGATGGGGCCGCGCGGCACGTACTGCGGCTTGGGCGTGGGCGTAGGGCTGGGCTCAGGCGTGTTCGTGGCCGTGGGCGTGACGGTGGGCGTCTCCGTGGGCGTGGGCGTCACGGTGAACGTGGGCGTGGCCGGCGGCGTATCGGTCGGTGTCGGTGTCAGCGTGGGCGTGGGCGTCCAGGTAGCAAAAGGTGTTGGCGTGGGAGTGGCATCGCCGGGCACCTCCACCACTGCCAACTGCGTGCCCCCGGTTGCTACGGCTGGCCCTCCCGGATTCTGAGGGGGCTGCCAGGCGGAGCTCAGGGCCCGCTGGATGCGAGCCTGGTTGGTGAACACGATGATCACGGCGGACAACACGGTGACCAGGGCCAGAGCGATGGCCGCCAGCCGGACCCAGGTGTGCTTGTTCTCCTCTTTGCCCGCCGTTGCTTCCCACCCGTACCGTTCATAGACCTCCGGAACCTTGCCCTTGGAGGTCGGCGGTGCCAGCTTGACGCTAGGGTCGCGGAAGCGGGGGCAGCGGGTGTGGTTGGGCGACAGGCAGTATGCCTCTTGGTCGTCCGGGTGGATGGGCAGCGGGTCACCGGTCCGGTGACAGCGGTGAATGGGCGTGGCATAGACGAAGAACGAGTTATGGTCCTGCGGAAGCCCCAGGTATGGACAGTAGCGGGAGTCTCTCTGGGCCATAGCTCTACTTCACCAACTGGAAGTTCACTTCGAGCACTACCTGCCCGGTGAACTCAGGCTCGTCCAGGTCGATCCAGACTTGGTCAGACGTGGTCTTGGGAGCGACGACGGACAGATTGAACTGCCCGCGGGTCAGGCAGAACTCGTAGGTCCCATCGGGATTGATGGGTGGCCAACCCTCTTCGCCCACCATCAGGCGGTTGTCGGGCCACCAGTCCACGGCCACGGCCACCTGACGAGTGATGTTGATGCCGTCCTGGTTGAAGACGCGCCCGAACACCTTGGCGCACACGTCTACCCCACTGGGCAGCAGCGTCTTCACCGGTTGGCCCATCAGCACGAAGCGGCTGTGCGGAGGAAGCTCGCCGGGCGCCTCCGGGGTGCCCTCGGAGCCGTCGGGCGGAGTCTGCGGGGCTGTGCCTGCCGCTGAAGTCCCCGGCGGTGGCGGGGTGGCCAGGATCGGCGTCGCTTGGACGACTCCGCCGCCAGGCGGGTTCACGGGCGAGTCGAACAGCGGCGACTGGAAGGTGGTGTCGGCGACGGCGCGGGTCGGTGTAGGGAACGGAGTAGGGGGGACGAACACCGGCGTCCCGGCGCCGGTCACCGGGCCGGGCGGCGTCAAGATGGGAGTCGGATAGAAGACCGGGGTCGGTGTGGGCGGCATCGGTGTAGGTGCCGTCGTGTTCTGCTGGCTGCCGGCGCTGGCGGGTGGTGGGGTGGCCGTCCACGTCGGGAAGGGGGTAGGCGTGGCCGTGGCGGTGGCAGTGCCCTGGTCATCGGCAGCGGCCAGCGCGGTCGGCAGCGGGGGCGCAGCCATGTCGCGGACCAGAATAGCAGCGGCGGCCACAGCGGCCACAAACAGCAGCACCATGGGCACGACATAGGCGAAGAACCGCTGCGCCGGCATCCCCAGGATCCGCAGCGACCGGCGGCGACGGCGCCGGGTGCGGTCGGTGGGAACGGGGAGCGCCGATGCGTCCGTCATCCTGGGGCAAGACACGTGCAGCGAGGACAGGCAGTACTGCTCCTGGTCCTGTCGGCGGACGGGGAGCGGTTGCTCCCAGCGATAGCAGCGATGTCGCCTGGTTGCCTGATGGTAGAACGAGTTCCGGTCATCCGACTTGCCCAGGTACGGGCAGTGGATGTAGTCCATCGAGTCGAAATCGGTCATGAGGTATGGGCCGCCTTCCCAGGCTCATGCATACGACCAACTACCGGGATCTCCTCCGGTACTTCTCCGGGTGTGCCGTAGTAGTAGCCATAGTAGTAGTGAGAGTAGTAGTAGCCGAGGTCAGACTGGCGCACCTTGTTCAGGACGGAACCGATGATATCCACGGCGCTACGGCGCAGCGTCTCGTGGGCTTTGACGACCAGGTCTCGCCTGGTCATGCGGGCGGCGGTTACGAGCAGGGCGGCGTCGGCGTGCGTGGCCAGCAGCAGCGCGTCAGTGACAGAGAGCACCGGCGGGCTGTCCAGGATCAAGACGTCGCACATGCCCTTGATGGTAGTGAGAAGGTCCTGCGCCCGCTGAGAGGCTAGCATATCCAACGGGTTAGGTGGTAGTGGCCCACTGGTGATGACCCGCAGCCCTGGCACATCAGTGTCGTGGAGGGCGTCCTCCGGGGTCAGGTCCTCATCCATGATGAGGCTGGTGAAGCCAACGCGGTTGGGCAGGCCAAAGAAGCGGTGCAGGCTAGGCCGGCGCAGGTCAGCGTCAATGATGATGGCGGTGCGGCCCTCCTGGGCCACAGCAACCGCCAGGTTGGAGGCCACCAGGCTCTTACCCTCGCCCGGCTGCGCGCTGGTGATGAGCAGGCTGCCCCGACGCATGTCCGGACGAGCGAAGCGGATATTGGTACGAAGGGTACGGAAGGCCTCCGCGATGGGTGATCGCGGGTAGTTGCGGGCCACCAGCCTCTCGATAGGGTCATCCTCGGTGTCCTGGCCGCCAATGCGGGCCACGGCACCAAGGACCGTGAGCCCCAGCGTGTCCTCCAGCTCCTCCGGTGTGGCCACGGTGTAGTCCAGCGACTCCGGCACCAGGGCAAGCGCCAGCCCCACTATCACCGAGGCAGCCAGGCCCATGAGGAGGTTGGTGACGAAAGGACGGGGCACGGGCGCTACCGGGACGACCGCCGGGTCGAGCACGGAGACGGTGTAGGGGGAAGTGGCGGCACCAGAGCCATCCAGCTGAAGCAACCACTGCCGGAGCGAGTTGACTGTCTCCTGTACGCCCAGCAGCTGCTGCGAGAGGCTCGCTATGCCTTCGTCGCGGTCCTGGGAGGGCGGCTGCGATCGGTACTCGGCCAGGCGGACCTTGAGCTCCTCGGCCAGACCGGAGTAGTAGTTGAGCTCCTCACGAGTGCCGGCTGCCAGCTCGGCCAGCTCCTGGGAGTAGGCCGGCTGGACGCCCGTGGACTCGAGCCCCTGGCTGGTGAGGGCAATCAGGGTCTCGGCGACCCCGTTGGCGATCCTCTCCGCCTGCTGAGGGTACTGGGAGGCGGCTCGGATGCGCAGAAGGTGGGTATCGGGGACGTGCCAGACCTCCACCCCGCGCAGCAGATCGGCCGGCGTCATGCTCAGCTCCGACCGGAGGATCACCTCGCCGGCGAAGGTTTGGGTGCTCATGTAGGCCACCAGAGTGGGGGCCAAAGCATCGGCCAGTTCCACCGCTACCTGCGGATCGGCGCCCGGATTGGTGCTGACGATGGAGACGGTGGCTTCGGTGCGGTAGCGAGGCGGCTGGGCCAGAGTATACCAAAGCGCGATAGCGGCCCCTACTAACAGTGTCAATGCCAGCAGCCAGGCCCTGCGCTTGAGAGCTTGCCAGATGTAACTTGGGCTCATGCGTTCACGCCCCTGTGGGCAGATATGCGGATATAGGCCATTGTAGGTTGGGCCACTAGCCTGGGCAACCGTTCGTAACGCTGGTTGCGGCAGTCGGCTTTCCCTAGCCGGGGCAATTGCCGTGTGCTATCCTGAAATGGCGCTGTGATCTGCGTGGGAGGGATTCTGTGAGAGCACTGGTGATAGAACGCGTAGGCGAGATGTCGGTTCGGGATGTGCCCTACCCAACCCCGGGACCGGGCGAAGTCACGGTCAAGGTGGAGGCAGCGGGCCTGTGCGGGACGGACACCCACATCTACCATGGCGAGTTCCTGTCCTCGTATCCCATTGTACCTGGCCATGAGTTTGCCGGCACGGTGGCGGAAGTGGGCCCAGGGGTGACAGGCTGGGAGGTGGGCGCGAGAGTGGCAGTAGACCCGAGCGTCTTCTGTCACGAGTGCTTCTTCTGCAAGACGGATCGGGGAAACCACTGCCTCAACTGGAACGGGATCGGGGTGACGCGTCTGGGAGGCCTGGCCGAGTACGTGGCGGTACCCGCCGCTAACCTCTACCGGATAGACGACTCCTTGAGCTTCGAGGAAGGCGCCTTCATCGAGCCGATCTCGTGTGTTGTGTTCGGCATGCGGCGCCTCAACCCCCGGTCGGGTGATCAGGCACTGGTGTTTGGCGCCGGGCCTATTGGTCTGCTGCACACCCAACTCCTGGCTCGGGGCGGGACGAGCGCAGTGACAGTGGTGGACTTGGAGGAGCGACGGCTGGAGCTGGCGCGGCAGTTGGGTGCCCGCCACACTGTTCTCGCCGGGCCCGACCAAGACGCCAAGCTCAGGCAGGTGGCCCCCCTCGGGTTCGACTTGGTAGTAGATGCAACCGGTGTGCCAAAGGTGATCGAATCCACCTTCCAGTACGTTATGCCTACGGGCAAGATCATGTTCTTTGGTGTGGCCCCGAAGGAGGCCACCATCCCGGTGTCGCCCTTCGATGTCTACCAGCAGGATCTCGAGATCTATGGCAGCTTCGCGCTTCGCTACACCTTCTACTACGCCCGCGACCTGTTGACTAACGGTGTAGTGCAAGTGAAACCGCTCATCTCGCACCGCATCGGCCTGGAGGAGGCGGTCGCCGCCATCGCGGATCCCGGCCGCATCTCTGGCCGTATGAAGATCATGGTGAACCCAGCGGCATAGGGGGATCGAATGGTTCGACTGCTGGAGCCGGTCTCGGTAGCCGGCATGGAGCTGCGCAATCGCATCATGCGCTCGGCAACGGCTGAGCGCCTCTCGGAGCCCGACGGCACACCCCTCCCTGAACTGGCCGACATGATGGGCACCCTGGCCCGGGGCGGTGTGGGCCTGATCGTGTTGGGGCACACCTTCCTCCGGCCAGACGGCAAGGCCAGCCGGGGGATGGCGGGCCTGTGGCGGGATGACCAGATCCCAGCCTTCGCCCGCATCGCCCAGGCCGTGCACGCGGAGGGCGGTCGGATCGCGGTGCAGATCAACCACTCCGGCCGACAGGGCAGGCCAGAGATCTTGGGCCAGCAGCCGCTGGCGCCCAGTGCTCTCCCCGAGTCGGAATGGACGCCGGTGGCCCGGGGCCTGGACGCGGACGAGATCCCCGGTCTGATCGACGCCTACGCCCAGGCGGCACGTCGGGTCAAGGAGGCCGGCTTCGACGCCGTACAGATCCACGCTGCCCACGGGTACTTGATCGGCCAGTTCCTGTCGCCCCACGCCAACCGTCGGGATGACGAGTGGGGTGGCAGCCTGGAGAACCGGGCGCGGTTCTTCCGAGAGGTGGTGCGGGCCGTGCGCGAGCAAGTTGGGCCAGGATACCCGGTGCTGACTAAGCTCGGCCTGGCGGACTTCATCGAGGGCGGGATGCCGCTCGAGGATGGGCTGGCCGTGGTGGGGATGCTGGAGGAGATGGGCCTGGACCTGGTGGAGATCAGCGGTGGAGCCGGGGCCGGCAACTCCCGGGAGAGGATCCGCCATCCCGAGGACGAGGCGTACTTCCTGCCCTGGGCCCGCCGGGCGAGGCCCCTGACGAAGCTGCCGGTGGCATTGGTGGGTGGCTTCCGCTCGGCCGCAGTGATGCAGCGGGTCCTGGACGAGGGGGCCGCTGACCTGATCAGCCTGTCGCGTCCGCTCATTCGGGAGCCCGACCTGCCCCTGAAGCTGGCCCGAGGGGAGTCGGTGAAGGCTACGTGCATATCGTGCAACCTGTGCAGCAAGAACAACCAGGAGCCTACGCGCTGCTGGGTGGACTGAGGCATCCTCGGTGCCTGGGGCACGGCACCTGGGCACGTCGCTCACCGACATGAGACAAAGGAGACTACAATGTGCCAGCCGGCTCATGAAGTGGTAGAGGAAGTACTGCTGGGGCGGCGCAGTGTGCGCTCCTATGCCCCCGAACCCATTGACGATGCCACCTTGGCCCGCATCCTGGAGGCGGCTCGCCAGGCCCCCTCAGCGGCCAACCGTCAGCCCTGGCGGTTCGTGGTGATCCGCGACCCCGCCCGCCGTCAGGCGCTCGCTCAGGCCTGCAACGGGCAGATGTGGCTGGCAGACGCAGCGGCGCTGGTGGTTGCCCTCGGGATCCCCTCGGTCAGCCCGAAGTGGTATGCCGTGGACGTGGCCATCGCCCTGCAGAACCTGGTCATCTCGGCCACCAGCTTCGGGTATGGCACCTGCTGGATCGGCGCCTTCAACGAGGACAAGGTCAAGGAGCTGATTGGCGCGCCCGAGGACGTGAAGGTGGTGGCAATCACCCCCATCGGGGTGCCGAAGGGCGACCGGCCGGCTGCCCGGGCCCGGAAGCCGATGGGCGAGGTGTTCGGCGACGAGACCTACGAGCGGGGCCTGGAACTAGGGTAGCAGCGGCTCTCTGCGGACAAGTCAACAAGCACAGGACCGGTGAGATGTCGCTCACCGGTCCTGTGCTTGTATGAGGATGAGCTTGCCGTCCTCCTGGTCGCCGGACTGCGGGGCCAGCCTGAGGCTGGTGGCCGGGTCGTACAGCCCCACCTGCAGGCTCAGCGAGCCGGAGCAGGCGTCCAGGTTCGGCAGCACGATCGTGTGACGGTCATCCACGTACTGCCCGGGCAGCCACGCTGTCGTGAGGCTGCCGTCCGGCTCCTGGTCCGATTGGGCCAGAATCTCGCCGTCACAGATGAGGTGGACGAAGGAGCGGTACCGGGTGCCCGTGGTGGCCTGGGCGCGCCAGACGAGCCTAACCTCCAGCGCCCCGAGCCCCGCCAGGCAGTCGCGGTCTAGGTCCGAGCAGCCGCCCAGCTCGTAGCCCACCAGCGTGGCAAGGTCGCCGAAGGGCACCGAGGCGGTCTGGACCACTTCCGGGAGGCTGAAGTCGCGCTTGGCTTCCAGGACCTGCACCGGCCCCAGCGTGACCAGGTCCGAGGAGCCTAGGGTGAGGCGTTCCCGAGTGTCCGGATCGAGGAGGCCTGCTACGAGCGTGGCCTGCCCGGCCGGGGCATCGGCCGGCAGCAAGAGCGACTGTGGATCACGCACGGGAAGGCCGGCGGACCAGCTGGTGGGGGGCCAGAGCCCGCGGGTGATCCTCTGTTCGGTGGCGGCAATCACCCGCCCATCGGGAGCCAAGGCCTGAATGAACACGATGGGCTCCTTGGCCAGGGGCTCACTGGTGGCCCACCACAGGGTGACCAGCAGCTCCTCGCCCTGCGTGGCGGCCCTCGCCCCAAGCTCCCAGCCCAGCAAGGCCATGCCGACATCGGACCGAGCGCCAAAGGGGGCGATCCCTAGGTCGGCGAGGGACGGCAATGGTTCCGTCGCAGGCAGGAGCTCGACCCTGCCCAGGTCGAGGGAGCGCTGGCCGGCCAGCCCCGTCTCGGGCTCCAGCTCGGCCCCATCGCGAGAGAGGGTCAGGGTGAGGCGCAGGGGTACGGCCGGGGTGCCCCAGGGCACCAGGAGCGCCAGCCGCTCGGAAGGTGCCTCGGGGGTGAAGTCATGGGTGGCCCAGGTTCGGCCCATCTCGTCCACCAGCCGCAGGGAGGCCTCCAGGTCGGTGAGAGGCTCCGCCGACCGCCAGCGCAAGTCCACGAGGACGGTCCCGCCGCCGGCCTGAGCCTGGGGCGAGAAGCCGGAGGCGGACAGCGTGGGCCCGTCGCGGAAGGCGGCCGAGGCCCCGGCCACCAGGTCACTGCGGGCCGGCGCATACGCGAGCAGTAGCGTCTCGTCGTCCACCCAGCCGGCGTGGGCCCGGGCGGCCAGGCTCCATAGGTCGGCAGCGATCTCTGACTCGAGGATGCGACCCAGGGACTCGTGGCTGGGAAACCACAGGGCACGGCTACGATCCAGCAGCGCTGCCAGCTCGCCCTTGCGGGTGGGGGGGTCGGCCCAGCGATCAGTGGGGACGAGCACTGGATGGCGGAGGCGCGGTGGCAGGTAGGCCACCGCGTAGCCGTACTGCCAGGGATGGACGCACAGGATCACGTCGTCCGACGAGCCGGCGCGCCGGATGAGATCGAAGACCGGCCGGTAGTCGCTGCCCTGGTTACGAGGCGCAGTCCACAGCGGCAGGAGGTTCAGGCAGGGCAAGATGAGTGCGACCGCGGCCAGGGTCGTCCGAGCAGCGGCCCAACGCGGTCCCGGGCGGACCAGGTGCACCAAGCCCATAGCCACGACAAGATAGAAAGGCGGCGAGAAGGGAAGCATGACCCGCTCGTAGAACGGGGGCGTGAAGGGAAACAAGACGTGGATCACGTAGCCCAGGGCCAGGGGCAGTAGGCCGTACGCGGCCAGGGCTGTGGCCGCACCCCTTAGGCGCCGTGCCGCTAGCGAGCCGATCACTGCCAGCCCGGCGAAGAGGACGGCGATGACGATGTTGAGCGGGGCCAGGCAACCGGCGAGGGTATGACCAGCGGCGAACGCCGATAGGTGGTCCCAGGCGAACGCCAGTGGGCCGAAGGCACGGTAGCCCTCAATGGCCTGCTTCTGGGACACGTACGCCAGGAGACGGGGCACGGCGATGACCAGCCAAGGCAGGAACAGCAGCGGGGGGCCGGCCAGCAGGGCTAGGCGGGACCTCAGGGCGGCAAACGGTGCCCGACGGTGCGATACGAGCAGATAGGCGGCCTGACCGAGCCACAGCAGGGCGGCGTAGTACTCGGTGTAGAGCGCCAGGGCCGTGACGACCACGTAGGCCGCCGGCCAGGCCCTACCGCGCCACGACGAAGCCGCCGCGGCCCTCTCGTCCTCACTCCGCAGCAGCGCGTACCAGGAGAGCACCCCCAGGGCCGTGACCAGGGGGTACATGCGTACTTCCTGAGAGTAGAAGGCCTGGAGGGGAGACAGGGCCAGGAGGAGCGCCGTCACCAGCCCGGCGGTGGGACCCAGAAGTCGCCGGCCCAGGCGCCATCCGGCCCAGACGGTCGCCAACCCGGCAACCACCGATAGCGCCCTGAGGGCGGTGGGGGTGAACCCGAATAGGCTCGCCCACAGGTGGAGAACCAGGTAGTAGAGAGGGGGGTGGATGTCGGAGGCGGTGGCGTCGGCCATCTCCGCCACGGGCAGGCTGGCGAAGTAGACGCTCCAGCCTTCGTCCCACCATAGCGGTTGGGCATCGAGCCCCAAGGCGCGAATCGCGGCAGCGGTCACTAGCACCGCTGCCGCGAGTGTGCCTTCTTTTCGGATTACGCCGAGAGCGGCGCGCACCGGTAGCCTCTGGCCGAGAGTCGGACTTCCTGCTACCAGTGCTTGACCCAGTTCACGATGGCTGCCTGGTGCCCACCCTGACCGGGACCGCAGTTGCTGGCGGTGAAGTCCACCGAGACCACCTGCGAGTTCGGGTTCTGGGCGCCGGTGGCGCAGTCGCAGATGTACACGTCTACCCGGACGTCCTCAGGGAGAGGCCGGACGGGGTAGATGTCGTAGTGGCCGGGGTCGTAGACGCCGGGCACCCCGCTGGGCACAGAGGGCGGCGAGTTGTAGTAGCCACCGATGCTGTAGCACACGCAGACGCCGTCCACCGGGTTGCCGGCCGTATCCGTGATGATGCTGTCCTTGCGGATGCTGGCGGCGGCGCAGTTGGCGCTGGCCTCATCCCACAGGACCTGTCCGGTGAACTGGAAGGGCAGGGGCGTGGGAGTCGGCGGTGGGGCAGGAGTGTTGGTGGGCGGAGGTGGCGCCGGAGTGTCGGTAGGCGGGGGCGGAGCCGACGGCGTGTCAGTGGGCTCCGGCGTGGGCGTGCTGGTCTCGGTTGGGGTGGCTTCCGGGGTGGGCTCTTCCGTGT
>JBMNTK010000153.1:0-9938 GCA_050945695.1 Anaerolineae bacterium | reverse complement strand
GGTCCACGTGGGCCTGCATCATATCCCGCAGCGGTATCGAGGGGTTGTCGCCGGCGATGAGTGAGTCGCCCAGTGCCACCACGCAGTTCTGACCATCGGCAAACTCTGCCCCCAGGGCGATCGCATCCCCCAGGCCCCGGGGACTGCTCTGGCTGGTGTAGAAGAACCGGGAGCGGGTCTGCATGTTGGTAAGCTCGGCCAAAAGGGGCTCGTTGCCCGCCTGCTCCAGCGTGGAGAGCAGGAAGGGATCAGGATCGAAGTGATCCTCGATCGCCCGCTTACGCCGCCCGGTGATGATGAGGATCTGGTCCAGCCCGGCCCCCTGGAGTTCCTCCACCACGTACTGGACGACGGGCTTGCGGGCCACCGGCAGCATCTCCTTGGGCTGCGACTTGGTGGCCGGCAACATACGGGTGCCCAGGCCGGCGGCAGGTACGATGGCTTTGGCGATCGGCTGGCTCATGATTCACCTCTCAGTGTGCACTGGCGCCTCACGGCCGTGCCGTGGGGCCCCACCGGCGCTCACCTGATTCTTACGGCATCTAGGCGCCTACGCAAAGACCGCGCCTCCAAGCCCTCACCCCCGGCGCCTGTGGGGGCACGCACTCCTAATGGTTGTCATTCCGGTTGTCTCTCCATGTCATTCCGAGCGAAGCGAGGAATCTCTGGCTTGCGAGAGAGACAGATCCCTCGCTTCGCTCGGGATGACCAGAACGGGCCTCACCGGCGCGCCTCGGTCCAGGGCCCTCTGTGCCTCTGTGTCTCTATGGCAACCCCCCGCCCCTCAGCGAACCGCCTCCAGCGCTCGGCAGAAGGCCAGCAGCGTCGGGCCGCCGGTGGCCCGCATCATAGCCACCGTGCGACTCGGCCACCGGTAGCTGACCTCCAGGGCGTGCGCCCCGTAGCGGCGGGCGCAGTAGGTCTGGGGCCAGCCGGGATAGGGTTGGCCGGAGACGTCAATGGTCTTGAGCCGGTTGCCGGCAAAGACGGGGCTGGACTCCAGCTCCCGCTGGAACCGCTCCACCAGGCCTTTGTCTAGGTAGAAGGCACCGTCCTCATCGAAGTGCATCCAGCCGTGGATGTCCAGGAAGCCGGCCGGCGCCACCTCTTCCATGAGGTCCAGCAGCGCCCGGGCGGTAGAGTCTCCGCCATAGGCCCCCTCGTGTTCCAGGTCCACCCCACCCTGGCTGGTGCGCTTGCACAGGCCTAGGCTCACCCCGTCTGGGTTCATCATGGGCACGATGGTGAACGTGAAGCGCTCCCGTAGCTCCCGACCCGCCGGGGAAGCCAGCCATTCCATGAGCCCTTCCAGGCAGAAGGAACTGGCCGTCTCGTAGGGGTGGAAGCGGCCGGTGACCAGCACCGGGGTTGGCCCCTGCCCGAGGGAGAAGGCCTCGATGTCCCGCCCCTGCTCGCTGTGGCCGGCCACCCTTCGCTCATAGCCCAGCTGGGGCAGGCGAGCGGCGAAGACCTCGTAGTCGCCCAGGAAGTAGGAGGGGCATAGGCCTACGTAGCTGGTACCAGGGGGTGCATCGTAGCGCACCCGCGCCACGGTGCCCTCGACCTCTGCCGGCAGGAACTGCCAGTCATCGCCCCTACCCACGTGGAAGAACCGGCGCGCTCCCATGTACTGGAGGTCCTCCCAGTCCACCTCCAGGCTCAGCGGCTGGGGCTCCGGGGCGTGATTGATGACCCGCACGCTCAAGGCGAACTTGTAGTTGCCGTCGCCGTCCTCGCTGTAAGGGTGGACCCGGAACCGGTTCGGGCCCAGCTGGTGGATGCGAGCGGGATCAGAAGGGTTGGCGCCCTTGTAGCTACCATCAAGCTCCAGTGACATACCGGTCATCCCCCCTTCCTCTCGCCTCTCCGCGCTCTCTGCGGCCTGTCGGCGCAGGCTCAGCCCTGGTACAATACAGGTGCTATGGACACAGAATCCTTCCGTCAGCTTGTGGCCGAGGCTCTAGACTCGCTGGACGAGGAGTTCCGGGAGCGGCTGGATAACGTGGCCGTGATGGTGGAGGAGTGGCCCGACCGGCACACCCTACGGATGGCCGGCGTCCGCTCCCCCTACCAGCTCCTGGGCTTCTACCACGGCGTGCCCCTCTCCGGCCGCACCAGCCACTATGGCCTCGTGCCCCCGGACACCATCACCATCTACCAGGGGCCCATCGAACGCTGCTGCCGCAACCGGCACGAAATGCGCGAGACCATCAAGCGAGTGGTCCGCCACGAGATCGCCCATCACTTCGGCATAGACGATGATCGTCTACACGAGCTGGGCGCCTACTGACCGGGGCTAGCCTCGCCCCCACGGCGCCGGTGCGACAGGAACCAGCGGTAGAGCTCCGGGTCGGAGTAGGCTGCGTCCCAGGAGTTGTGCCCGCACTCCGGATACACTGTCAGGCGCGCATCCCCGCCCACTGCCTGCAGCTGCTGCACCAGCTTCTCTGATTCGGCCAGGGGGACCACCTCGTCCTTCTCGCCGTGGAAGGCCCACACCGGCACCTCCCTAAGGGCCGTTACCTTCTCCGGGAAGCCGAAGAACGACAGGCCACCCCCGCAGACCGGGGCCACCGCCGCGAAGCGGTGCGGTGCCGCCGACGCCAGGTGCCAGGTCCCATACCCGCCCATGCTCAGCCCGGTCAGGTACACCCGATCTGGGTCCACAGCATACTCCTGCAAGGCGTGGTCCAGCAGCGCTTGCAGCGCGGGCAACTCGCCCGTCCACCAGGAGTCGGCCGGGCACTGGGGCGAGATGACCACGAAGGGGAAGGACTCCCCTTCCTTCACCATCTTGGGGATCCCGTGCTTCTTGACCAGCTCGAGGTCGTCTCCCCGCTCTCCCATGCCATGCAGGAAGAGGACCAGGGGCCAGCGCTTGGCCGGGTCGTCTCCGTACCCCTCTGGCAGGTACAGTAGGTACCTCAGCCTCACCGGCAGCTTCACGACGGTATCTAGGATGTGCTCCGTTTGCCTGTCCGCTGACATGTCTGTCCTCGTCTCCACTCTCGTGTGCAGGCACCACCGGCCTCTTCGAACCAGGCCGGTGGCCTGCCCTTGTTACTCCTGGCTCTTGAGCCGCTGCGAGAGCCGCTCCAGTTCCTCGTTGAGCCGCCGTAGGGCAGCCACTATGTGAGGTCGGGCCTCCTCTAGGGCCTGCTCGCCTGCCAGGCGGGCAGCCTCGGCCGTGCGTTCCACTTGGGCACGCACCCGCTGCCCCTCAGGAGACTCAGCCGCCTCGTTGACGGCCTGGCTCACGTCCTCGGCCATCCGCTGCAACGAGACCTCGATCTCCTCAAAGCGGCGGCGGTTCTCCTCGTTCTCCGCCGCCGAGCGGATCGTGGAGGCCAGGGTGCGCCCCAGCTCTTCGAATTGCCGGCCTAACTCCTTCCAGACGTCCTTCTGCTCGTCCACCCTAGCGCCTCCCTGTTCTGGCGGTGGCAGGATCCCTGCCACCGCGCGACTAACTGACGGCCTGTGCCCCTTGGGGCGTAGACTTGTTTGTAGCAGACGCCGGCCCAGGGCGTAAAGCAAGCGGGTGGCCCCAGACGAGGCCACCCGCTTGCTCATAATCGGGAGCTAGATCAGCCCTGTTGGACGGGCTGCCTCTGCTCCACTCCGTCGTACTCGAGCCGAGCGATGCTCGGGCCCTGCAGGTAGTTGAGGATCCAGTCAGAGAGCACGCGCAGGCGGCTCTGCCAGGTGGGCAGCTTGCTGAAGTAGACATACTTGAACAGCAGCCAGCCCGTCGCGCCGAAGATGTTCCAGCCGAACGGGGTGCACACGGCGTCCAAGCTGCCGATGCTGACCAGGTCGCCCCGGTACCAGAACTTGAAGGGCGTCATCTCCCGGCCTTCCCAGCTCGCGATCAGGTTGCGAGCCAGAGCCGGCCCCTGCTGCACCGCCACCTGGGCCGTGGTGGCCAGAGGCTGGCCGTTCTCGTCCGGGCAGTGAGCGCAGTCACCCACCGAGTAGACGTCCGGCTTCCCGGGGACCTGGAACAGCCGGTCTACGATGATCCGCCCTGCCCGGTCGTGCTCTAGGGGAAGGCTCGCCACCAGCGGGTTGGCCTTGACGCCGGCTACCCAGATGAGCGTCTCGGTCTCGATGCGCTCCGTCTGATCGCCCGACTTGATGTCCACATAGCCCGGACCGGCGTCCGTCACGAAGGTGTTCACGCGGACGTCAATGCCCCGGCGCCGCATCTTCTCGGTGGCCGCCCGGGATACCGGCTCCTCCAGCGAGGACAGCACCCGACCCAAGCCCTCGGCCAGGATCATGTGCACGTCGCGGTAGAAGTTGATGTTCTTGTACGCCTTACCGCAGACCCTGTGCAGGAACTCGGTAAGCTCGGTCATGACCTCCATGCCGCAGGCGCCGGCTCCCGCCTGCACGAAGGTCAGCAGCCGTCGCCGCTCATCCAGGTCGGTGGACCGGTCGGCCTTCTCTAGGCAGTCAATGACGTGGTTGCGCAGCGCCAGGCCATCAGGCATCCACTTGCAGGGATAGCCGTACTTCTCGAAGTTCTCGTTGCCGAAGTAGTTGGTGACCCCGCCCAGGGCGATCACCAACACATCGCCCTCGTACGTGCCCCGGCTGGTGATGGCACGCTTGTTGTCCACGTCAATGTCGAGGATCTCAGCCTCGACGAACTCGACGTCGCGCTTGCCCAAGATGCGTCGCACCGACGGGGCGATGGTGAGCGGGTTGACCTGGTTGCTCACCAACTCAGGAAGAAACGCGGTGTAGAGAATGTAGTTCTTCCTGTCAATTATCGTGATCTTCGGCTTCGGAGCACTGCTCTTCTGGACCAGATCATGTAGGAACTTCGCGCAGTAGAGTCCGCCGTAGCTGGCCCCTAGGATCAGCACCCTCTTTCCCTGCTCGTTCATCAATACCCCCTCTTGTGCGCCCGGCTACTACCGGAATGAGGCGACCTTGCCTGGGCCCATCGGTCACTATTATACCCCGCCTCCCTGGTTGTCAAATTGTGAACGCAGCCACTAACTGCCCCAGCCCGCATGGCCCCCTGCGGCGTCAGTAGATTGGCCACTCTGCCTCCTCTCCGCCGAGTATCTCGAACGTACCGGTGCGGGCTGAGGCCTCGCCCGACACGCTCACCGAGTACCCATACGGGCCAGGCAGCAAGCAGTAGCTCCACTCGCCCCCCGGCCCCAGAGTGATGCTCTCCTGCCAGCTTACCTGCAGGCTATAGAGCGTGACGGTAGCCGTCTCCGAAGCGTGATTCACCAGGAAGTAGCAGCCCGGCTCGTTGGACCAGATCCGAGTAGGCGTTGCCGTCGGGGCCGGGGTAGCTGTAGGCTCTGGCGTAGCCGTTTCGGTCGGGGTGGCGGTCGGCTCCGGTGTGTCCGTCGGAGCCGGCGTCGCGGTGGGCTCTGGTGTGGTGGTGGGAGCCGGGGTCTCGGTGGGCTCCGGTGGGGCAGTCGGCTCCGGGGTGTCCGCCGGCTCTGGAGTGTCCGTCGGCGCAGTCACCTCCGCCTGAGCCACTGGGACCTGGATGCTCTGCCCGACGTAGAGCGTGGTCTGGGAGTTGATCTGGGGGTTGAGCGCCAGCAGCGTCTGCAGTTCCACGCCATGCTTCTGGGCCACCCCTATCAGGTAGTCCCCCTCCCTGACCTGGTACATCGCCAATGCCGTGGGCGCGGCGGTAGCCGTGTCCGTGGGCAACACGGGTGCCGGCGTAGGGCTGGGCGGCGGAGTCGCCGTCGAGGTCGCCGGCGGCGAGGTCGGAGAGGGAGCCGGAGTTGTGGGCTGGACTACTGTGGTACGAGAGGGGAGACGCACCACAACCGTTCTAGCGGTGGGGCTGGGCAGGAGCGCTACCCTGCCCACCGTGGGCGGCACATGCACCTCTGCTCCCGCCGCCCGGATCGGCCCGCCCCGCACCGCCTCCAGTGACGCGCTGGCCACCAGGGAGGCCACGATCAGTATCGCTACTCCAGAAAGGCTACGCTTCTTGGGCAGCGGCGCACCACAAAGCAGGCACGTGCGCGCCAACTGCGCCGTCCGACTCCCGCACCTGGGACAACGCCGACCCCCCGATCGGCTCGCCATGTGCTTTCCCCCCTATATCGCGCGATCCGCCGTCTCCAGAGGCGGCCCTCGCAACTATCGGAACCCAGGGCACCTACCTGTATGGGTAGATAGTCATGGGGCGGTGGTCAGGCCATTCAGGGCCTGGTAGAGGGCATGGTCCGGCTGCTTCCGCCCCGCCACCACCTCCGCCAGTGAGGCCATCCTCACCTCACATCCCCGGCACACGGTCACCCCACCGCCGCCACCCTGCTGCAGGTGCTCCACCGCCGTCGCGGCGAAGCGCTGTGCCAGCCACCGGTCCAGGTAGGTTGGCGCTCCTCCCCGCTGGGCATGGCCCAAGGAGGTCAGTCGCATCCGGTGGCCGGCTGCCTCTGCCAGGTACCCGGCCATGCTGGCCACGTCACCGGCGCCCTCAGAGGCTACCGCCAGTGCGTACCCCTGCTCGGCCACGGCAGCCCGCATCCGCCTGGCACCACAGTCGAGGTCCAGCGGGTACTCCGGCAGCAGCACCAGGTCGGCATGTACGGCCTCGGCCACGGCCAGAGCGATGAACCCAGTGCTGCCGCCCAGCGTCTCCAGCAGGAACATCCGCCCGTGCAGGGCCTGAGCCGTGTCCCGGATGGCATCGGCCAGGGCGATGGCCTTGTTGCAGGCGGTGTCGAACCCGATGGTACGGTCGGTCCCCGGCACGTCATTGTCTATGGTGCAGGGGATGGCCACACAGGCCACCCCCATCTCCGCCAGCGCCGTGGCCCCGTGCCGGATGCTCCCGTCCCCTCCGAGCACGATGAGGCCGTCTATGCCCTCACGGCTTATGACCTGCAGAATCCGGCTCCGCCCTTCCGCTTCCCCAACCGTGCGGTCGCGAGACGTCCCCAGCACCGTGCCGCCCCGGGCCCCGATACCGTCTACCTGGGCGAGGGTGAGGCGGTCGAGGTGGCCCTGGGCCAGCCCGGCGAAGCCCCGCTCAACCCCCAGGATCTCCAGCCCGAGCTGGGAAGCGTGCCGCACCGCCGCCTCGATGGCCGCGTTGACGCCCGGAGAGTCTCCACCGCTGGTGAGGATGGCCAGGCGCGGCATTACATCTCCTGCACCAAGACCGGCTGCTCAGCCTCTGCCGAGCGCCAGGCCGCCTCGGTGAACTCGCTCACCCGCAGGCCACACTCGGCCGGGACGCCGGGCTCTTCCAGGCCTAGGATGGCCCGGACGAAGTTGAGGTCAGGGTTGTTCTGCATGGGAGGCAACTCTGGCACCTGGGGCTCTTGGCCCAGCCGCTGCACCTGCAGCCCGTTGACCCGGTCGTAGATCACCGCGCCCTCGGAGCCCCATACCCCGAAGAACTCCCAGAAAGGCGTCGGGGAGGCGCCCATTATGGTCACGTTGCCCAGCGGACCACCGACGAACCGGACCGAAATGGCGCTGTCTATGTCCACCTCACACCCAAAGCGGTTGATCTCAGCGTAGACGCGATCCGCTTGGAGGCCGGTGGTCCAGAGCATCATGTCCACCAGGTGGCTGCCGGAGTCGTTGAGCTGCCCGCCACAGGACATGGCCAAGCTCTGCCGCCAGGTCCCCCGGGTGGCGCGGAGCCAGTCTTGGCTCAGGACCAGCGAGACCATCTGCAGGGTGCCCAGGTCTCCTCCCTGCGCCTTCTCGCGTATGAACTGATAGGTGGGCTCGTAGTGGCGCTGGTAGGACACCGTCAGAATCTTGCCGGTCTGGTCTCGCTTAGCGATCACCGCCTTGGCGTCTGCCACGGTGGAGGTCATGGGCTTCTCGCAGAGGACGTGAAGGCCGGCGTCCAGCGCGTCCAACATCTGCTGGGCATGGAAGCAGTGCGGGGAGTGGATCTGCACGCCATCCATGGTCACCTTGTCCAGCATCTCTCGGTAGTCACTGAAGGTAGGTACATCGGCCAGCTCCGGCCGCCTTTCCTTGATGCGAGCCAGGCTGGCCTCGTTCGGGTCTGCCAGAGCCACCACCTCCGCCAGCCCGCTGTCATGCAGTCTCATGGCGTGGCCCACGGAGATGCCGCCCGCCCCGATGAACCCTATCCGTACCTTGTCTGCCATGTCCCCTCCGAGCTTGACCACCGAGAGGCCGGTGCTCGGCCCCCGGAAGTGCGCTGGCGCCCTTATGCACCCGGCGCCAGGCCTTGTCAACCCCCGAGCGGAATCGAGATCCTCTCCTGAACTGCAGGCTACTAGTTTCTTGCATAAACCTTATATACGTGCAGTGTCACGCGTGATATCTTTGGGCCAAAACATCCTCGGCGGCGACGGCGGCGGCCGAGGTACCGCTGTTAGTGCCAGCAGGTTGCCGTCTGTGTGGTCAGTGAAAGGAGAGGAGGATCCATGTCTCGACCTCGTAGAAGAGCCATGTTAGGCGTAGCCCGTGTCTTGGTGACCCTAGCCCTCGTGCTGGGGTTGTTGCCTGTGTACGCTCAACAGCCCGACCCTGGCCAAGTGGCCGTTGACGAGGGCCTGGTCTTCCGGGCCAGCCGACTCACCGGAGCAGAGGTCCTCAACCAGGACGGCCAGACGCTGGGCGAGGTGGAGGGCTTCCTCGTCCGCTGGGCACCGGCCGACCAGGCTGCCGCCGGGGCCCAGCAGGTAGCCTACGTGCTGGTTGGCGCCGAGAACCTGGTCGCCGTACCAGCCGAGCTGTTCAGCTTCGACGCTCGGGACCAGACCTTCCGGCTCGAGATCAGTGAGCTGGAGTTGACCGAGGCCCCAGGGCTGCAGCTCAGCCCTGACGCCGAGTGGGAGCAGGGTCTCTTCGACTACTGGAGCGGCTTAGGCTCCGCCCTCGAGCAGCCGCCGAGCGAAGCCAACCTGGTGCGCGCCGGCCATCTGGACGGTTCTCCTATCGTCTCCGAGGACCAAGAGGTAGGGGTGGTAGAGGATCTCCTCATTCAGCTGGCTCCCGCCGAATCGGCGGCGAGTCCGGAACCAGGGCTGACCGGCACCCCCGAAGGGGAGGAGACGCCCACCGTGACCGGCACTCCCGAAACGGAGGTGACACCTGAGGCCGCTCAGACTCCTGAGGTAACGGGCACCCCTGCTCCAGAGGGCACCCCGCAAGCGACCCCCGCGGCTGAGGTCGAGCCCAGCAAGGAGGCTGTCGCCGCCGGCCGGCTGGTGGCCCAGAGCTCCGGCTGCCTAGGCTGCCACTCCACCGATGGCACCACCCGGGTGGGCCCCACCTGGCAGGATCTCTACGGCAGCAAGGAGAACCTGGAGGACGGTACCACGGTGGAGGTTGATACCGAGTACCTGCGCCGGTCCATACTGGATCCCGATGCTCAGATCGTGCGGGGCTTCCCTTCCGGGATCATGCCGCACACCTACGACCTGCAACTCAGCGAAGAGGACATCAACAACGTCATTGCCTATATCATGAGCCTAAGTCAGGTTCCGGTTGGGCAGGAGCCCGAGGCCACGGAAGCCGCCCCGGAGGAGACTGAGGAGCCCACCGCCGTCCCGGAGGAGGTCGAGGAGGCTACCCCAGGGGCCGAGCTAACCCCAGAAGCCAAGCCGACCGCACCCGATGAGCCGATCGCCCTGCGGGTGGTCTACGTGGTCGCCAGCCTGTCACCCGACCTGGGCGCAGACAGCCAGCGGGTCGTCCTCCCGGCCGGGCTGCTGGACTACGAGCGCGATCAGCGCCAGTTCCGCCTCCGCCAGGGTGTGGACATGCTGCCGGACGCGCCCGCCTTCAACCCGGCGGAACTGCGCGGCGGCGCTCCGGCAGACTGGGACGATCCGATCAGCGAGTTCTGGGCCGGCCTGCCTGCCAGCGTCCCCGTGACCCCGGAATCCACACCAAGCGCCGGCACGACCCCCGCACCCGACGTGACCGAGACGCCGGCGCCGAAGGAG
>JBMNTK010000152.1:0-10028 GCA_050945695.1 Anaerolineae bacterium | reverse complement strand
CGCGCCAAGTCTCTTTCCAGCAATGGATAGTGTTCAATCCACCATTATACTCTTTGATTGGTATCTGCGCCATGGTTGGCGCCCGGGCATCGGGGATTTGGCGCGAGGAGCGGGCGCTCCTGCCTGCCATCCGGCGCGAAGCCCTCGAATGGAGTTCGGGGCTAAAGGGCCTTCGGCCGGGCGGGTACCTTTCCCGCATCGCATCGCGGCGCCCTCGCGGGGGAGGGAGGCTAGGCCTTCCCTCTCCCATGAAATGGGAGAGGGACCGCCATCTGGCTGCGCCAAATGGCGTGGGTGAGGGCTATCGCCGGGGGCTGAACCCCCCGGCTACCTACGCGAAGCCGGCCCTTCGGCCGGCTCCGTACGCGATCGTGAGTGCAGGGGCGGGCGCGAAGGGCGTTAGCCCGGAGCTCCGCCCGTCGGAACCTAACCCCCCCCCGCCCGGCGCCATTTCGCGGAGCGAAATGGCGTACTTCCCTGAGAGGGAAGCGGATCCGGACACCCCTCCCCGCTCAGGGGAGGGGACGGGGGAGGGGTTCTCCCTAGCGCCGGGGGCAGGCGTGGCGGCCTGCCCCCACGCTGACGCTACCGCCCGGCCTACGCTCCCTGGTAGCCCGCTCCTCCACCGGACTTGCCGCGCTCCGCGGCCACCCGCTCCGCGTAGCCACTCGCCCGGTAGGCCGCCAGCGGATGAGGATCGAGCCCCATCTCGGCGCGCACCTGCGCCAGCAACGGACGCACGTCGGTGATGTAGGCGGCCCGCAGGGTCTCCTCGGCCCCCACGATGTCGCCCGCTTGCTGGTGCTCGGCCAGCTTCGCCCGGTCCACCAGCAGCGCCCTGGCATACGCCTCCTGGATCTGCACCACCGACTGGATCATGGCCTCGATCTTGGGCTTGACGTTGTGGGACTGGTCAATCATGTAGGCGACGTCCATGTCCACCGAGGGATCGCGCTCGGCGTCCACCAGTTCGTTGTAGATGAGGAACAGCTCGTAGGGGTTGATGGAACCGGTGGTCAGGTCATCGTCGCCGTACTTGCGGGCGTTGAAGTGGAACCCACCCAGCTTGCCCTCGTCGAGCAGGAAGCCCACGATCTGCTCGACATTGGTGCCCATCGGGTGGTGCCCCAGGTCCACCAGCACCTGCGCCCGCTGGCCCAGCCGCAGCGCGAGGGCATAGGCGGTGCCCCAGTCGGGCAAGTCGGTCAGGTAGAAGGCAGGCTCGTAGAACTTGTACTCGATGAGCAGGCGCTGGCTGGCCGGCAGGTCGGCGTAGATCGCCTTCAGTGACTCCTCCAGTCGCCGCTTGCGCCCGCGGATGCTGTCCTGGCCCGGGTAGTTGGTGCCGTCCGCCAGCCAGAGGCTGATCACGCTGGAGCCGGTCTGCTGGGCGATGCGAGTGCACTCCCGCACGTGCTCGATGGCCTTCCGGCGCACCGCTTCGTCTGGATGGGCGAGGCTCCCCAGCTTGTAGTCATCATCCTGGAAGAGGTTGGGGTTAATCGCTCCCAACTGCATTCCCAGCCCCTCGGCGTAGCTCCTCAGCTCACCGAAGTCGTCCACCAGGTCCCAGGGGATGTGCAGCGCCACACTCGGGCACACTCCCGTGTACCGGTGCACCTGGGCCGCGTCGGCGATCTTTTCGTAGGGCGTCCGCGCTGCCCCGGCCTGGGTGAAGACCTTGAAGCGGGTGCCAGAGTCGCCATAGCCCCAGGAAGGGGTCTCGATTCGCTGTGCCTTGAGGGCGGCCTTGACAGCCTCGACGTCTACGCCGGCCGCCGTCAGTTGATCAGCCAGCACCTCGTATGCCTTCTGCCAATGCTGCATCGAAGCCTCCGTTCATGCCGGCCCGGTCGCTCACCCGGCCGGTCGCTGTGGTGTCAGTCCCGATCCGGCCGCATTGTAGCAGAGGGCGGCTGTGGCGGTGTAGCCGGAGGGGCTTGCGATCGGGGCGGTAGGAGGGTCCGGCATCTGGGCTGGACTGGGAAAGACTCTGGCAGGCGATCCTAGAGGTGCCTGACGACGACTCCGGGCAGCCGTTCGGCCCAATGCTCCGCCACCAGGCGGCGATGGCAGCGCTCGGGGCCAGGCTCAGCGCAGAGCAGGCAGACGGTGTCATAGCGGCCCAGGATCTCTCGGCCCACCTCCGCCATGTGCCGCTCCTCCAGGAGGGGCAGGAAGGCAGCCAGGTACGCGTCCCAGTCCTGCTTCCTCCGGTAGCCGTCCAGAATCTCATCGGTAGGCGCCAGCTCCGGGTGGTGCTCATAGGCGATCCCGAACCCTTCCTGGAGGAGGAACTCCAGGGTGTCCTGCTTGGTGTAGCCGGCCAGGTGCGAGGTGTTGCGCAGTCGGATGTCTATCACCGCCTGCACCCCCGCCCCTCGCAACTGACCGATGAAGTGGGACAGCGGCTTGTTCTGGTACCCGATGGTGCAGACCGTGGGCAAGGGAACCTCCTAGCGCCTGAGGGATGGACGGGCAGAAGTATCACGCAAAGACGCAGAGGCGCCAAGAACGACTCCTTCCATTGCGCCTCTGCGCCCTTCCGGGGAGAGTCCCTCCCCGCTCGCCGTCCCGCTACTCCTGGGACAGCACCACCGGCAGGTAGATCGTCGGTCCCGACACAGCAGCCACCGTTCCCGCCCAGAGCTCGTACCCCGCTACGGGATCGAGGGCACTCATCATGAGTATCTCGCCCAGCAGGGCGAAGTTCGAGGGGTTGGAGCTCGCGGGGCCCGGCGCCAGGTCCTGTACCAGGACGGTACCCTCTGCCGTGCCATCGCTTTTCCACAGTTCTTAGCCGATGCCAGGCACTGAACACCGGAAGTACACCATGTCACCAAAGGCTGTCAGATGAGAGGGGCCACATCCCAAGTCACCGGGGTGATGTCTTTGACCAAGCGGATGCCGGTGGCATCGCCCATCCACAGCTCAGGGCCGTGAGCTGAGTCACGGCCCCAGAAGTACACCCGATTACCAACGACGGCGAGGTTGAACGCATAGCTCTCATAGCGAAATCCGCCTGATTGATGTCGGCAATGACCGACACGGCCGCGGCCTCAAGCTCCGGTCCCGTGTCCGGGCCCTGGGCGAGGCCAGCTGCGGGACAGAGGCTGACGGCGAGGCCGAACACCAGGGCTCAAAGTCGAGCCCGTAGGCTGAGTGTGCGTACCATACAAACGCTCCTAACTACCACTCCTATCAACGCACCTTTGCATTCTAGCGCCTTCTCCGCCATCGGGGAAGGGATTGCACCGCAGAGACCGCTGAGAACCCGCCGAGGAGGAGGATAGATAAGAAAGGAGATAAGGAAGGAGCCCAGACTCGCCCCTGATTCCCTCTACCTCCCATCGCCTTCTCTGGTCCCTCTTCTTCCCCTCTCCGCGCTCTCAGCGATCTCTGCGGTGAATTCCCCCTCCCCGCTTACCAAGAGGCGCTCCCTGGTGCTACACTACGCCCACAGATCACCGAGGGGCACGGGATGCGACCCACGACCTACCAACCGCAGTGTGTCTTCTGCCGCATAGTGGCGGGCGAAGAGCCGGCCAGCATCGTCTACCGCGACGACCGGGTGCTGGCGTTCATGGACATCAACCCCATCACCCGCGGGCACACCCTGGTCATCCCCCTCCAGCACCGGGTCAACCTGTACGAGATGCCCGACGAGGAAAGCGCCCCCGTCATGGTGGTCGGGGCCCGGATAGCGCGGGCGGCCAAACAGGCCCTCTCCGCTGCCGGCGTCAACCTGTGGATGGCCAACGACCGGCCGGCTGGGCAGGTGGTCATGCATGCCCACCTGCACGTCATCCCCCGCTATCCCGACGACGGCTTCCGCGTGCAGGCCCTGGGCCATGCCCGCGGGGACCGTACCCACCTGGAGGAAGTCGCCGCCGACATCCGCCAGGCCCTGGAGAGCCTCCGGCATGGGTGAGAGCACGCTCCGGCGGCGATCCTGGTGGGCCATACTTGCCCATGCCCTTTTCCGGATCGAGAGCGCGCTCAACATCGCCCTCGCCATCCTCGCCATTGGGCTGCTGCCCCGTCCCTTCCTCTGGTGGCAGTGGTGGTACTGGCTCATCCTGTTCGGGCTAGCCGAGGTCCTCATCATCTGGACCAGCATCACCGACGCCCGAACGGGCGAGCGGGTGGTGGCCGAGATGCTGCGGGAGCGGTTCGATCCCGGCCGACTGCGCCTGCCCCACCTACAGGCCGAGGTGGAGCGAGCCCTCCAGTACCGAACCGGCATCGAGGCCGGGATCGCACGCCGGCGGGAGGGGCTACTACGCGACCGGCTGCTCGACATCGCCGGTCAGGTGGACCAGTGGCTGGCCCAGGTGTATGGGCTGGCGGAGAGGCTGGATCGGCTGAGCAGCGATCGGCTCGTGCAACGGGACCTGAAGGCCGCTCCGGACGACATCGCCCGGTACCGCACCCGCATCCAGAACGAAGGGGACCCTGAGGTGCGCGCTCACCTGGAGCGGGCCCTGGCTAGCAAGCAGACGCAGTTGGCCAACCTGCAGGAGCTAGCCCGCACCATGGAACGGGGGCAACTGCAGCTGGAGAATACCGTAAACAGCCTGGGCACGATATACTCCCAGGTCGTGCTCCTGGAGGCACAAGACGTGGACAGTGGACGTATGCGCAGGCTGAGCGAGGACATAGAACAGCAGGTGGCTTCCCTCAACGACGTGGTCTCGACCCTGGACGAGCTCTATCGCCGCTCGGCGGAGGAGTGAGCATGCGCCGGCGCGCTCTGCTCGGGTTCCCCCTGTACGCCGGCCTCATGGCAGCGTGCGGAGGTCCATCAACCCCCACGGGCGAGATCACCGTGTACGTCGCCGTCCCTCTCTCGGGGTTCCAGGCTAACGGCGGCCAGACCGTAGTGGGCGGCGCCCGCCTGCGCGCCGAGCAAGCCAACATGCAGGGGGGCATCCTCAACCGCCGGATCGTGGTGCAGGCCCTCGATGACGAGGCCGACAGCGACGTAGCGATGGAGGTGGCCGAGCAGGTGGCCTCCGAGGTGACCTCGGGTCAGGAAGTCCTCGGGGTGATCGGTCACTACAACAGCGGCCAAACCCTGGCCGCCATGGAGGTCTACAGCGGCGTTGCCGTTAACGTAGTCACCCCCACCGCCTCCAACGTGGAGTTGACCCGGCGAGGATACCGCAACTTCTTCCGCGTCAACGCCACCGATGCGACTCAGGGGCGGGTAGACGCCGAGTTCCTGACTAGCACGCTCGGCGCCTCCCGGATCGCCGTCGTGCACCTGGACGATGATTACGGCAACGGTCTGCGCAACCTGCTGGTGGAGAACCTGCAGGGCCTGGGCGCGGAGGTAGCAGCCGACATCGTCATCCAGGAGGCGGCCGAACGCCACGACGCCGCCATCGAGCAGGTCCAGCGCGTGCAGCCGGACGCCATCTTCCTGGCCTCCTACGAGACCGAAGGGTACGTGTTCCTGCCCCAGTTGCGCGAAGCGGGGGTGCAGGTCCCCCTCCTGGCCAGTGACGCCTGCTTCCTTTCCGCCTTCATTGACGAGTCCGGCCCGGCGGCGGAGGGCGCCTACGTGAGCGGCTTTACCCCCAGCCCGGCCACCGTAGTGACCGAGGATTGGGTCCGTCAGTACCAAGCGGTGGAGCAGCGCAACCCGGACACCTATAGCATCGTGGGCTACATGGCCATGGATGTGCTCATCCGCGGGGCCCAGGCGGCCGGCAGCTTTGGAGCCGCCGCCATGAGCGATGCCATCCGTCGCCTAGACTACCAGGGCCTGGCCGGGCGCATCGCTTACGACGACCAGGGCGATCTGCGGGATCAGCGGGTCTACGTGTTCCAAGTGCGCGAGGGTCAGTTCGTGCAGGTGGCACCCTAGGGGGTAGAGCGGGACCGCTCTCGCCTCTCCCTGCGGCCTTCACCCTTTCCCCTGCAGCTCTTGGGGTCTAGATCCTGCAAAACAGTGTTCCCCGTTTTGGCGAGTTCTGTCCGTGTGTTATAATACGTGAGGTCACTAGCAACTGGTCCGCCACGCGGTCATAGGAGTGGGGCGCCAAGACCGGCGCCACCAACTTGTGGAGGGGGATAATGCCACATCTCGGGGTACCCGAACTCGCAATCATCCTCGTGATCGTCATCATCATCTTCGGCGTTGGCAAGCTGCCTCAGATCGGCGGCGCCATCGGGCAGAGCATCCGGGAGTTCCGGGCTGCCAGCCGAAGCGATGAGGATGAGGATGAGAAAGAGACAGCCTACTCTTCCCGCAAGAGCCGGACTCGCACCTCCCGCCCGAAGCAGGAAGTGGTAGAAGAGGCTGAGGAAGAGGAGACCCTCGAAGAGGAAGAGCAGAGCTAGCGTAAGCCGGCCCCGACCCCTCTCGTGGACGGGCCCCGATCGTTAGCCAGCAAGGAGACTGCCGTGCCTACGGCAGTCTCCTTGCTTCTGCTCCGGCCTCGGCCCGGAAGACGTAGATCTCCGGGGTGACGCCGGCCCACTCCTGATAGCGTCGCCCCAGTTCCGCACTGAAGGTCTCCAATGCGCCCTGCCGGACCAGGTTCACCGTGCATCCCCCAAACCCGGCTCCGGTCATGCGTGCCCCCACCGCCCCTCCGATGTCCAGCGCCGCCTCCACCATGAAGTCGAGCTCCGGCGAGCTCACCTCGTAGTCGTCCCGCAGGCTGGCGTGAGACTGGAGCATGAGACGCCCGAAGGTGGCCGCATCGCCATTCCCCAGGGCCGTCACCGCGTTGAGCACCCGCTCGTTTTCCTCTACAACGTGCCGGCAGCGACGGTACACGACCTCGGGCAGCAGGTCCCGATTCGCCTCCAGCTGGTCGGGGGTGACGTCTCGCAGCGCCCGGATCCCGGGCAGACGCTCCTGCAGCAGCCGTACGCCTTCCTCACACTGGGCCCGCCGCAGGTTGTACTCCGAGTCCACCAAGCCCCGACGCTTCATCGTGTTGGCCACCACCAACCCATATCCCGTAGGCATGGGCACCAGTCGGTGTTCCAGGGAGCGGCAGTCGATCAGTAAGGCATGATCACGGCGGCCCAGGACGGAGATGAACTGGTCCATGATGCCGCACTTCATGCCCACGAAGCGGTTCTCGGCCTCCTGCGCCGCCAAGGCCATCTCCGGCCCGTCCATCTCGAACCCGGATAGGGCCTGGAAGGCCTTGGCCGTGGCCACCTCCAGCGCGGCCGACGAGCTCAGCCCGGCGCCGATGGGCACGTCCCCGAGGATGACCGCGTCCATCCCCACCAGCCGTATCCCCCGGCCCTCCAGCACCCAGGCCACCCCTCTCGGGTAGTTGCTCCAGGAGTGGGCTGGATCGTGCTCGATCAGGTCCAGGCTGAACTCGACCCGCTCGCCGAAGTCCTCCGCCACCAACGTCACCCGCCGGTCCGTGCGCGGAGAAGCGGCGATGTATACCGCCCGGTCAATGGCCACCGGCAGCACGAAGCCGTCGTTGTAGTCGGTGTGCTCACCGATCAGGTTCACCCGGCCCGGCGCCCGGACGATGATCTCGGGCCGACGCCCGAAGGCCTCCACGAATGAACTGACCGCTCTCTCCTCCGCGGCGAGCATCTGACCTCCGTCAACCACAGATCATGCGGCCCTCGGGCCGAAGCCCGGCCCTGCCGCCACCGGGAGTATATCCCGCCCTCGGCAAGCAGCCAACGGAAGGGACCAGCCTCCGATACCCGGAGGCCGCTCCTTGCGGTCGCCACACGTGCCGCTATACTGATCACCAGAATACAGAGGGCGGGCCCGCGAGGGGCCCGCTTGTTGCTGGATGGGACGCATGGGGTGGAGGGCACTGGCCCGGCTGAGGGCCCGATCGCCTCGGATCAGCCGCAATTCGCGCCTGTTCCTGTGGACGGTTTTCCTGTCCAACGTGGGCGTCTCCGGCATCTTCCTGCTCCTGTACAATCTCTACCTCGTCGCCCTGGGCTACCAAGAGGACTTCATCGGCTTCCTCTCCCTGGTGCAGATGGGAGCCATCGCGGCCGGCGCCGTCCCTGCCGGCACCCTCTCGGAGCGGTACGGCCCCCGGCTGGTGCTGGTGGTGGGCACGGCGGTGATCGCGGCCGGTGCCCTGGGGATGAGCCTGGCTTCCCAGCCCTGGGCCCTGGCGCTGCTCAACGTGGTCACCGGGACAGGGTTCGCCATGCGGGTGGTGCCCTACACACCTTACCTGGTGGACAACACCACCCCGGCCGAGCGCACGCTGGTCTTCTCCGCCAACTCCGCCGCCATCTCCATCGCCGGCACCGCCGGCAGCCTCATCGGCGGCCAGTTGCCGGCCTTCTTCGCCCGGCTGTTGCACCTGGGCGCCGCCGAGAGCATACCCTCCTTCCGGCTCAGCCTGGTGGTGGGCGCGCTCCTGGGTCTGGTGGCCGTGGTGCCCATGTCCATGGCGACCGACCGGACCGAACCCGACCCCGAGGTCGTTGCCGGGCCTCCACCCAGCCCCGAAGTGGCGACGCCACCGGCCCAGGCCCGCCGGCAGGTAGCGGTCTTCATTGGGACCACCGTCCTGTTTGCCCTCAGCGGCGCCTGTATCGGTCCGTTCATCAACGTCTACTTCAGCCGGGTCCTGGGGCTCTCCGCCGCCACCATCAGCCTCATTTCTGCCACCAGCGCCACCCTTGCCGCTGTCACCACCGTGGCTGCCTCCAGCCTGGCCGATCGCATCGGCAAGGTCCGGGCCATGGTTGCCATCCGGACGGTCGGGGCCCCGCTCCTCCTGTTGCTGGCGCTCAACCCGGGGACCCTCCTGGCAACCGCCGCCGTGCTCGTGCGCAACATCACCGACATGGCGGCCTGGCCGCTGGATGGTGCCTTCCTAGCGGCGGTGATCCCCCTTCGGCGCCAAGCCCGGACAGTGGCCTACCGCAGCGTAGCCTGGAACGCTACCTGGGCCCTGACGGCCTTCGTCGCCGGCCTCGCCATCGTGCGCGTGGGGTACGGGCCCATGTTCGCCCTAGCCGGCTGCGTCCTGATCGCGGCGGGGGTGGTGTATTACCTAGCCTTCGCCAAGCTGGAGCGGTCCCGGCCTCAGCACTGAAAACGGTTGCTGGCAAGTAACCGTATATTGTGCATTGTATATTGACACCGCGGGCGATCCGTGGTACTATTAGTCAGCGCGCGCCGCCGTGGGCCCGGCGGCGCTTGCTTTCATGACCCGGGTTCCCACTAGGCTTGAGGTGTACGGATGACTCTCCACAGCGAGATACTGTTCCCGTGCAAGGCCATACCTGCGGTGGCCAACCTCCGGGGCCCCGAGTGGCAGCGGCTGGTGGAATACATCACGCCCCTGCCCGACACGCACGAGGACAAGCTCGCCTTCTGCCTGACTATGGTCCGGCTGAGCGAGTGCATGAAGTGCGACCTGGGCTCCTACAAGGCTTCTCTTGGATGTGCCTCCTGCGCTCGCCGGGCAGTCAACTCGGCCAAGCTGACGGATGCAGCCCTACTGAAGCGATACGAGAAGGCCCGCGCCGAGGTGCGCGAGTTTCTCAGCAAACGGGAAGAGAAGCAGGAAGCCGCCTAAGATCGTGCGGCTTGGCACGGCGGCCGGAGTCACCTCCGGCCGCCGTTTGCGTTAACCCCTCTGGCGCCGCGGGCACGTTGCCTGCAACTACCCCGAACACGGAACAGGCCGAGATCCCTCGTGGCGCTCGGGATGACCGGGGAGTGCTTCGGGGACGGCAGCGGGGAGCGGGGGCGGACGACACCGGAGGCGTCAAGCGACGACCAGCCACCCGGCGCGCTCCGATGTGGGCCGCCCGGTACCGGGCCTTTGACAGGCATCGGCCTCTACCGTATATTTATGTCGCACGGTGCAGTGCACTAGAGCCCTGGGGACAGTGGTGTTCGCCAGGTCAGTATGACCGGCGCCACCAAACATCCGCTACGGCCAGCAGCATGGCGCAGCGGATGATCGAACCGTGAAGCGGGCCGCTCCCCCCAGGGCGGCCCGCCGTCGTTGTGGAGGAGTCGTGGTTAGTAACGAGGAACTTGCTCTACT
>JBMNTK010000151.1:0-10071 GCA_050945695.1 Anaerolineae bacterium | reverse complement strand
AGCCTACGCCCCGTACTCACGCTTCCTGGTGGGCGCGGCAGTCCTGGGCGAAGACGGCAAGGTAACCGCGGGCTGCAACGTGGAGAACGCCTCCTACGGCCTCACCGTCTGCGCCGAACGGACGGCCGTATTCGGCCTTGTGTGTCAGGGTACCTCCAGCGTCGTCGCCCTTGCCCTCTGCTCCGAGCCTGCCGTGTGGCCGTGTGGAGCGTGCCTGCAGGTCTTGGCCGAGTTCGCCCAGCCCGACTGCCTCATCCTGATCTGCGAGGACGGCCGCATCGTCGCCCGAGCCACGCTAGGGGAGCTACTGCCTCGGGCCTTTGTCGGCGGCTTCCTCCGCGACCATCAGGGCTGACCCCAGCCGGCCATGTACCTACCCAAGGCTCCTCCCCTCCGGCGCAAGGGCGGCCGTCTGCGCACCGTGCTCCTCTATCTGGCTGCCATCCTCCTCCTCGGATACGCCGGCATCCAGCGAGTGCCGTGGTTCAAAGCACTCTCTCCGACCCCTACGCCTACGCCCTCGGCCGACTTCTACGCTGGCAACGCTCGCATCCTGCGGACCGCTGGTGACCTGAACGGCGCCATCGAAGCCTACGACCGTGCCCTGGCACTCACCCCTCATGACGTGGACCTGCTCACTGAGAAGGCGAAGCTGCTCGTCCTGCGCGAGCGGTTCCCGGCCGCCATCGAGTCCGCAGAGGCCGCTTTGGCGATAGACCCCGATCACAGCTCAGCCCTCGCCGCCATCGCCCAGGCCCTGGACTGGGAGGGGGAACTGGACCAGGCGCTGGAGTACGCCCGCAGCGCCATTCGGGCCGATGACTCGGACGCCTACGCCTATGCCGTGCTGGCCGAAGTGCTGACCGACCGCGGCGACCTCAACGAGGCCTGGCGCGCCGCTGAGCAGGCCGTCAGCCTCGACCCTAACCTAGGAATGGCGCACCGCAACCAGGGCTACCTCCTCCAGCGGCTGGGCCGGTACAATGACGCCATTGAGGCCTACAAGCGAGGGGCAGAGCTGGACCCGGGGCTGTTCCTCTATTATGTCAATATCGGCTACACCTACCTGGGCATGCAGCAGCCGGACCAGGCCATCGATTACCTCGAGCTCGCCACCCGCAAGGACCCTAAGAGTCCCATGGCCCTCCAGGCGCTCGGCCGAGCCCTCCTGGCGGCGGGCCGGAGCGAGGAGGCGGTCGCTGCCCTGGAACAGGCTGTCCAGGCCGATCCTCAGCACGCCGGCGTCCACGCCGACCTCGGCGCTGCCTACTACACTCGGCTCAACTACGAGAAAGCCATCCCCTATCTGGAGCGAGCCATCGAGCTCGGCTCCAAGAGTGCCACCACCCACGCCCAGCTCGGGCTCTGCCTGGCCTACACTGAGCAGTGCTCGCTCGCGATCCCGGTGCTCCAGCGAGCTCTGGAGCTGGATCCGGAGTCCGTAGCGGCTCAGCGCGGCCTGCAGGTTTGCCAGCAGTAGCCACAGTTCTTACACTCAAGACGACTTCGGTCACGCTTTGCACGGGCCCCAACGCCAGCAAGCGCGCTTGATCACGCGCGACAACCGCGGTAGAATGCAGTCTGAAGCAAGTTGGTATCAAACGCGAGGATAGAGAGCGCTCGGCGACTCTGAACGGCTCAGACGTACTCTAGAGGCGGCTCAGCCCCCC
The DNA here is from genome assembly GCA_050945695.1 of Anaerolineae bacterium. Classification (GTDB taxonomy): domain Bacteria; phylum Chloroflexota; class Anaerolineae; order DRVO01; family DRVO01; genus Ch71. The sequence continues at coordinate 8,401 of JBMNTK010000151.1, read as the reverse complement.
ACAGCCAACTTGCGCATCTGCCCCCCCTCGAGTATAGTAACCGCCGGTTTAGCACTCCGCGATAGTGAGTGCTAGTACCGTAGGAGTATCATTGCAGGAGGTCGTCAGATGGCAGCTAACCTCAAGCCTCTCGCCGACCGCGTAGTGGTCGAGCCCCTCGAAGAGGAGCAGATGACCGCGACCGGTGTCTATCTCCCCGACACGGCACAGGAGCGCCCCATGAAGGGCTCCGTCATCGCGGTTGGCCCCGGCCGGCTCGATGAGAACGGCAAGCGGGTTCCGCTGGAAGTCAAGCAGGGCGACAAAGTCCTCTACGCCAAGTACGCGGGCACCGAAGTCAAGCTGGGCGACAAGGAGCTCTTGGTCCTCAAAGAGAGCGACATCCTCGCCATCCTCGAGTAGCCCACAATCCCGGATATCCCGACAGGAGGTACCCTAGATGCCTAAGCAGTTAGCGTTCCGCGAGGATGCCAGAAGGCACCTCAAGATCGGTGTGGACAAGCTGGCGGAAGCCGTCAAGACCACCCTCGGGCCCAAGGGCCGCAACGTTGCCCTGGACAAGAAGTACGGTGCTCCCACCGTCACCCATGACGGCGTGACCGTGGCCAAGGACATCGAACTGGCCGACCCATACGAGAACATGGGCGCCCAGCTGCTCAAGGAAGCCGCCACCAAGACCAACGACGTCGCCGGTGATGGCACCACCACCGCCATCGTGCTCGCCCAGGCGATCGTTGACGAAGGCCTCAAGAACGTGGCCGCCGGCGCCAACCCCATGCTGCTCAAGCGCGGCATCGAGAAGGCCACGGACACGGTGGTCAGCGCTCTCCGTGACATGGCCGTCGAGGTCAAGGACCGTCAGGAGATCGCCAACGTCGCGGCCATCTCCGCCGGCGACATGGAGATTGGTAACCTGATCGCCGAGGTCATGGACAAGGTCGGCAAGGACGGCGTCATCACGGTCGAGGAATCTCGCGGTATCGAGTTCGAGACCGAGTACGTCGAGGGTATGCAGTTCGACCGCGGCTACATCTCCCCCTACTTCGTCACCAACGCGGAGACCATGGAAGCGGTCATCGAGGAGCCCTACATCCTCGTCACCGACAAGAAGATGTCCGCGGCCAACGATGTCGTCCCCGTGCTGGAGAAGCTGGTCCAGTCCGGCAAGCGTGACATCGTCATCATCGCCGACGACATCGAGGGCGAGGCCCTGGCTACCCTCGTGCTCAACAAGCTGCGCGGCATGTTCAACGCCCTGGCCGTCAAGGCCCCTGGATTCGGCGATCGCCGCAAGGCCATGCTCCAGGATATCGCCACCCTCACCGGCGCCACCGTCGTCTCCGAGCAGACCGGCCGGAAGTTCGAGAACGTGACCCTGGCCGACCTCGGTCGGGCCCGTCGCGTGGTCGCCACCAAGGACGACACCACCATCATCGAGGGTCGGGGCGAGGAGTCCGAGATCCGCGGTCGCATGGAGCAGATCCGCCGCGAGATCGAGACCACTACCTCTGACTACGACCGTGAGAAGCTCCAGGAGCGCCTGGCCAAGCTGGCCGGTGGCGTGGCCATCATCCGCGTCGGCGCCGCTACCGAGGTAGAGCTCAAGGAGAAGAAGCACCGCGTCGAGGACGCTCTCTCCGCCACCCGCGCTGCGGTTGAGGAAGGCATCGTCCCCGGTGGTGAGATCGCTCTGATCAACGCCGCCATCGCCCTGGACAACGTCAAGGAAGAGGGCGACATCGCCACCGGTGTGGACATCGTGCGCCGGGCGCTCGAAGAGCCGCTCCGCCAGCTGGCCCGCAACGCCGGCCAGGACGGCGCCGTGGTGATTGACAACGTGCGTCGCCTGCAGCGCTCTCGTCGCAGCAAGACCGTCGGTTTCGAGGTCGTCAGCGAGCGTTACGTTGACATGATCGAGGCCGGAATCCTCGACCCCGTCAAGGTAACCCGCAGCGCTGTGGAGAACGCTGCCTCCATCGCGGCGATGATCCTCACCACCGAGGCCCTCATCACCGACATCCCCGAGGAAGAGAAGGCCCCGGCCGCTCCTTCCATGCCGGAGTACTAGACCGGCCCCAGCGGTAATGCAACCCACAGGCCCGCCCCCACGGCGGGCCTGTTCCTTTCCTGGCTCAAGCAAAGCCGCTAAGTCGCAAAAGGCAGAGAGACAAGTGCCTTGGCGCCTTCGCGTCTTGGCGTGACACGGCGCGCTACAGCAACGCCCCTGCCTGTTCGGCGTCGGCGAAGGTGGGTCACGGCTCCGCCGTGACCGTCGACGCCCGGCCGAAGGCCCAGCAGCCCCGACTTGAGTCGAGGGCTAACCTTGGTGCCTTCGCGTCTTTGCGTGAGACCTCCCGCCACTCCCTGCCACGAGTGGCCGCTGCGGGGGTACTTCCCTGCCTTCTATGCTATAATCGTCGCGATCTGACAGTTGTGCGTCCATTTCGGACCTAGTAGGAGACCAAAGCCGCATGCTTTTCGGCAACGCCACCATAGCTCAGCTACTGGCCTCCGTTATCGCCCTGCTCATCGCTTTCACCGTCCATGAGGCCACTCATGCCCTCATGGCCACCAACCTGGGCGATACCACGGCCAGGCGGTTGGGCCGGCTCAGCCTCAACCCCGTGGCCCATCTGGACCCGCTGGGCACCATAATGATCCTGGTCTCGGGGTTCGGCTGGGGTAAGCCCGTCCCCGTCAACCCCTACAACCTGCGGCCCGCAGGCCGGCTGGGCATGGGCCTGGTGGCAGCTGCCGGACCGATCTCCAACATACTGCTCGCGTATGTCTTCGCCGCTCCCTTCCGCGCCAACCTCATCACCATAGGCATGATGCGCGGCGGGGACATCATCCCTAGCCTGGGACAGGTGCTCTTCACGGTCGTGATGCTCAACGTCTACCTCGCCGTGTTCAACCTGCTGCCGGTGGCCCCGCTGGACGGCTTCAAGGTCGTCCTCGGCCTGCTGCCACCGCGCTGGGCCTATGCGCTCGCCCGGACCGAACGCTACGGCCCCCTGATCCTGCTCTTCCTGATCCTGTCAGGCGGACTGATCAGGTTCAACCTGCTGGACGCGACCTTGGTCCCGGTGGCTAGAGTCATCCTGCAGCTTGTCTTGGGATAGCGGAATCCGGATATGCGACGAGATACCGGCTTCAACCTCTTACCTCGCCGCGCCATTGGCCACGCCAGGAAGTGGGAGGCCATGAGTAAGCCGACCGCTCATACACCCGTGGAACGTGTGACGGCACGAGTCTATCGCTTCATCCGCGCCGCCCGGCCCAACGTCACCAACCTCGACCGCGCCTTGGCCGAGGAGTGGCTGACCGGGCAGCAACTGGTCCTCTTTCTCTCGCAGTCCGAGGCCGACCAGCGACACGCCATCTGCGTGACCCGCCTCCTTCTAAGCAGTGGCTACTCCTCCCGCGACCTGATCACCGCCGCCCTGCTCCACGACGTGGGCAAACGGGGGGCCTGCTTCACCCCTTGGCATCGCACTGCCATCGTGCTCCTGGAAGCGCTCTGTCCTCCGCTCCTCCGCTGGCTCAGCCGCTGGGAGCGCTACTCCATCTTGGCACCCTTCGCTCTCCACCTTAGGCATCCCCGGGAGAGCGCCGCCCTGGCTCGAGACGCCGGCGCCTCTCCGCGGGCGGTGCGGCTCATCCGTAACCATCACCACCAAGAGCGCGACCACGACGAGGAATCCCACATGCTTCGCTGGGCGGATGACCGTGCCTAAGCGAGCAGGAAGGGTAGCCATTGTCGGGCTGGGGACCTTAGGCCGATCACTTGGCCTGGCCCTCCAGGCCAGTACCCCCGACCTCGAGATCGCGGGCCACGACCGCGAGCCGGACGCCTCCCGAGAGGCCCAGCGCAGTGGCGCCGTCCACCGCACCCACTGGAACCTCATCAGCGCCGTCGAGGGAGCTTCACTGGTCATACTCGCCCTTCCCGTCGCCGAGTGCCTTGCCACCCTGAAGGCCCTGAAGGGTAACCTAGCCCCAGGCACGGTGGTGACCGACACTGCCCCCCTGAAGCAGCCCCTGGTCCGCTGGGCTGCGGCGGAGATGTCCGACGGGGCCCATTACGTAGGTGGCCACCCGCTGGCTCGCCCCGCGGCACCCGACGGCGCGGCCTTCGCCCGCTCCACCTACTGCCTGACGCCCACCGACGACAGCTTTCCTGCCGCTGTGGACGCCGTCGTAGGCATGGTCGAGAGCATCGGCGCCCAGCCCGCATTCCTCGACCCGGCCGAGCACGACGGCTTGATGTGGACCCTGCAAGGAGCCCCCGCGCTCGCTGCTGCCGCTGCCCTGGGCCGGCTAGGCCAGGGCCAGGCTAAGGTGGACGTGGAGTGGCTGGCCGAGGCGGTGCCTGAGGAGATCGTACGCCTCGCGCGCCTGGGCGAGAGCTTCCTGGGAGGCGCCGCCCTGGGCGCCGACTCCGAAGCCGGCCGCCGCGCGCTCGGCGAGCTTGACGGTGCCCTCCACCAGCTCATGGCTGAGCTCGACGGGGGCTCGGAGGCAGTTGCCGCGGCAGCGGAGCGGCTGCGCGATCAACGTGAGAGGTGGCTGGCGAAACGTGCCTCCAGCGAGTCGCCTGCCCCTACCGGAGGCGCCGTGAACTGGCGCCGGATCCTGGGTCTGAGGTGAGACCTTGAGCAACAACGTAAGCTTGACCATCTCCATGCCCGCCTACAACGAAGCCGAGAACATCCGCGGCATGCTCGAGGACGCCGTCCGGGTGGCCCAGTCCCTGACCGACGACTACGAGGTCATCGTGGTGGACGACGGGAGCGCGGACGCCACCGCTGAGGAGGTGCGCCGGTTCGCCGCCGATCACCCGGGGGTCCGCCTGATTCAGCACCCGAAGAACATGGGCTACGGTGCGGCCGTCTTCTCTGGGCTGACCGGCGCCAGCAAGGAATGGGTGTTCTTCACGGACTCAGATCGCCAGTTCATCCTGGACGAGATAGCCCGCCTGCTGGGGAAGATCGGAGAGGCGGACATGGTCGTGGGGTACCGCGCCCCTCGACGCGACCCGGCTCTGCGCCTGCTCTACGGCTGGGGCTGGAACTTCCTGGTCACGCTGCTCTTTGGCTATACCGTGCGGGACATAGACTGCGCCTTCAAGCTCATGCGCCGCGATGTCATCCAGACGCTCGGACCACTCGTCAAGAGCCGCGGTGCCACGTTCAGTGCCGAGTGGCTGGTGCTGGCCAAGCGCTTGGGCTATCGCATCGTTGAGGTGCCGGTGACTCATCGGCCACGGCAAGCCGGCAACCCTACCGGGGCCCGCCTCCACGTGGTCTGGCGAGCGTTCAAGGAGTTGGCTCGGTTTCGCCTGCGCCTCTGGCGTGAAGGCACACCCAGCCGCTCCTAGATTGTGTGGTCCCCAACGCGTTCCCTAGCCCCATCAGCGCTCGCCGGTAGCCGCCTGCGCGCCAGCCTGCGGGTCCCCTGGGGCCCGGTCCTGGCGGCGCTGGCGGGCCTCGTTGTCGCCTTGCCCCTGTTCCTGGGGCCCCTGCCCGCCACTCACGATGGCCTGCATCACCTGTTCCGCCTCTTCGAGCTGGACCAGGCCCTGCGAGCCGGGCACCTCTTCCCGCGCATGCTCTCGGGGATGGGCTTCGAGTACGGGTATCCGGTCCTGAACTTCTACGCCCCGCTCGGCTACTACCTGGCCTGGGTCGGCGCGGCCCTGGGCGCGGGCTACATCGGGGGCATACGGCTGGCGCACGCCGTGGGACTGGCCGCAGGCGCGGCAGCGATGTACGGTTGGGCGCGCCTCTTCCTCCCTCGGCCGGCCGCGCTCCTTGCCGCCGTCGCCTACACCGCCTTTCCCTACCGAATCGCCGACGTCTACGTGCGAGGCGCCCTGGCAGAAGCGCTGGCCTTCGTCTTTCCGCCCCTTCTCCTGTGGCTGGGCACGCTCATGCGGGAAGAGGGTGAGCGTCGTCTGGCGCCCGCGTTTGCGCTGGCTACCGCCAGCTTCGTCCTCACCCACAACCTCACAGCACTCATGTTCGCTCCCGCCCTGGGGCTCTACTTCCTGCTGGTCTACGGAGTGCCGCGCTCGGACGTGGCCCGCCTCGCCTACGCCCGCCTGGTCGGGGCAGGGCTGGCTGGCCTCGCCCTCGCCGGCTTCTTCTGGCTGCCCGCCATCACTGAGGTGCGCTACGTCCTGGCCGGCCAGGTGAGCGGACTGGGCGACTTGCTGTCCCTGCTCGAGCCCCTGGGTCAGTGGTTCTCGCCCTACCCCTTGCACCGCTACACGCCCATGCAGGGAGTTGCCGCCCAGCATCCCTTCGGGTTGGTGCAGACGGCCTTGGTCCTGGCCGGCACGGGCGCGCTCCTCTGGCGCTGGAGGCGGCTGCCGGCCTTGGCGCGGCAGGTCCTGGCCTTCGCTCTAGTGGTCACCGCCGGCACGACGTTCCTGCTCCTGCCCGCCTCGGCCCCGCTATGGGAACGCCTGCCGCTTCTGCACCTCATGCAGTTCCCCTGGCGGCTGCAGGCCGTCCTCACCCTCTGCACCGCTGTGTTGGCCGCCGGCGCAGTCGTCTGGCTGCGGCCAGGGATGGTGACCAATGCGGCGGTAGTAGCCCTAAGCGCGGCCATCGTGATCGGCGGGCTGGGCGGCCTGGCCTTGGAGCCGGCCCATCTGCCGGGGTACGATCACCCGCTCGTCGAGAGCGACATCAATCACCAGGGCCTAATCGAGTACGATTACCAGACTGCCCTCTGGCTGCGCGAACACGGCGGCGACTGGCTGCTTGAGTACCTGCCCATCTGGGCCCTGCCCCACCGGGCCGACTTCTTCCTCGTCGACCCGGGTGAGGAGGCCGCCCTCCCGCCCGCTCCGATCACCGGTGCCCGGGTGCTCGCGGCAACGCCGCTGAGCCTGGACATCGAGGTGAGCCTAAGCGCCCCCGGCACCCTCACCTTCCACCGCTTCTACTTCCCTGGCTGGCGGGTAACGGCAGACGGCCAGCCCCTGGAGACCCGGCCGACGGGCCCCCTGGGCCTGCTGGGCGTGGATCTGCCGGCAGGAGACCACCTGCTGCGCCTGCGTCCCGGCCTCACCCCGGCCCGGGCACTCGGCTACGCTTCCTCCGTCCTGGCCCTGGGGGCGATGGGCGCCTGGGCCTGGCGGGTTCGCTCCCGGTGGCCGCTGGCCCTCGCTGCGGCCGCGGTCATCTTCGGGGCCCTGGTGGCCTTCCGGGCGTACCGCTATCCCACGTCGCAGGCACCCACCGCAGTGCAGGCCCAGGTGGGCGACGCCGCTCACCTCATCGGGTTCCACGCCCGCCCAGCGGGCGACCAACTCGAGGTCACTCTCTACTGGCTGGCCCTGAACGCCGCCCAGAACGACTACCGGGTCTTCGTGCACGCCGTGGACCCCTCGGGCGGCGTCGCCGCTCAGGATGACGGCCGGCCGGGAATGGAGTTCTCGCCCACTACGCGCTGGGTGCCCGGCGAGATCGTAGCCGACCGGCACCTGCTTCCGCTCCCCGCCGGGCCGGTGAGCCTCTACGCGGGCATGTACACCTGGCCGGAGGTAGCCAACCTGCCGGCCCTCCAGGACGGGACCGAGGCTCCGGGCGGGCGCGTCTTCCTGGGCGACTGGAGTCCACAGTGAGCCGACGAGCACGCCTGGCCGCCTACGCTCTCCTGGTCCTGGGCTGGGGTCTGCGGCTGCGCAACCTGGGTGGGCCCGAGCTCTGGTTCGACGAGGCCGCCTCCCACTTCATCGCGGTACGGTCCCCTGCGGACATCCTGTCCTACGTGGCAGCCGCTCCCTTCGAACACCCGCCCTTCTACTACCTGCTGCTCCACGGGGCCATGCGCCTGTTCGGGGACTCCGAATGGGCCCTGCGCTTCCCCTCGGTGCTTCTGAGCATGGTGCTGCTCGTGGGGCTGTGGCGAGCAGGCCTGGTGCTGGGCCGACCGGCGCTGGCATTGGCCACCCTGGGCGCTGCCGCCGTCTCTCCCTTCCTGGTCACCTACGCCCAGGAGGCACGCATGTACGCCCTGGTGCAGGTGCTGGGGCTCGGGGCCACGGCTCTGCTCTACCTGGCCTACCACCGGGGAGGGGTCCGGTACTGGCTGGCCTACGCTGCCGTGTTGCTCGTGGGGATAGCCACCCACTACTTCTTCGCCTTCCTGCTTCCCGCCCACCTTCTCATCCTCGGCGTCGTGGGCTACCGCCGGGGCCTCGTGCTTCGCTACGTGGCCCCGGCTACACTGCTCCTGGCCGGTGTCGGCACAGCGGTAGTGGCGTTGGCGCCCGGTCCACGGGCAGCTGCGGAGCAGATGCTGCGCGAGGGGCTCTGGGGCAAGTCGCCGGAGGCCATCGGCAGGCTCCTTCAGGACTGGGCCTATGGCGGAGCCACCATCACCTCTC
>JBMNTK010000150.1:0-10100 GCA_050945695.1 Anaerolineae bacterium | reverse complement strand
GGGAGAGGGACCGGCATTCGGCTTCGCCGAATGCCGTGGGTGAGGGCTCTCGCTCTCCAGCCTCCCCCTACGACAACGCCCACACCGTCGAGGGCTTCTTGGGGAAGAGGGCCTGCAGGAGAACCCTGGCCTCGTTACCCCAAGTAGCGGTATCCGGAAAGATGTGGTGCAGCTCCTCTACGGTTCGATAGCCGAACACCAGGTGCAGGAAGGTGAGCCCGGTGAAGCCGGCCGCCCCGCCATCGTCGGGGGTGGGCTGCCAGGACTCCACCATCTCCAGGCGTCCCTCCTCGAAGACGAACCTCAGCCCACCGCGGTAGAAGCTGACCTTGAGCTCTCCCGTGTGCCCGGCAGCGATGGAGCTGGCCAAGCGCCGCTCCAGCACCGGCCGGATGTGCATGAGGAACTTGGGCAAGTCCGGAACGCGCAGGTACCAGCCGTAGGGTTCACCGCTGGCCGGCAGCGACGACCGAGCCGCCTCGTAGGCAGGATGCTGGCCACCCAGGTTCAGAGAGAAGGTGTGGAAGGCCTGCTTCCCATCGGCTGCCGCCAACTCCTCACCGGCCCGCTTGATGTAGCGCAGCACGGAAGGGGTCACCGCCAACCAGGACACTCCCTCCTTGAGCTCGTAGAAGAACACGTAGAGGTCGTTCCTGGAGAGACGGGGGCCATGAGCCAGGAACCCCACCCGCTCGCCCCCGGCCCGCTCGATCACCCGCAGTAGCCCGCACTCGCTGCTCATCTCGCTGCGGCCATTGAGCTCCAGGCGCCATACCTCTTCATCGCGGACGCAGGACACCAAGGAACGTCGCTGCCCGTAGGCGTAGACCTGGGTGATGAACGACAGATCGTCCTCGGTGGCTGGGCGGACGGTGAAAGGCTCCTCTTGCCCTTCCTTGAGCTGAGGTATGTTGCCCACAGCACCGCTTCGCCATCCCCCCAGCTCCATGGTCATCTCATAGCCGAACTGGCGGTAGAAGTTGGGAATGCCGGTGATGCCCTGCACCAAGTGGCCGCGCTCAGCGCTCCACTGGTGCACCACCTCGAACTGGGCCCGCACCAACCCTCGCCGGCGGTAGTCGGGGTGGGTGACCACGATCTCGGGCCGGCCCACACCGAACTGGACGTCCTCGTAGGTCCAGGTCTGGGAGATGAGCACCATCGCCGACACCGGTTCCCCATCCTCGCGCTGGACCACGATGTAGTCCTCGGGCCGGACGGTGGGGTGGGGCCGGGTGAGCAGGTCCCGCGTCCAGGCAGCGATGTGCTGGTCAGGCTCCCGGGTTTCGCGGTTGCAGAAGACCTCGGAGTTGAGCTTGGCCAGTGCCTCGGCGTCCTCACGCCGGCCCCGCCGGAGGATGAGCCCGTCTCCTAGGTCACGGATGATCTCGATGTCTTGCCTCTCTGTCGTAACCAACGTCATCCTCCTTCTTTGTGGCCACAGAGTCACGGAGACACGGAGCAGGGAAGGGTATCACCTATCCGCCAACCTCGATCAGCGGTTCCCTAACCATCTCTGTGTCTTTGTGGCTCTGTGGCTCATCAGCGTCTCCATGCCACAGACACCGCATCTCATCGCAGGTCTGCAGCAGCTCATCCAACGTGCCCTGGGCCTCGACGCGACCGTCCTTGAGCACGATGATGTGGTCGGCGCGGCGCAAGGCCGGCCGCCGATGCGATACCACCAGACAGGTGGGGGCATAGCCGTCCACCGCGCTGGCCTGGAAGAGCCGCTCCCAGAGCTGGCGTTCCGTGTCCACGTCCAGGGCGCTGGAGAGGTCGTCGAAGACCAGCAGCTCCGGTCGGCGCACGAACATGCGCGCGGCCGCAGTCCGCTGCATCTGGCCTCCGGAGAGCCTGACACCGCGCGGGCCCACCAGCGTCTCCAGCCCGTGCTCCATGTTCGCCACGTCGTCCTCTAGCACGGCAGCCCGAATGGCCTGGGCCAGTACTTCTGGATCCTGAGGCAGCCCCATGAGGATGTTGTCCCGGAGCGACTCGCTCACCAGAAGCGGCGTCTGTGGCGTGTAGGCGGCGCGCGGCGGCACGAGGAATGTGGCAGGGTCAGCGACAGGTTCCCCGTTCCAGTACACCTGCCCGGAATCCTTGGGCACCAGGCCCAGGAGCGCCTTGAGCAGCGTGGTCTTACCCGAGCCGATTCGGCCGGTGATCACGGTGAACGAACCCCGCTCCAGCCGGAGATCCACGTCCTCGATCCCCTTTCCGGTGCTTGGGTACCGGTAGGTGAGGCCCTTGGCCTCCAACACCTCCAGGTGCCGGTCACCGTCGAGGGACACAGGCTCCAGCTCCGGCGGGTCGCTATCCAGGTACAGGTCGCCGTGCTCTATCAAGGTGCCCTCGGGGGCGCCGTCGATGAAGCCGCTCAGGCGGTCGTAGGCCACCTGAACGCGCTTGTGGCGCACGAGCATGTACCCGAAGTAGCGCATGTTGCCGGAGATGGCCGTCAGGTACTCCACGAAGAGGGCGAACTCACCCACCGTGAAGCGGCCAGCACTCATGGCTCCACCGGCCAGCAGGAGCACCCCGGCGATGCTCACGTCCACCACGTTGGCGTTGATGGCGTTGGTCAGCTCGCCGAAGACCACGTCCTTGAGGGCCGCCCGACGCCGCTCCTCGCTCAGCTCCCGGAAGTAGTTGAGAACCGGCTTCTCGGCCGTGCCCACCTTGATGGCCTGAGCGGCCCCGAAGGCCTCACCGATGAAGCCCGTCACCCGGCTGGTAGCCTCGCGATGAGCCCGGCGGTAGCGGCGCAGTCGGCCACTCATCCGGTTAGAGATGAGCGCCATGCTCAGCACCGGAACCGAGACTACCACCGTCATGAGGGCGTCTATGCGCAACATGATGACCAGGGCGACCAGGGTGTAGAGCACGATACCCGTGAAGTCCACCCAGGCATCGCCGTACTCGGCCACGTCGTTGGCGTCATCCCGAAATCGGGTGACCGACTCGCTGGGCGATTCCGGCAGCGGGTGCGACCCCGGCCCCAGCAGCGTCCAGTGCAGGAGGTTCCGCCGCAGAAGCGCCAGCAGCGTGAACCAGAACCGGACCCACCAGCGCAGTCCGCCCGCGAACGCCCCCAGCCGAGCGGCATAGACGATCCCTATCAGGGCCACCAGCGTCCACACGTTGAGGCCCGCCTCCGACTGCCCAGAGAGGGTATCGAAGAAGGCGGCCGTCAGGACCCCGATCAGGATGGGCAGCAGGTGCCACAGGCTCCAGACAGAGCTATTCAGTATCAGTAGCTTGAGGCAGTATCGAAACAGCTCAAAGGAGTACCGGATGGTCCTCATGCAAACGACTCCTCCATACCCGTGCGCAACAGGTAGCTGAACCGGCTGGCCGGGTTGGCGGCCAGGGCCGCCCGCTCGCCGTGCTCTAGGACACGGCCGTCTTCCATGATCATGATCTCATCCACCCGCTGCACCGTCGCCAGCCGGTGGGCGATGACGATGGCTGTCCGATCCTGAAACAGCCGCTGGATCCCGCGCTCGACGATGGCCTCCGTGGCCGGATCCAGCCGCGAGGAGGGCTCATCCATGATGATGAGGCTGGGATCGCGCAGGAACACCCGCGCCAAGGCCAGTACCTGGGCCTCTCCAGCGGAGACGCCCCGGCCACCGGTGCCCAAGCGGGTATCCAGCCCCTCGGGCAGTGAGGCGAGCCACTCCGTCAGCCCCAAGTCCTCGAGCACGGCCAGGAGCTTCTCGTCCGGCACGGTGCGGTCGAACAGGGTGAGGTTGTCCCGCAGGGTGGCCTCGAAGAGCTGCACCTCCTGGGTGACGATGCCCACCCGCCGGCGCAGTTCCTCGAGCTTGAGGCCGGTCAGCTCCTGCCCACCCAGCCGTACCACCCCGTCAGTAGGGTCGTAGAGCCGGAAGAGCAGCCGGCTTAGAGTGGTCTTGCCGCAGCCCGTGCGCCCCAGGAGGCCGAGCTTGCGGCCCGGCTCCAGGCGGAAGCTCACGCCGGTCAGCACGGGCTCATCGCCGTCCTCGTAGACGAAGTGCACGTCCTCGAACTCCAGGCTCAGGGGACCGGCGGGAAGCGAGCCGCCATCGCCGTCCCGTATCACCGGCTCCATCGCCATCAGCTCGCTCACCCGGCCAATGCCGGCGATTGCCTTCTGCAGGTCCTGCAGCTGCTGAGTGAGCTGCTCGATGGGCCGGAAGAGCATGAGCATGTAGTGCAGCACCAGGTAGACCGTCCCGATGGTGAAGGCGCCCGACAGGAAGAGGGCGGCCCCCAGCACCAGGGCCAGCACCCGGCCCGCGCCAAACAGGCCCATGGACATGACCCAGATGACAGCCCGGCGCAGCCAGGCTCGCTCGGTGCGATTGGTGAAGTCGCGCACCACCTGATGGAAGCGGCGCATGGTGTAGGGCCCGGCGCCGTTAGCCCGGATGTCGTCCAGCCCGGAGAGGCGCTCCTCGATGAAGCCAAACAGGTGGGCACTGGCCTCTCGCTCGGCAGCGGAAGCCTCCACGGCAAAGGAGCGCACCTTGGCCAGCATGATCAGAGATGCCAGGGCGAAGAGCGCCAGCCCCAACCCTACCCGCCAGTCCTCCAGGAACAGGACCACCAGGATCCCGATCAGCATGAGGGCACTGCCCAGCAGGCGCACGACGAACTGGGAGAAGAAGTTCGCCAGGGAGAGCACGTCTCCATCCACGCGCTCGATCATGTTTCCCGGGGTGTGCGTCTTGTGGAAGGGCATATCCAGGGAAAGGCAGTGCGCCATGAGATCGGCGCGCAGCTCGTTGGTGGCCAGCCAGCCCACGTCGTTGCCCAGGTAGGTAATCACGATGTTGACAGCCTGATTGGCCAGGCCGATGCCCAGGTAGGCCAAGGCTGCCAGGGCCAGGTTGCTGGCTGCGGCCTGGGCTTGGGCAGCGTCTATGAAACCGCGCACGATCTGCGGGTTGACCAGTTGCAGGCCGGTGCCGGCAAGCAGCAGAAGTCCCAGGGCGACAGCCTTGAGGCGGTGAGGTCCCAGGTACCGACCTAGAAGGTCAACATAGTGGGCAACGGACTCTTTCATCGGATACCACTCCATCAGCAACCAAACCCGGTAGAGATTCGTGGGCTTGGGATTACAGAAACAAGAAAAGCCGATCGCGTAGGACCCCGCGACCGGCTCGCCAAGACACGAGAAGGCCACGGGGTGGGTGGTGCGCCCGTGGCCTTGGGTAATCTGGTATCAGATCGAGTCAGTTACCGATCTGCACCCCCAAAGAAGGGCGCACTCGTCCCACGAGGACGTGCAACAACCACGCGCACGTTGGTGGGAACGTAGAAGCTATACACTTGGCGCACCTCCTTTGGAAAAGTGGCCCACTCTAGCACAGGCTCAGCCGGCCTAGCAAATGGCGGGAATACCCCGCAGTGGGCAAGGGTGCGATCCCGATCACCGGGGGTGAACACAGGCGCTGAGGTCCTGGCCCCCTTCCCAGGATGGGCCAAGCTCGTACGCTTCCAGCGAGGCCCGTCCCTCTCCCTCCCCCTCCAGCAAGGGCACCTCCTCCAGCGGGGAGAAGACCTGGCTGAGGGCAAAGTACAGGCGCCCTTCGTCCACGAAGACCTCAAGCGAGGTGCGATCGAGCAGGACCTCGACCGTAACCGGCCTGGTGCCGGCGAAGGGAACTCGGCATTCGCCCACCGAGAACTCACCCGTGCGGGCATCGTACGCCAGGGGCACCCCCCGCAGGCCTATCCGCCAGGACCCGGAAGCGTCCACCTTCGCCCGCAGGTGATAGGCCTCGGCGGACAAAGCGGCGTTGACGGCGGCCAGCTCCTTCAGGGGCCACTGCGGCCAGGAGTAGCTCTCCCGATACAGCAGGGCGATCTCACGGACCGGGCGGGCAAACAGCCGTGGCCCCTCGCCAACAGCGCGCAGCTCCAACTCCACCGGGAAGGTCATCATCTGATTGAAGGGCGTGCCCGGGATGTCGCCCCGCAGCCAGGCAATCTGCAGTCGCCGACCCCCGGGCGCATCGCTCCAGGTCTGGGCGGCGTAGGCGTCGCCACCGGGGCAGAAGTGTCGCACCCCGCCCTCCGGGCGAAAGACCCTCCCATCGAAGTCGCCCACCAGGTAGGTCCCGCCCGCGGTCCAGAAGACCCACTTGATCTGCTCGGGGTCGCCGTCCAAAGGCAGGGGGAACAGGTCCGGGCACTCGCGCCCGCCCTCCACCTCCAGCCGGGACTCCTCCCGCCAGGAGAGGAGGTCCTCTGAAGAGAAGATCCCGTAGGTGTTCCCCTCCAGGTAGAGGGCCATCACCCACCGGCCCGTCTGTGGGTGGCGGATGACCTTGGGATCGCGGTTGTCGCCGGCCACGTGGGCCAGCACCGGGTTGCCGGCATACTTGGTCCAGGTACGCCCGCGGTCGTTGCTGTAGGCCAGGCACTGAGTGAATGGCTGCCCCTGGGACTCGGGTGAGCGGCCGCCGGCGGCGGTGTAGAGGCAGATGAGGGGCGGCTGACCGTCCTCGCCCAGCCCGGAGGTGTTGTCCCAGTCCACCACCCCGGAGCCGGAGTACATGGTGCCCATCTCGTCGGGCCACAGGGCCTCACCCAGTTCCTGCCAGTGCACGAGGTCGCCACTCACCGCGTGACCCCAGTGCATGTTGCCCCAGCGGCGACCGAAGGGGTTGTGCTGGTAGAAGAGGTGGTACTCGCCCTCGAAGTAGAGCAGGCCGTTAGGGTCGTTGTTCCAGCCCCGGAGCGAGGTGAAGTGGAACCAGGGGCGCAGAGGCTCCTGGTAAGCGTCCTGGGCGCCGGCCGGCTGATCCGAGGGCACGAGCAGCTCCAGCTCGGGGGCAGCCGGATCGCCGTTTAGGTCCAGGATCAGCTCCTGCCCCTGCCACGGTGCCAGGTCCGCCGATACCCAGAAGTCGGGCTCCCCCTGGGCCAGTTCCACGTCGAAGGCGTAGACGACGCGTTCGCCGTCCAGCAGCCGCACCCGGCGCTTGGGGGCACCGTCTCGGACAGGGAGGTGCAGGTAGCGGTGGCTCAGGGTCAGTCTCATCGCCTCACCCCGGGAAGGCAGATGACGCTGATGCGGCCGCATCAGCGTCATCTGGGTTCAGTGCTCTAGTAACAGGACTGGACGATCTCCAGGGCCCGCAGGCCGTCTTGCGCCGTGACCAGCAGCTCCTGCTCGCCCCGGATGGCGGCCAGGAAGCGCTCGATCTCCTCGACGAAGCCGGCGCTAGGCCGCACCTCGATGATCTCCCACTCCTTCTCGCCCCGACGGCGCAACCGGACCTGGTCGCCCACGGTGTAGTCGAACAGGGCCCGCCCGTTCTGGCCGACGACTTCCACGAAGGACTGGCCGTCCCCAGCCACCCAGGAAGCGCTCAGGCAGCCGATGGCGCCACTTTCGGACTTCACCAGGAGCATGCTGGCGTCCTCGACGTCAGTGCCCTCCAGGTGGTGGGCAGTCAGGGCGCGCTGTTCGGCGATCTCACCCACGATGAAGCGGAAGATGTCCACTGAGTGGATGCTGGTGTCCATGAGGGTACCGCCACCAGAGATGGCCTTCTTGCTGAACCAGCGGTCCTTCATCTGGAAGGCAGGCCCAGTGAAGGCGTTCTGGTAGAGCACCACCGGCCCCAAAGTGCCGTCCTGGACCAGCTCACGCAGCTTCTGGATGGCAGGCAGGAACCGATGCCGGAAGCCGATGGTGAGCACCGCCCCCGACTTCTCCGCCGCCTCCAGGATGCGCCGGCCCGACTCCACCGTGTGGGCCATGGGCTTCTCCAGCATGACGTGGATGCCCCTCTCCAGCGCCATGACCGCCGGCTCCTCGTGGGCCACAGGCGGCGTACAGATACTGACCACATCCACCAGCCCCGAGTCCAGCAGGCCAGCATAGGTGTCGAAGATCTGGGCGCCCTCCACGTTGGCGGCCATAGCCTCGGCCGCGGCCCGGTTGACGTCCATGAGGGCGGTGACCTGGACTCCGTTCTCCCGATACCCGTTGACGTGCGCCCGAGCGATGCCGCCCGTTCCGATGATGCCCGCTCTGAATGCCATATGTCTATCCCCTCCGCCCCGCGCTCGCGAGATGCCTCTGCGGATGCTCCCGGGGCCGGGGATAGAATGCGCCAGAGAGCGGGCCTGGTCAAGAACGGAGGTAAGTAGGCGCAGTAATGTCACGGACGGACCCGGTACACGGCTGCCATCGGGTACCGCCGGCCCCCCGGTTCCTGGTCGGCGGTCGGGAGGCATGCTATACAGACCCCGGGAGGGCAGATGGACGAACGGGCGTCGTCGCTGCCGCAAGGGCGGTGGGCCAAGGCACGGGAGCGCGCGGCCATGCTTGAGATGGCTGCCCACTGGCTGCTGGCGCTGGCCGTGGCGGCGTACGTGGGCCTGGCCGGCTACAACTCCCTCACCCGCACCCGCAACTTCTCGCCCGACTCCATGAACTACGTATCGGTGGCCCGGAACATCGCCGAGGGCAAGGGCATCACCCAGCCGGCGCTAGGGTTCAACCAGCCACACATCTCCCTCGAGGTCACTCTGCCCCCGCCCTTCACGTCCCAGCCACCACTTTACCCCCTGGCGGTGGCGCTGGTCGGGCTGGCGGTGCCCTCGCACGCCGATGCCGCCTTGCTGGTGTCGGCCGGCTGCTACGGGTTGATCTTGCTGATCGGCTACCGGCTGGCACGCAGGCTCTACGGGCACCCGGAGGCGCTGCTGGGGCTGGCACTGCTGATCGCCCACTATCCCCTGGGGCTCGTGTCGCGCTTCGCCTGGAGCGAGCCCCTCGGCATCTTGCTGGCCTTGCTGTCGTTCATCCTGCTGGTGCAGAGCGACCGGAGTAGGGAGTCCCTGCCGCGCCTGGTCCTGGCTGGGCTGTGCGCCGGGCTGGCCTTCGCGGCACGTTACCTGCTGCTGCCCGCAGCGGCGGTGGGAGCCGTGGCCCTCTTGGCCCGTCCTGGAGGCCGCCGGATCCGCCGGGTGGCGGCCTATGCCGCCGGCGCCACCGTACCGGCCGCCCTGGTGCTGGGGCGCAACCTGGCCCTCACCGGCACCCTGATGGGAGCGCGGCCGAACCCTTCGCTGAAGAGCTTGGGGGAGAACCTGCGGGAGGCCGGGCGAGCCCTACTGGGGCAGTCGTTCGAGAGCCTGACGCCGGAGGTGGCAGCGCCAGTTCTGGCGGTTCTGGTCCTGTCCGCCACCATACTGCTTGCCGCTCGCGGACGGGGCAGCCTGGGCGGCGTCCTGTGGCACCAGGAACGCTGGCTGCTGGTCGTCTGGTCCTTTTCCTACCTGGCCCTGCTCATCCTGCAGCGGTCGCAAATCCACTTCGACAGCATCGGGCCGCGGCTGATGGCGCCGGCGAGCGTGACCCTGGCCTTGACCCTGGGAGCGATGGTAGCCAGGGCCAGCGGCCTCAGGGCGGGCCCACTGCTTGTGCTGGCATTGTTGGTCGCCCTCGCGGGGCTGCGGCGGGAAGTGCAACTGCTCCAGTTGCCGGTCCAGACCGACGCTGCCCAGGTCGCCCGGTCCGGGCGGCTGAGCTGGGTAGTCGCTCACACCACCGAACGCGACCTCATCGTGGGGGACGACACCATGGACATCCCCTTCTACCTGGATCGCCCCTTGGTGTTCTCCTTCTCACCCTACCCCTACACCGACCACCCAGAATACGAGAGCATCGCTGCCTTCGCCCGCCGGCATGCCAACCGCTTCGACCGCGTCTACCTGGTGCTCCGCGACCGCTACCGTGCCGACCAGGACTGGCGCTGGGCTTACGGGGACTTCATCGCCGACGTCGTCTCCGGCAACATGGGGGACTACCCGGGGGTGGCTCTGGTGCAGAGAGTGGGAGACGGCTACGTGTTCGAGATGAGGGGGCTGACGGAGGAGTGAGGACCAGTGGAACTGCACAAGCTGCAGGGGAGCCCGCGGGCTCCCCTGCGGCTGCGGTCAGGCTCTAGGCGCCTGTCGCGAGCTTCTCCCGTTTGGCCTCGACAGCCTGCAGCAGCTCCTGGAAGGAGTCGGCGAAAGCCTTCACCCCGGCCCGCTGCAGCCTCTGGGTGATGGCATCCAGGTCTATGCCCAGCTCTGCCAGCCGG
>JBMNTK010000149.1:0-10159 GCA_050945695.1 Anaerolineae bacterium | reverse complement strand
GCCCTGGCCGCCGCCATCGTCGGCCGCACCGGCCACTACGGCCTGCACACGGACGAGGCTCGCCTGCCCACCGAGGCCTTCGAGGTGAGCGCACCTCTGGATGCCGCCGCCGACTGGGGCGCCCTAGGGGCGGAGATCGGCCGTCGCTGCCGGGGTGTGCCCTGGGTGATCCTGTCCGGCTCGGCCGCCAACTCCGCCTCCCGGCTGGATGAGCCACGGCTGCGAGACGGGCTGCGGTCCCTGGGCGCCGCCGCGGCCGCAGCCGGGAGTGTGGCCCTCTTCCACGTTGATGGCATCACAGCCGAGGCCCGGGCCGGGCTGGTGCACGCTCCCGCGGCCTCCCCGCAGCGCATAGAGTCCCTCCAGCCGGCATACGCGTCCCTCAGCGCCGGCGAGGCCCGGCTGGACCTGGTGGCTACCGGGTGCCCCCACGCCTCCCTGGAACAGCTAGAGGAGGCGGCCCGCCATCTGGAGGGGCGCCGCACCGCGGTGCCCCTTTGGCTGATGGTCAGCCGGGCAGTGGCCGAGCAGGCTCGCGAGCTGGGCCTGGCAGCCAAGCTCGAGGCAGCCGGCGCCCGGCTGGTCTCCGACACCTGCGTGGTGGTGGCTCCCCTGCGAGACATGGGCATCACGGCAGTGGCCACCGACTCGGCCAAGGCGGCATGCTACCTGCCGGGCCACCAGGGGGTGAGCGTGCGTTACGGCACCCTGGAGCGCTGCCTGGAGGCAGCCGTGCGCGGAGAGTGGCAATGAGCCGCACCTTCACCGGCCGCGTGATCAAGGAAGGCACGGCTGAGGGCATCGCCCTGGTGTCGCCCGAGCCCATCGGCTTCTTTGGCGGGGTGGACCCAGACACGGGCATAGTCCGCGAGAAGGGTCATCCCCTGGAGGGGCAGCGCCTGGCCGGGCGGGTGCTGGTGTTTCCCCGCGGTAAGGGCAGCACCGTGGGCTCCTACATCATCTACGCGCTGGCCCGAAACGGGGTGGCCCCGGTCGCCATGGTCCTGGGCGACTGCGAGCCCATCGTTGCCCTGGGCGCCATCATGGCCGGCATCCCGGTGGTGGATGGGGTAGACACTACGCAGATCCGGACCGGCGACCGGGTGAGGATCGAGGGGGACAAGGTAACCGTTGGCTGAACTAGTGTTCCTCAAGCTGGGCGGGTCGCTAATCACGGACAAGACCCGCCCCTTGACTGCCCGTGCTGACGTCATCGCCCGCTGCGCCCAAGAGATTGCCTTGGCCTGGCGGGAGGGAATCCGCCTGGTGGTGGGGCACGGGTCAGGGTCGTTCGGACATGCTGTCGCCCACGAGTACGGGACCCGGCGAGGCGTTCAGGGGCCGGTCCAGTGGTATGGCTATGCCCGCGTGGCCGACGTCGCCCGCCGGCTCAACTGCCTGGTGGTCCAGGCCCTGATTGAGGTCGGCCTACCCGCAGTGCCGGTGCCCCCTTCGGCTACGGCCTGGGCGCGGGAGGGCGAGCTGGTCCGCATGGACGGTGAGACGATAGCCGGGCTGCTTGAGCGGGGAGCGCTCCCCGTGGTCCACGGGGACGTGGCCTTGGATGAAGCCTGGGGCGGGACCATCGTTTCCACCGAGCAGGTCCTCATCTACCTGGCCCCGCGGCTCCTGCCGGCGCGCATGGTCCTGGCCGGAGAGGTGGCCGGCGTCTACAGCGCCGACCCCAACCTCGACCCCCAGGCCACCCTCTTCCCTCGGGTGGGGCCCGACAACTACGAGGACATCCTGCGCCACCTGGGCGGGGCCCATGGCACCGACGTGACCGGGGGCATGGCCGACAAGGTCAGAAGGATGTACGAGCTGGCCCGGCGCCACCCAGGCCTCACGGTACAGCTGATCAGCGGCCTGCAGCCGGGGCTGCTCGAACGCGCCCTCCTGGGCCGGGCTGCTGATGAGGGGACGAGGATAGAAGCATAAGCGCGGGCGAGCCCCGATCGAGGCCCACCCGCGCCACTAGGAGCGATCGACTCTCTACCTGATGTCCATCGTCTTGAGGAACTCGACGGCAGCGCGGATGTCGCGCTCGGGGTTGTCACCGACTTCCCGCTCCACCGTCAGGTAGCCATCGAACCCGATCTCACGCAGGGCCTTCAGGTAGGTAGGGAAGTCCACGGTCCCCTCACCCAGGGGGACCTCCTGCTTGCGGCCGTCGGGGTAGCGCACGGCATCCTTGGCGTGGGTGTGCACGATCCAAGGAGCCAGGATCTTGACGCCCCCGAGGTGATCGAAGCCGTTCATCACCAGGTTGGCCGGGTCGTAGTTGACCGCCAGCCCGGGGCTATCCACCTCACTCAGGAACTGCGCCAGCGACGCCGGGGACTCGGGCCCCGTCTCGGTGGCCAGCTTGACGCCCTTCTCGCCGGCGTACCCCCCGATCTCGTCCAGCGCCTCTGCCATGGCCGCCCGAGCCGGATCGTTCGGGTCCTCGGGAATCGAGCCAACGTGGGTGGTGATGATGCTCACCTCCAGGTCGTTGGCCAGGTCCACCACCTTGCGCATGGAGGGGATCAGCCAGCCCAGCTGCCTGGCCTGAGCGTAGCTCTTGCCGTAGTCAGCGCACAGGGCGGAGATCTCCAGGCCCAGGCGGCTCATCTCCTCGCGTAGGCGCCGGCGCCCGGCGGCATCCAGCTCATCAGGCGACAGCTCGCCGCGCTCGTTGCGCAACTGGACCCCATCCGCTCCCACCTCGGCGGCCTTAGCCAGGGCCTCATAGGCAGGAAGGCGGAACGACGACATGATAACCCCGATCTTCATGCTGCACCTCCGGGGCCGCGGCCAGGCTAACGGGCCACGGTTCAGATGAGGGGTAGAACCCCCAGCGGGAAGAGGGCCGTGGGAGGTGGAACCGCCCCTGAGGGCACCAACACCGATATCACGAGCCCCACGGCCATGCTTATGATGACCAAGATGCTGATGACGTAGAAGATGATGGCACGCTTGCTGGGGCCAGACGGCTTCTGCTTGCTGCGCTTTGGCTTACGGACCATTACTGCCTCTCTCGAAGTTGCGGCGGGTCTAGGGACGGTAGTGCTCGAAGCGATCCATATCCACCACGAAGGCGGCCGTGCGCACTTCCGGCTGCTCCCGCACGGCACTCAGCAACCCCCGGCCGGCCTCCTCAGGTGAAGGCGCGTTCTCCCTGATGATCTCTAGCACCCTATCCACCTGGGCATCATCCTGCACACCGATCAGCAGGGTAGCGCTCTTGCGGCGGAGAAACCCGCCCATGCTCCCCATGATGGTGACCCGGAAACCTTGCTCTTTGAGCGCATCCGCGATGGATTCGGCACCTTCACTGGTGGTCACAGCCAAAACAACTTTCATCAGACACCCTATCCAGTCTGCGTGGCTTCGGATCCAGGCCCTTCAGGCCAGGCTCAGCTGCTGCTCCTTGAGCACCTCGAGGGCCACCAGGCGCAGACGCTGCTCCGCCGTTCGCACTTGCCCCGGCCGAACCTTGACGGTCAACTCGAACGATACCGTCTCGCCGGCCAGGTCCACCGGGCCCACCACCCGAGGAGGCTCCAGGTAACCCCCGAACAACCCCTCCTGCAGGGTGGCCCGGTCGGCCATGACCTCAAGCGCCCGCTGAATCGCGTTCAGGTCTTGGTCCCAGTTGAAAGTGAGCCGCACCACGGCTTTGGACCAGTGCCGGGTCAGGTTAGTGAGTACGCTGATGGCGCTGTTGGGCACCACGTGTATCTGGCCTAGGTCGTCCCGCAGCCAGATGGTGCGCATGGTGAGGCGCTCGACCGTGCCTGTCACCCCGGCGGCACGCACAACGTCCCCCAGGGCGAGCTGCCCCTCGGCCAGGATGAACACGCCGGCGACGAAGTCCCGCACTAACGCCTGGGAACCAATGGCGATGGCCAAACCGGTGATACCGGCGCTGGCCAGTAGCGGGGTTACAGGAACACCTAGGGCACTGAGGATGCTGAGGGCGGCGGCCACGAGCACCACCACGCCCAACACCCCCCTGACCGCCCCGGCCAGGGTACGGGCCCGTTCCCGGCGATCTTCGGCTTCAAACGGCACCCGCGCGACCAGCCGTTCCAACCACGTCTGTATGGCGTACCAGGTTAGGGCGGCGACGAAGAGGATGATGGCGATACGAAGCCCAGTGGTGAGGCCCCAGGCGGCGACATCGCGCACCACGTCCCGTACTTCGCCTACCATGTCCCTCCATACCACCGTGGTTGTCAGTGGTCGGTCGCCACTATACACTGCAGCCGGGTTGGCGTCAACGATAGTGTAAGACCATACATACGTTGGGAGGCAAGGATGCACGAGGAGAACCCCGCACTCCAGACCATCCTCACGCGCCGCTCGATCCGCCGCTACACCGGCGACCCGGTGAGCCGCGAGCAGATTGACGTCATGTTGACTGCGGCCTGGGCCGCCCCCTCCGCCAACGGCCTCCGCCCCTGGGTCGTGGTGGTGGTCCAGGACGAGGGCCAGCGCCGACTGCTGAGCCAGGTGCACCGCTACGCTCGCATGGTGGCGGAAGCCCCGGTGGCGTTTGCCATGTGCGCTGACCCGGAGGAGACCAGCTTCTGGATAGATGACTGCTCCGCCGCCACCCAGAACATCCTCCTGGCGGCCCACGCGATGGGACTGGGCGGGGTGTGGATCGGGATATACCAGCGGCAGGAGTACCAGGAGCGGGTGCGCGAGATCCTGCGCTTGCCCGCCAACCTGGCCGTTCACTGCCTGATCGCCGTTGGCCACCCGGCCGAGACTAAGCCCCCTCACGGGCACTACAACCCGGAGGCAGTCTACTGGGACTGGTGCCCGCTCTAGGGCAGGGCATCGGGCTCCGGGGGCCTGAGCGAGGGGTCTCGCCCGGTCAGGCCAGGCAGGCTCTGTACCTTGTTGGGTGACATAAACTCCACTACACTAGGCCCCACTCCGGCTCGGTGAGAGAAGCGTGCGAAAGGCCAGACGGGCGACTAGGCCCAAGACGTCGCTGACCCCCGACTGGCGCGCCGTCCGTGCGGATGTGGCCGCCGCTGTGGGGCTGGGGATAACGTTCCTGTTGCTATATGGGCTCACGGCTGCCCCCTCCGTTGCCACCATCTTCGACGACAGCCTCGAGTTCCAAGTGGTGGCCTACACCCTGGGCATCGCCCACCCCACCGGCTATCCCCTCTACACCATCCTGGGTTGGCTGGTCACCCGGCTGCCCTGGTCCGAGTCCGCCCAAGGGGTAAACCTCCTCTCGTCCTTCTTCGGTGCCATCACTGTGGCCGGCGTCTACGGCATCGGGCGCCAGCTGAGCTGCGGACGGCTCCCGGCCGCGCTGGGGGCAGCGGCTGTGGGGCTATCCCCGGTGCTGTGGTCCCAGGCCACCATCGCCGAGGTCTATACCCTTCACACTACCTTCCTGGTGGCAGTGCTGTGGCTGGCCCTGTGGGCCGGGGAAGCCCAGACCCGTTGGCGGACCGGGGTCAGGCGCGCCTACCCACTCGCCGTGGTCGTGGGGCTGAGCTTGACCCACCATCGGATGGCCTTCCTGTTGCTTCCGCCACTCCTGGCCTACCTGTGGTGGGCCTTCGGCCGCCGGTTCCGGCCTCGGCACTGGCGCAACCTAGCGGGGCTAGCTCTCCTGCCGCTCCTCCTCTACGCCTATCTGCCCCTGCGGGGGATGTTCACCTCCTCACTGGACGGCACCTACGTAAACACGCCTGCCGGCTTCCTCAACCACGTCACCGCCGCCGGCTACAACGTCTTCCTCAGCGGTCAGGCTCCCGGTATCCCCAGCCGAACGCCCGCTACTTACGTGGGGCTGTTCCTAGATCAGTTCGGCCCCGTCGGGCTGGCGCTGGCCCTCCTGGGGGTGATCGTGCTGGCTCGGCGCCGGGGCCCGGCGATCCTCCTCGGGCTGGCACTGGCCCTCAACCTGGCCTTTGCCCTCGTCTACCGGGTAGCCGACTACGAGGTCTTCTTCCTCCCCGCCTTCGTCCTCACCGGGGTGATGCTCTCCCTGGGCACCCAGACCCTTACCGGGTGGGCCGGGAGGGCCCTGGGCGGCCTTTGGCCTCGCTTGGCCGGGCTCCGACACGTGCTGCCCGTTGCCGTTGTCCTGGTCCTGTTGGCTCCCCTGCCGTACCGCTGGCCCGAGCAGGACCGGTCCGATGCCTGGTCAGTGGACCGGCTGGGGCGGGCCTGGCTTTCCTCGGCCGAGCCGGGCAGTGCAGTCATTGGCATCCTGGGTGAGACCACCCTCATGCGTTACTTCCAGGTCACCCAGGGCCTCGGGCCCGGCGTGGAGCTGGTCGCCTCCGACGACGAACGCCTGCGGCTGGATATCCTGGCCTGGCTGGTGGACCGGGGGCGCCCTACCTACCTCACGCGCCCCTTGCCCGGGGCGCCCCAGGCTTTCGCGCTCGATGCCGCCGGGGAGCTGATACGCGTCTCCCGCCCCCAGCCCGAGGCCGCAGAGGCCTCCGGCACCGAGATCGCGCCCGGGCTGTACCTGGCCGGCTGGCAAAGCGCGGTGAGCGAGCACCACGGCCGAGCCAGCCTGGACGTCTCCCTGCGCCTGAGCGCCCCCACCGGGCTCCCCGAGCCCCTGAAGCTCTCCGTCCGGGCCAGCCGCGGCGGGCGAGTGGTGGCGGCAGTGGACGCTGAGCCCGTCCACAACGCCTACCCCACTCAGCTGTGGCGCCCGGGAGAGGTGGTGGAGGACTACTACCGGCTGGAGATGCCCGTGGGTGACACCGGCGGCCCCATGGATCTCTCGCTGGTAGTCTACTCTCCCCAGACGGGCGCCCAGGTGGGAGCGACCTTCCTGGGCACGGCAGAGGTGCCCAGCAGCCCCGGGCGGCGACCACAGGCTGAGTGGGGCCTGCCGGCCACTGCCGCCTGGTTGAGCGATGGCACCCGCCTGGCCGCCGTCAGCCTCGGGCCGAGGACGCAGGCCCGGGCGGGAGAGGCCCTGCCCCTGGCGCTGTTGTGGAGCCCTGGCCCCTGGGCAGGGGACCTCAGTGGCCTGCGCCTGGAGCTGGAAGGGCGCGGGGGCACCGTCCTGGAGCTGCCCCTCTCCCCGGGCTCGGGTGCGGCCCCCTCTTCCAGCATGTTCCGGCAGGACGTGGTAGTCACCCTGCCTGCCCGGCTAGAGTCCGGCAGCTACCGGCTCAAGCTCGGCGCCGATCGCCCCTTCCTCCGGTGGGCTTGGCCGCCCCTGGTTGGGGAGCTGACCCTGTCCACCATCGAAGTGCAAGCCAGGACCCGGCTGTTTGAGGCGCCCAGGCCGGCCGTGGGCGTGAGCGCCACCTTCCAGGAACCCGGCCCCGAGGAGGCGGCCGGACAGGCGCGCCTTATCGGATACGACCGGGATCAGGGCGAGGGCACCTTGACGATCACCCTCTACTGGCAGGCGATCGCTGAGCCCCAGCGCAGCTACAAAGCCTTCATCCACTGTCTGGATGCTGAGGGCAACATCAGGGCCCAAAGCGACCAAGAGCCGGACGGCGGGCGCGCCCCGACCAACTCCTGGGTGAGGGGCGAATACATCATAGATCACCACCGGCTGACCTTGCCCCCGGATGCAGACTGCACCCAGCTGCTCGTGGGCCTCTACGACAGCCAAGGGACTAGGCTGGCGGTCACGTCCGACAGCCTGGTGCTGGGCGGCAACACCCTCGTCCTCCCTGAGCCGAGGCCCTAGTGGAACACCGCCCACCACCTACCCCCCTCCCTTCGCAGGGGAGGGGTTCCCTATCCGAAGGGTGGGGCTGGGGCAGAGGTTCCATGCTGCTCGTCTGCGTCCTGGCCCTTGGGCTCCGCTTGCACCGGTTGGGCGACGCTAGCGTCTGGTTCGACGAGGGCTGGAGCGTCTGGCTGGCCCGCATGCGCCTGCCCGACGCCATCATTCGCACCGCCCACGATACGCATCCGCCCCTCTACTACATCCTCCTCCACGGCTGGCGCCTGGCCGTAGGGGAAAGCGAGTTCGGACTGCGGCTGCTGTCGGTGATCTTCGGGGTGCTCCTGGTGGCCGTCACCTTCCGGCTGGGCGCGCGGGTAGCGTCGCCCGCGGCCGGCACTGTGGCCGCCCTGATGGTCGCCATCACCCCCTTTAGCCTGGTCTGGCCCCAGCAGATTCGGATGTACGTCCTGGCAGGGCTGCTGGGGGTGGGTTCTACCTGGCTGATGCTCGAGGACTGGCACGACCGGCGCCGACCCGTGGCTTACGTCCTGATGCTGATCGCCCTGCTGCACACCCAGGTGCTCGGGGTGCTGTTCCTGGCGGTGCAGGGAGCGCTGTGGCTGGCCCGCCTGCTCCTGGGCCGGCGCCGGGATTGGTGGCACGTGCCTGCCGCCCAGGCTGCCGCGGCCCTGGCGATGGTGCCCTGGCTGAGCGTGTTTCTGCCGCGGCTGCCCACTTGGTCGGCCGCCCAGCCCACCACCGGCGGCCAGTACCTGCTCTCATACTGGAGCGCCCTCATCCGGGGCACCTCCGTCCACCTGGAAGAGCGGGCGCTGCTGCTGGGGGTGGCGGGAGCACTCTTCCTGGCCGCGCTGGTCGCGGTAGTGGGGCGGTATCGGCGCTCTCTCGCCGGGTGGACGCTTCTCCTGCCGGTGGTACTGCCGCCGCTTCTGGTCTACATCCTCTCCCAACCGCGGGACTTCTTCTACAGCCCACCCCCTGAGCCCCGCTACCTCAACCCCTTCTCGCCCTTCGTATTCCTGGCCTGGGCAGCGGGCACGGTCGAGGTGTGGCGGCGCTGGCGCCCGGCCGGGGCAGCGCTCCTGGCGGGGAGCCTCTTGTGCCTGGGCGCGGGGCTGCCCGAGTACTACCGCGATAGGGTACCCCAGGATGACTACCGCTCCCTGGCCTGCACCCTGCGCACCTACCGCCAGCCCGAGGACCTGGTCTTCCTGCACACCGATAGCGACTGGCCCGTCTTCACTTACCACTACGACCAGGCTTGGGCGGGGGTGCCCAATGACGTGGCATGGACCACGGAGGCGGCTCCTGGCTCGGGGGGCTCCGCTTCCGGGTTCCTGCGCCAGTACCTGCCTGGCCGGCAGGTAGCCTGGCTGGTCCTCACCCCCGATGCGCTGCGCGCCGATCCCGGGCGGGCCATCGAGGGCGAGCTGACCCGCTGGTGCCAAGAGAGTGATTGCCAGCTGAGTGAGTGGCGCTTCGGTGAGTACCGGCTGGTCCGTTTCGGCCGCGGGCGGCCCCTTCCCAGCCCCTCCTTGGAGCCGGCCCTCGTCGGTGACGGACCCGGCTTCCGGGGGCTCTGGTGGCCGACGAACCGGATCGGCACCCACGCTGAGTGGCGCGTCTACGCCTGGTGGGATGGAGTTGAGCCCTATCCTCGACTGGAGCTGATAGGGCCCGACGGCCAGGTGCTCAGCCCAGAGCCCACCCCTGACCCGGGTGCCCCGGGCGGCCTGGCGCGGCTCATGTACCGGTTCGTGCCCGACCGGCCCGGCCGCTACCGGCTGCAGACGGACACGGGGACCCTTACGGCGCTCACGGTGCTGGCCTCCCCACCGGCATCGCAGTGGCAGGCCGGCTCCTATGCTCCTCTAGACGTGACTTTCGGTGGGACGGTGCAACTGGAAGGTGTGGCCCTGAGCGCTCCGCGGGTGGCACCAGGAGAGGGCCTGTGCGTGAGCCTGCAATGGAAGGCCCTGCACCCGGTGAGTGAGTCCTACACTGTGTTCGTGCACCTGCTTGGCCAGGTCTACAACGCCGATCAAGCCAACTTCCTCTGGGGCCAACATGATGGCCGGCCCGTGGACGGCACCCGGCCCACCACCTCCTGGGGGGCGGGCGAGACCATCACCGACACCCACTGCTTCCCCGTCCATCCCCAGGCACCGGCCGGCACCTACCTGCTGGAGGTGGGGCTCTACGATGCCACTTCCGGCCAGCGCCTGCTGTCCGATGGGGGCGAGGACCGGGCGCTGGTGGGCGAGGTGGAGGTAGGCGGCGAAGGGCCAACCTAACCCCCTGTCCCGCGCCATTTCGCTCCGCGATATGGCGGACTTCCCTGACAGGGAAGGGGCAGGCTCCCCTCCCTTTTCAGGGGAGACCGCCATTTGGCCCTGCCCAATGGCGCTGGTCGGGGGAGGGGTTCTCTCCCCCCTCTCCCACGTGTGGGAGAGGGACCGGCATTCG
>JBMNTK010000148.1:0-10205 GCA_050945695.1 Anaerolineae bacterium | reverse complement strand
CTGGACATGGGGTACTGCTGCGTGGATGAGCCGGCCCTGCCCGGGCTGATGCCCCCAGTGGCAGTGGCCACGGCCCAGGTGAGCTACGTGCGCTTTCACGGGCGTAATGCCGCCAAGTGGTGGAACCACCAGGAGGCCTGGGAGCGCTACAACTACCGCTACTCCGCTGAGGAGTTGGCGGAGTGGGTGCCGAAGATCCAGAGCCTGGATCAGCAGTCCACCCAGACCTACGTCTATACGAACAACCACTGGCAGGGTCAGGCCGTGGATACGGCCAGGCAACTGCGACTCATGCTGGAAAGCCCCACGGCCGCCGAGCATGAAGGCTAGACAAATCCAAGAGGAGACATGCGATGTCAGGACACAGCAAGTGGTCTACTATCAAGCGGAAGAAGGGCGCAGCTGATGCCAAGCGAGGGCAGCTCTTTACCAAGCTAGCCCGCGAGATCGAGATCGCGGCGCGCGAGGGCGGTGACCCGGAGATGAACTTCAAGCTCCGGCTGATTCTAGATAAGGCACGCTCGGCCAACATGCCCAAGGAGAACATCGAGCGGGCCATCCGCCGGGGCACTGGCGAGGAGAAGGCCAACATCCTGGAGGAGATAGTATACGAAGCCTATGCTCCCCACGGGGTGGCGCTGCTCGTTGAAGCGCTGACCGACAACCGCAACCGTACCGTGGCCGACGTCCGGCGGATCTTCAACCGCATGGGGGGCAGCCTGGGAGAGAGCGGGAGCGTGTCGTGGCTCTTCGACCAGAAGGGTTACATCGCCGTGGATGCGGCCGGTGCCGATCCGGATGAGGTGGCCCTGGTGGCCATTGACGCCGGGGCGGACGACGTGGTCACGGGCGAGGAGATCATCGAGGTCTACACCCTGCTTGAGGACTTCAAGAAGGTGCGGGATGCTCTCGACGGGGCAGGTTTCCGCATCACCAGCGCGGACCTGGCCATGGTGCCCAAGACCATGCTCGACCTGAGCGCAGCCGACACCATGCAGGTAATGCGGGTGGTGGATGCCCTGGAAGAGCTGGACGACGTTACCAACGTCTACTCCAACCTGAACATCCCTGATGAGATTCTGGAGCAGTACGAGGGCGAAGCTGCCTGATGCTGGCACTGGGCATAGACCCGGGCACGGCGACCACCGGCTTTGCCCTGGTGCGCCAGGATGACTCGGAGCCTGAGCTGATAGCCAGCGGCGTCATTCGCACCGATCCCGACGAGCCGTTGGCCGCCAGATTGCAGAGCATCTACCGAGAGGTCCTGGCGTTGGCCCGGCAGTACCAACCGGACACGGCGGCGGTGGAGGAGGTCTTCTTCCGCCGTAACGTCCGCACCGCCCTGGCCGTGGGTCATGCTCGGGGGGTGGTGCTCCTAGGGCTGGCGGATGCCGGGGTGAGGGTGTATGAGTATACGCCCTCCACGGTGAAGCAGGCGGTCACCGGGTATGGGAACGCGGACAAGCACCAGATGCAGGAGATGGTCCGGCTTCTCCTGCATCTGCCCGACATCCTGCGCCCGGATGACGTCGCCGATGCCGCGGCCATCGCCCTGTGTCACCTCCAGAACATGCGCTTCGACGGTGCCCTGCATCAAGCGGGGTCCTTGAGGGAGACGTGATCGCTAGCCTGACAGGGACGGTCCTGTTCCTGGATGAAGAGTCGGCGGTGATCGAGGCCGCCGGGATAGGGTTTCGTGTACTGCTGCCACGCCACACCTTGGGCGAGCTGCGGGTGGGCCAACGCGCCCAGTGCTTCACTCATTTCACCGTAGGCCAGGGTGGAGAGCCGTCTCTGGTCGGCTTCCAGCGCCAGGACGAGCTGGAGATGTACCGGCTGCTGCTGCGGGTGACGGGAGTTGGACCCAAGGCAGCCATGGCGCTGGTGGGCTCACTGGAGTTGGATACCATCCGCTCTGCCATCCGCAACGAGCAGCCGGAGGTGCTCACCCAGGTCCCCGGCATCGGGATCAAGACGGCCCGCAGGATCGTCTTTGACCTGAGGGACAGGGTGGGGGGCGAGGCGACGGCTCTACCCACCATAGCCAACGACGACCTAGACCTGCTGGAGGCGCTCACCGCGCTGGGTTACTCCGTGGTGGAGGCGCAGGCAGCGGTGCAGTCGTTGCCGCCGGAGACGCGGGGGGATTTCGAGACGCGGTTGCGTTTAGCTCTGGGTTACTTCGCGCGCTGAGCTAGTCACTGGGGGTGGCGAGCGCTCACGGTCGCCGGAGCACGGGGGAGCTGGGTCGTGTCTGTCGTGAGACGCCGTATGTGAAGAGGAGGTAACCACTGTGGAGACTCCAGTCGCCAAAGACAGAGACGAAAGGCTGCTGGCAGCGCTATCGCACGGGCTGATCCTGACCAACTTCGTTGGGGCCATTGGGGCGGCGGTGATCTACGCCCTCAACCGGGACCGCAGCCGCTATGTGGCTTTCCAGGCTGCTCAGGCAGCTGCTTACCAGTTGGCCGGCTTCTTGCTCACCATTGGTTGCTGGGTGTGCTGGACGGCGGGCTACTTCGCGTCCCTGCTCCCGCTAATGGTGGATCCGTCGGCGTATCCTGAGCCGCCGTGGTACTTCTGGGCGGCGCTGGCTTCCTCCTTGCTGCCGCTGGCCTTCATGGGCTTGATCTGGCTCTACGGGCTCTGGGGCGCCGTGCGGGCGCTGCAGGGACGGCCCTTCTCCTACATACTGATCGGGCCCTGGGTGGCCCACTACGTGCTGAACCGGGAGTGAGGCTGATCAGACCATGATCGAGACCAGGGGACTGACGCGCCGCTTCGAGAGCTTCACCGCGGTGGATCACGTGGACCTATCGGTGGCCCCCGGCGAGGTCTTCGGCTTCCTGGGGCCCAACGGCGCCGGGAAGACCACTACTATCCGCATGCTGGCGGCCCTGATCGGTATCTCCGAGGGAGAGGCGTGGGTAGCCGGCTTCAAGGTTGGGGAGCAGAACGACGAGGTCCGGCGGCGAATCGGGATCCTGACTGAGTCTCCTGGGCTCTACGACCGCATATCCGTGGAGGGTAACCTGCGGTTCTTTGCCCGCCTGCACCTGCTCGACCGGGAGCAGGAGGACCGGCAGGTGGACAAGTACCTGTCCCTGCTAGGGCTGCAGGCCAAGCGCAAGGAACCGGCGGCCACCCTCTCCAAAGGGATGAAGCAGAAGCTGGCGCTTGCTCGGGCTATGCTACACGAACCGGAGGTGCTGTTCCTGGATGAGCCCACCTCTGGGCTGGACCCGGAGGCCTCGCGGGTAGTGCGCGAGTTCATGGCCGAGCTCGGTGCCGGCGGGCGCACCATCATCCTGTGCACCCACAACCTCTTCGAGGCCGACCTTCTCTGTCAGCGGATCGGCATCATCAAGCAGCGACTGCTCAGGGTGGATACACCCGCCGGACTGCGGGCCTCCCTCTATGGGCAGAAGGTGACGGTGGAGCTGGCGGAGCCGGCGCCTGGCCTGGCGGAGGAAATCCGAGCGCTGCCGTTTGTGACCTCGGTGGAGACCAACCACGCCTCGATAACCGTCGAGCTCAAGGATCCTGATCACAATAACCCGGCCCTGATCAACCGGCTGGTAGGGGTGGGGGCGCAGGTGCGCTACGTCCGGCCGGTAGAGCATTCCTTGGAGGACGCCTACCTGGCGCTGGTCTCGGAGGGGCGGCAGTGAACCGACGCGTGCGGGCGATCGTGCTCAAAGAGTGGGCGGACGTGTTCCGCAACCGCATGGTGGTCCTTCTGGTGGCGCTGCCCCCTACGCTGATGGTGGTGCTGAGCATCGGGGCCATGTTTGCCGCGGTGAAGTTCCCCTCCGCCGACCTGGATGACATGCAGGTGTTCCTGCAGCGGCCGGAGTATATGGGGCTCACGGAGATGGAGGCCATGCAGGTGGTGATGGTGCAGTACTTCCTCACCCTTTTCCTGCTCATGCCTCTCATCATCCCGGTGAGCATCGCTGCCTACAGCATCGTGGGCGAGAAGCTACAGCGTAGCCTGGAGCCGCTCCTGGCTACGCCGGTGGCCACCAGTGAGCTGCTCCTGGCCAAGTGTCTGGCAGCCGTCACTCCGGCGCTGGGTGTCACCTGGATGGCGTTCGCGGTCTTCGTGGCCGGCGCCCGGGTACTGGCGGTGAGCGATCAGGCCTTCACGCACATGGTGAGTCCAGTGTGGGTCCTGATGGTGCTCATCGTCGCCCCGCTGGTGGCCGCCTTGGGGGTGCTGCTCAGCATCATCGCTTCCTCGCGCCTCAACGACCCTCGGGCGGTCGAGCAGGGAATCGGGGTGCTGGTGATCCCGGTCATTGGGCTCTTCATCGGCCAGATGACGGGCGTGCTCACCCTCAACTACCTGACCCTGGCCATCGGGGCGCTACTGCTCCTGGGCGCCGACGCGCTCATGCTGCGGGCGGCAGTGAGCCTGTTTGAGCGGGAGACTATCCTGACCCGGTGGAGGTAGGCGACAGCGACAGGGCCAGACGAGCGGCCCCCATGGGGTCTAGCAGCAGCAACCCATCTAGCTGAACGGCAACCGCTCCGGCGGACGCACAAGCGGCGGCATCTGCACTCTCGTAGATGCCGCCACTTGCTATTACCGGGATATCCACCCGGGGCGCGATGGTCGAGAGCGCGCGCAGGGTATGGGGAAGGACGCTCGGTCCGTACACGGGCCCGGTGAGGCCGCTGAGCGAGGTCCCCAGGTAAGGGGTGGCCAGCACCAGGGCCGAGGCGCCGGCCTCAACGGCAGCGGGGGCTAGGTCTACCGCCGATTCCTGGGGCAGCTTGACCAGGATGGGCAGTTCGGTCTCCGTCTGCAGGGCCTCCAGCACCTCGCCCAGCCACTCTGCGTCTCCCTCCGGAGGCACGACCACCTCTATCCCGGCCACGGTGGGCTCGGGCTCCAGGCGTCGTCCCAGGGTCTCCGCTTCCTCCGGTGTGGCCAACCAGGCGGAGAAGATCACGGGCGCATCCCAGCGGGCCCAGCTGGGGGCGAACTGGCGCAGCACGGCGGAGAGCCCGGGGTTGGCGGGGGGCTGGCTGAACACGAACCCACCGCGAGTGCGGGCGAAGCCGGGGGTGGGGCCGGTGTGGGGCTGGAGGGTGGTGGTGCGAGTCACCAGGGCACCAAAGGCGCGCGGGTCCAGGAGCCCGGCATATGCCCGGCCGTAGCCCAGGAATCCGGCCGCGGGCATGACGGGCCGGCGCAGGAGGAACTCGCGTTGGCCGCCGCCCCCGATCCGTACTGGGCCCTTCACAGCAGGTCCCTCAGGTCCAGGATGGGGCCATCGGAGCAGACGGTGTGCTGTCGCCGGGTCCCGCGCCGGGTGCAGCCTCCACAGGCCCCCACCCCGCAGGCGAAGTCCGTGGGGACCAGGACCCCGGCGAACCCTTCCGCCAGGCGCAGCCTGGCCCGTTCGATGGCGCCAGCATGCCGTTCGAGGTCATCAGGTGGAGATACGAGGAAGAGCTGATCTGCCCAGCGCAGCTCATCGGCCAGGCCCAGCAGGCTGTCCAGGGGCCCGACGGTGCACTCGACGGTATCCGGCACCAGGTCGGTCAGCGGGCGCCAACTTGGCTGCCCGAGGATGAGGCTGACGGCACAGTCCTGGCGCACGCCCCAGTGGGCCACGGCCAGTGCTGGGGCCACCGGTTCGGCCAGGGCCACGATGAGCAGCCGACTGGCCCCCGGACGCAGCTCGAAGGGCTGTCCTAGGGGCCCGAGCGCATCCACCGTCTCCTCTGGCAGGAGCGAACCCAGATCGCCCGCCCAGGCTTCGGACTGGGGTAGTAGGAGCTGGCCGATGTGGCCGCCACGGGAGAAGAAGGCCGGGTGGCGCAGGGGGTCAGACCACCCCGGTTGGGGGCGAAGCATGAGGAACTGACCAGCCCGGGCCGGCTGGCCCAGAGGATCGCAGTCTATCTCCAGCAGGTAGTGGCCGGAATCCAAGGAGCCGTTGGCGACGACCCGGCACTGGTCCTGGCGCATGGCCTAGCCTCCCTGGCTAGAGGGGCTCTGCGGGGCGAGGTTGTACTCCAGCTGAGCGATGCGCCACTGCCCATCCACAAGGCGCAGCCGCCACCGGTCCTGGGTGGTGCGCCCGTCCACCCCAGGGACTACCACCTCCGCCTCGTCGCCTTGGAGGCTCAGGCTGGGCTGAGACTGGCGCGGCCGAGGGCTCAAGTCCGGTTCGGCGTAGTAGGGAAACACCTCCCGGACGTAGCGGTCTTGGATGGCCGGCCAGCCCTCCCAGCGACGATTGTCGCCGGCATCGTCCGGGGTATGGGCCGCGTCCACGATCTGCCCATCGGGCAGCCATAGGGCGGCTAGGGCATCAATGTCCTGCTGTCGGACGGCCTCTGCCTCGGCTGCTACCACTGCCAGCACCTCGGCGCCCGGGGCGGGCGCAGTGGCCGTGGGCGGCAGGACTCGCACCAGCCCCGGGGTGGGGGGCGGGGGCGCCCCGCACCCGGCGGCAAGGAGCAGTATCCCTGCCGCCAGGCTTGCCAGGCTCAGCCGCCGGCTCACTCCTGCTCCGGAGGAGGCTGCAGGCGAGCGGCGGAGGCTAGGGTATCACCGTCGTTGAGCCGCATGGCGATGTTGCCGGTGGCATAGCGGCTCATGATGCTGAAGCTGTCTGCCCGCACCCGCATAGCCATGCCCTCGGTGGACATGAGGCTGACCTCGTCGTCCTCCCCTACCATCAGCGCGCCCATGATCAGCCCGGTGCGATCCAGGTTCTTCTGGTTGATGGCCAGCACGCCCTTGCCGCGCCGAGACCGCAGGGGGAACTCATCAATGGGCACTCGCTTGCCGAAGCCCTTCTCGGTCAGGATGAGGACGGGGGTACCGGGCTCGACCACCTCCATGCCCGCGATGTGGTCGTCGTCGGAGAGGTCGGCAGTCAGAACCCCCATGGCAGTGCGGCCCTGGGGGCGCACCTCGTCCTCATGGAAGCGCAGGGCGCGGCCCCTAGCGGTGACCAGGAGCAGCTCATTGGAGCCGTTGGTGAGGTCCACCGACACCAGCTCGTCGTCCTCCTCCAGGTTCAGGGCTCGGATGCCACTGGGCCGGATGGAGCGGAACTCATCGAGCTTGACGCGCTTGAGGCGACCCCGTCGGGTGACCATACACAGGTAACCGTCCTCATGCCGCCGGGGAACACTCAGGGCTGCGGTCACCCGCTCGCCATCTTCCAACGGCACCAGGTTCACCAGCGCGGCCCCGCGGGATGTACGCGAACCGTCGGGGATGGAATAGGCCATCCGGGCAAACACCTGGCCGCGGTTGGTGAAGAAGTAGACGGTGCTGAGCAAGGAGCTGGTGAAGAAGTGCTCTACGTCGTCTTCCTCGCCCGTCTGGGCGCCGGTGATGCCCTTCCCGCCTCGGCCTTGCACCCGGTAGGTACGGGTGGGCAGGCGCTTGATGTAGCCCCGGCGGGTGATGGTCACCAGGATGGGCTCATCGGCGATGAGGTCCTCGGCCTCCAGAGGCTCGGCCGACTCGTTGAGGATGCGAGTGCGGCGCTCATCGCCGGACCGCTCCTTGAGCTTGAGGAGCTCTTCCCTGATGCGGGCAAGCACCTTCCGGGGGTCGGCCAGGAGCGCTTGGAGCTCCTCGATGGTGGCGCGAACCTGGGCGTACTCTTCCTCTAGGCGCTGTCGCTCCAGGGAGGCCAGCCGCCGCAGCTGCATGTCCAGTATGGCTCGGGCCTGTTCTTCGCTCAGGCTGAACCGCTCAATGAGCCGGGTCAGGGCCACGTCGGCGTCGGGCGAGGAGCGGATGGTCTCTATGACGGCATCAATGTCGTCTAGGGCCTTGAGTAGTCCCTCCAGGATGTGAGCCCGGCGCAGGGCGCGGTCCAACTCGAACCGGGACCGCCGCTCGATGATCTCCTCGCGATGGGCCAGGTAGAGCTGGAGGATGCGTTTGAGGGGGAGCACCCGGGGCTGCCCATCCACCAGGGCGAGCATGTTGATGCTGTAGGCGGACTGGAGGGCGGTCCACTTGAACAGCTGGTTGAGCACCTTGGTGGGCTGAGCGCCCCGCTTCAGCTCGACGACGATCCGCAGCCCCTCACGGTCGGTTTCGTCACGCAGGTCGGCGATGGCGTCTATTCGCCCCGTTCGGTGCAGGTCGGCGATCTTCTCGATGAGGGCCGACTTGTTGACCTGGAAGGGGATCTCAGTGATGACGATGGCGTAGCGGCCACCACGGATCTCCTGGATGTCGGTCACCGCGCGCACGATCACCCGACCCTTGCCGGTCCCATAGGCGGCGGCCGCGCCGTCCTGGCCCATGATGATGGCGCCCGTCGGGAAGTCCGGACCCTTGATGAACTGCATCAGGTCCTCGACGGAGACCTCATCCATGCGCTCGTAGTTGTCTATGAGGTAGACGAGGGCGTCGCAGACCTCGGAGAGGTTGTGGGGCGGGATGTTGGTGGCCATGCCCACCGCGATGCCCGTGGCGCCGTTCACCAGGAGGTTGGGCAGCGTGGCGGGAAGGACAGCAGGCTCCTTGAGGGAGGCGTCGAAGTTGTCGACGAAATCTACCGTGTCCTTGTCTATGTCGGCGAGCATCTCGCGGGAGATGGCAGCCAGGCGAGCCTCGGTGTAACGCATGGCGGCCGCCGAATCGCCGTCCACAGACCCGAAGTTGCCCTGACCATCCACCAGGGGATAGCGCATCGTGAAGTCCTGCGCCATGCGTACCATGGCGTCGTAGACGGCGGACTCACCGTGTGGGTGGTACTTACCCAGGACTTCTCCGACGATACGGGCGCTCTTGCGGTAGGGCCGATCGGGCGCGAGCCCGAGGTCGTGCATAGCGTAGAGGATGCGACGCTGGACGGGCTTGAAGCCATCCCGGACATCGGGAAGGGCGCGAGCGACGATGACGCTCATCGCGTAGTCCAGGTAGGACACGCGCATCTCGTCGTCAATGTTTATCGGGCGCACATTGCCTATTTGCATTCTAGAACCTCAAGTGACGGTGGTGCTGACGTCAGTCTGCGAGCCCGCGGGACTTGATGCGCGCAATCAGGGCCCGTTGCTGCTCGGTGGGGTGCCATCCCCGCTGCTGAGCCCGCAGCAGCAGGTCTGCCGTCAGGTCCCTTTCCCACTTCTCTTGAGGGAGTAGACGGCTGATGAGCTCATACCAGTAATCAGGGCTATCGGGAGGCGGGAGAGGCCGCACGATCTCCGAGACCTGCACGCGAACCGGAACGAGCGAGATCCCGCCGTTGGTCTCCAGGAACAGGCGGCTGGTGTAGCGCCTGCCGATCCTGAGCCGGGACGGGTCCACCGTGACGGTGAGGATCTGCTCGTTCTCGGCGAACCGCTCGGGTGTTACCGACAACCAGGTGTGGCTGATGTTGACGTGGCCAGAGAGGGTGCCGGTGCCACCGTTGTAGACACGAAGCTGCCGAGCCACCGGCCCAGCCTGGGCATAGACCTCGCCGAAGTCCAGCACTTCGGGCTCGACTCGGATAGCGGGCCTGGGCTCCGGTTCCACGTCCACCGTAACCGGGACGGTCTTGCTGCCCCCCATCAGGGTGCCTATGGTGACAGACCCCGCATGTCGCCAGCCGTCCCTAAGGTTGGCGGTGTCCACTGTGACCTCGACGGTGCAGGTCTTGTCCTCGGTCCGAGACACGCTGGTGCGCACCCAGGGCTGATTGGGGCGGACGCTGCCGCGCAGGGAGCCCTGGCCTTCCATGGTGACCTCGAGCACGGCAGTCTGGATGCTGCCTTTGGGCATGGGCCCGAACTGCAGGGACTGAGGGTCCACGCGGAGACGAGGGGGTTGCGTCGTTCGCGAACGCCGGCTACCGGGGGTGCGCTGCCGGGACTGTTGGCGCTCGCGCTCCCGGTCGTATTCCTCTCGCTTCTGAGCGTCGCCCAGCACCTCGTAGGCCATGTTCAGGTTGCGCATGCGGTCGGCCGCATCGGGTGCCTGGCTGACGTCGGGGTGGTACTTCAGGGCCAGACGCCGGTAGGCTGCCTCGATGACCTCCGGCTCAGCCGCTGGGTCAACCTGAAGGATGCGGTACAGGTCTGGTCTCTCCGGTATTCGCGCCAAATCTCTTTCCAGCAATGGATAGTGTTCAATCCACCATTATACTCTTTGATTGGTATCTGCGCCATGGTTGGCGCCCGGGCATCGGGGATTTGGCGCGAGGAGCGGGCGCTCCTGCCTGCCATCCGGC
>JBMNTK010000147.1:0-10286 GCA_050945695.1 Anaerolineae bacterium | reverse complement strand
CTACAGTCGTCGTCGTCCGTCCATCTCCATTCCTTTCCCTAAGAGGAGGAAGCCATGGGGAGCCGGAAACTCGCGAGACGTACGGTCCTTAGGGCGTTCACCGCCGGCCTCACCGGTCTGGCAGGCGCCTCGCTCCTCGCCTCCTGCGGCGCCACCCCCGCCCCGGCCACAGCGCCGGAAGGCGCCGCAACCACGGAACCGGTGCAGCAGACCTCAGGCGGACCCACGGGTGAGAAGT
Source organism: Anaerolineae bacterium (assembly GCA_050945695.1). Lineage (GTDB taxonomy): Bacteria > Chloroflexota > Anaerolineae > DRVO01 > DRVO01 > Ch71. Next base: position 10,048 of record JBMNTK010000147.1, on the reverse strand, counting down.
TCAAGATCGAACTTCTCGTCGAGTACCCTCAGGAGTTCGTTGACTGGGCCAAGCAGAACCTGGAGCCCAAGATCCAGGAGGAGTACCCAGTCTCCGAGGTCGTCTACGTCCCCATAGACTGGGGCACCCTCAACGAGAAGCTATTGACCACTCGTGCCGCCGGCACCATGCCCGACATCGTCCGAGGCGGCTCCGGTGGCCCGGCCGGCTACGTCGAGGGCGACTTCATCATTCCCGTGGATGACTACGTAGCCCAGTGGCCGGAGCAAGCGGACTTCTTCGAGGCCTCTTGGCAGGGCGTAGTCTGGGAAGGCAAGCAGTGGGGCATCCCCATGCTGGGCGGTCCCCGGCATTGGGCCTACCGCAGCGATATCACCGACGAGGAGGGCGTCACTATCCCCGACGACTGGGATTGGGACGACTACATGGAGGCGGCGATCGCCCTGACGGTGTTCGAGGGCAACAAGATCGTCCGCAAGGGCTCCTCCACCGGCCACGACGAGATGGAGTGGACGGGGCTGCTCTACTCTGCGGGCGGCAGCTTGTTCAAGGACGGCAGGGCCAACTTCGTTAGCGACGAGGGCATCTGGGCACTGGAGTGGATGGCCAAGCGCCGGAACGAAGTCGCCCCCGCCGGTATGGCCCCCCTGGAGTCCATGGAGATTCCCTACTTCGCCATGGGCCTCGAGGTCATCGGCTACGGCCACCCGGGCCTGCTGGGCTACAACGTCCTCCAGTACGCCCCGGACAAGATAGACTTCGTGGCCGTGCCCCAACCGCCCATCAATAAGACCCGAGTCGCCCTGGTGAGCACCGACTGGGATGCCATCAGCAAGACGTGCAGGCACCCGGACGCCGCCTGGCGGTACATGACCTTGCAGGCCTCCGTCGAGGCCATGACCGTGGCTCAAGAGGCCTTCGGCGGCTTCCCGCCCACCCGGCGCGGTGTGCTCGAGGTGGCCGAATACTGCAAGCGCGCAGACGTCATCAAGGTCAGTGAGAACCTGGATAAGTTCGGCCTCACCTACCCCACCGTTCCCAAAGCCTCGCTCCTGCGCCGCAAGATCCTCCTGGCCGAGTGCGAGGCCGCCTGCCTCGGCGTCAAGACCGCCGAGCAAGCGCTGACCGATGCCGCCGCCGAGTGGGACAAGGAACTCGAAGCTATGGGGTGGTCCGCCACCTGGTAGTGATACGTGATGCGTGAAACGTGATACGTGATGCGTGACTCGTGATGCGTGAGAAGTACGCCTTCTCGCGTGTTCACGTGTCACGCGTCACTCGTCACGCTTCACGTGTCACTCGTCAGTAAGGAGGGTACTGCATGGCGTTGGCTCCGGTACAGGCCGCCGGCCAGCAGGCGCGGACATCCTCCCGGTGGAGGGCCCTCAAGAACGAAGCCTGGGGGCTGGGACTGGCCTCTCCCTGGATCATCGGGTTCCTCCTCTTCACCCTGGGGCCGTTCCTGGCCTCGCTCTACTTCGGCTTTACCAACTACGACGCCATCCGCCCCCCGGAATGGATCGGCCTGGGCAACTACCGGCGGATGTTCTTCGAGGACAAGCACTTCTGGCTGACCTTTACCAACACCCTCTACTACACCGTTCTAAGCGTGCCGCTGCGCCTGGTCCTGGCGCTGCTCGTCGCTGTACTGCTGAACCAGGGGCTCCCGGGCCAGAACCTCCTCCGCACCGCCTACTACATGCCCTCCGTGGTCTCCGGCGTGGCCGCATCCATGCTCTGGCTGTGGCTGTTCGACCCCACCATCGGCCTGATCAACACGTTCCTCTCCTGGTTTGGGATCACCGGCCCCGCCTGGCTCATGGACCCGAACTGGTCCAAACCGGCCCTGGTGTTGATGAGCCTCTGGGGGATCGGGCCGCAGATGGTGATCTTCCTGGCCGGCCTCCAAGGGGTTCCGCAGGAGCTCTACGAGGCGGCACAGGTTGACGGATCTGGCTGGCTGAGGCGCACCCTCTACATCACCATCCCCCTCATCACGCCCAGCATCTTCTTCAACAGCGTCATGGGGGTCATCAACTCCTTCCAGGTCTTCACGGCGGCCTACGTCATGACCGCCGGTGGGCCGGCCAACTCCACCCTCTTCTACGTCCTCTACCTGTTCTGGAACGCCTTCAGCTACTTCCGCATGGGCTACGCATCCGCCCTGGCTTGGGTGCTGTTCCTCGTGATCTCCGTGCTGACAGTGGTTCAGTTCCGGCTGGCCGGGCGCTGGGTCTACTACGAGGCCGGCCCCGCCGCCGGCAGGCAGGTGACGGTATGAGCGGGTCGACTCCACAAGGCACGCAGCTCTCCGCGGGAGGCAGTAGCATGCAGCGGTCAATGGCTTGGGGCGGGGAGAAGCTTGGCATCTGGCGGGAGGGCCGCCTCAGGGTGCCCGTGCTCATCAGGCTGGCTTGGCGCACGCTCCTCTTCGTGGCCCTGCTCGTCGGGAGCGTGAGCTTCGTCATGCCCTTCCTCTGGATGGTGTCCACCTCCCTGAAGAGCCCGCCGCAGGTGTGGGTGCAGCCGCCGGTCTGGATACCGAACCCCATCGTGCTAGAGAACTACGTCAAAGCCTGGACCGTGGTGCCCACCTTCACCTACCTCAAGAACACCGTGACCATCACGGCGCTGTCGCTGGTGGGACACGTGCTCAGCTCGGCGTTGGTGGCCTATTCCTTCGCTCGGCTGCGCTGGCGGCTGAGGGAGCCGCTCTTTGCCGTCCTCATCGCCACCATGATGCTCCCTTACCAGGTGACCATGATCCCGGTGTTCTTGCTCTTCAACAAGATCGGCTGGGTCAACACCCTCAAGCCGCTCATCGTGCCAGCCTTTTTCGGGGGTGCCTTCTACATCTTCCTGCTGCGCCAGTTCTTCCTGACCATCCCGGTGGAGCTGGACGAGGCAGCCATCATGGACGGGGCTAATCCGCTGATCATTTGGTGGAGGGTCCTGCTGCCCCTGGCGCAGCCAGCCCTGGGCGCCGTGGGCATCTTCTCCTTCATGGGCCACTGGAACGACTTCGTCGGCCCGCTCATCTACCTGAACAGCACAGACAAGTGGACCCTGGCGCTCGGCGTGATAGCCTTCCGGCTTCAGTACACCACCAACTGGGAACAGCTCATGGCCTACTCCACCATGATCATGCTTCCCTGCCTGCTGGTGTACCTGTTCTTCCAGCGCTACTTCATCCAGGGCATCGTCTTCTCCGGGCTCAAGGGGTAGTCCTCAGGGACCGCACCGAACGCGAGTCCTCGTGCAGGCCAACCGTGACCTTGGTAGGGAGCAGGAAGTGCCGGAATCGCAACGCATGAGTCAGGAAGAGCAGGTAGGGGTGGAGTGCGCCTCGCGCGAACTGGGCGCCTGCCAGGATCACCAAGGTCGCTTCTGGGTAACCTGGATCTCTCACCTGGGGGGCGCGGACAAGGTCGTGGCCCGCCCCTGGGGCACATCGGGCGCCGAGGCCACTCTGTTCGTCACCCCCACGCCGGGCCAGTACATCAACCCCGCGGCCGTGGCAACGCCGGAGGGCCCCATCTTCCTGTGGCGCTCGTACACCGGCGGGCGCTGGTGCGTCCTCAGCCGCCAGCTCCGGGACGGCCAGTGGCAGGACGACGTGACCCTCTGCCCCGGCACTGCCGACGTGCAGGGGTTCGCGGCGGCCGCGGAGCCGGATGGAACCGTGCTCGTGGTCGCCGTCACGGCGGGCGGGAGCCAGGGCTCGACCCATGCCCTTCGCTGTGCCCGTTTGCGCCAGGGCGCCTGGGAGACTCCGGTCACGGTGTACGAGAGTCCCGATCGCCTGTACCGCCCTTGTTTGGCGATCGCATCAGACGGCACCGCATGGCTGGCATGGGACGCCTACGACGCTGTCAGCGGCTACTACGTGTACGCCTGCCGACGGCGGGACGGGACGTGGGAAGAGCCGCGCAGGGTCAGCCAGGGCGAGGAGTGGCAACTGCTGCCCGCCCTCACCTGCGACGCCGGCGACCGGCCGTATCTGGCCTGGCTGGTCTCCCAACGCGTCGAGGACGAGCATGGCGTCGCCGACCACTGGGGCTGGCTCGCCTGCGCTACCTGGCGCGACGGCACCTGGGAACCGCTCCCCGACCCGAGCCTGCCGGGGCCGGTGCCGGGCGTAGTCGAGTCCCTGGCCCAGGGGCTGCTGGCAGATCACAACTACATGGGCTACTACGGTCGCCGCCGGCACCCCATGCTGGTGGGGGACGACGAAGGCGCCTGGCTTCTCTGGGAACGCAAGACCAAAGAGGACTTCGACGCCGCCCATTGGGGTGCCCTGTGCGCCCGCCGCTTCGACGGCACCCGCTGGCAGGAGACCGTCGAGCCCCACCGAGGCGGCATCTGCTACCAGGTGGGGTCCGGTGCCCGGTCCAATGAGGGAAGCCTGTGGGTGGCCTACAAGGGCGACCCGCGGGAGTACTCGCCGGTAGGCCACGCCGACATCCTTTGTGCCCGGGTCAGCCTGGCGGGCGCCGAGCGGCACGATGGCTGGCCCCTGTCCACCTGGAGCCGCTGGCACGGCCTGCCCGCGCAGGGCCACGGCCGGCCCGAGGCTCGGCCCACCATCGAACACCAAAGTCGGCGGCTGCAGCTCTTCTGGGGCGACTTGCACTGCCACAGCTTCCAGTCGCCCGATGCCGAGGGTGAACTGGACGAGTTGCTCGCCTACGCCCGCGACGTGGCCGGGCTGGACTTCTGCGCCCTAGCCGACAACGACTGGTACCCAAACAACGTCCTGACGGCCGGCATGTGGCGCGAGATCGGGTCCGTCACCGAGCGCTTCACCGAACTCGGGCGGTTCCTCGCCTTCCCTGGATTCGAGTGGACCTACCACGGGCCACCGACGGACCGCTGGAACCACCGGATCGTCTTCTACCCAGGCACCGACGGGCCTGTCTTCCGCCGGGTGGAGCCGTCGGGGCAGGACGTGGACTCGTTCGTGCGCTCACTCTGCCGCACCGACGCCCTGGCCCACGCCCACCATAGGTCCTGGAGCATCATCTGCGAGGCCTTCGACCGCAACGTGGAGGTCTGCTCCGGCTGGCAGGTGCACACCCCCGACCTGAGTGAGGTCATGGTGCACCTGGCCGCTGGCCACCGGTTCGGCTTCGCCGGCAGCAGCGATGGCCACCGCTACGTCCCGGGCCATGGGGGCGGGCTGGTGGCGGTGTGGGCGGAGGAGTTGACGCCGGCGGGCATCTTCGAGGCTCTCCGTGCCCGCCGCAACTACGCCACCACCGGCGCCCGCGTCGTCATTCGCTTCGGTGTCTCCGGGTTCCTCATGGGCGAGGAGGGATCACTGGCCGAGCCGGCCCGGATCAGCCACGGATGGGGAGGCTGGAGCACTGAGGCCCAGCCGAGCCGGAGGCCACGCGTCGTCGCAGAGGTGGAATCTCCGCGCGACCTGGTCGCCGTGGACGTCTTCCGTGATGGAGCGCAGGTCCACTCCACCGCCGCGCGCGGCTCGCGGCACCTGTCCCTAGACTGGGTGGACGAGGACGCTGCGCCCGGGACCCACTACTACCACCTCCGCGTGCGTCTCGCGGGAGAGACGCCCGTGCTCCCGCACAACAGCGCCCCGGCCGAGGGGAACCTGGCCTGGTCCAGCCCCGTGTGGGTGCGGGTGGGGTAGGCGAGGGTCAGAGGCCAGGGAGGCGCCTGCGGATCGCGTGCATCACCGAGCGAGCCGTGCCGAGAGCGTCTTGCACTTCCGCCACGGTCAAGTCAGGCAGCCCTCCGGGGTAGCGGTAGGCCCAGGCGTACTCGGTCAGAGGGGCGGCGTGCCGCAAGAGTGGCTCTAGCTCTGGCTCCAGTCGAGCTACCTGCTGCCCAAGCTCGTTCAGATCATGGGTCTTGCGGAAGGGCTCGTCATGCCAAGTCAGGAAGGCCTTGAGAGCCTTCTCCACCGCCTGTTGACAGTGGAATGCAGCGTCTTCCAGCAGCGGAGGCTCCGCTGCCCGAACGTCCAGGTCGGCCTTCCTAAGCCAGGCGAGAGCATCCGCCTGTCTTGTTGGGTCACGCTGCATAGAGCAGGCGGCCTTCCCTCGCCACCGTCGCCGGAAGCGAAGCGCGCAGGTGCAAGCGACTCTCGAAGTCGGATCGAGTCCATACCAGGACGTCCGCCGCAACCCCTATGTCCCACAGCACCTGATAGGCCAGACGGCTACGCCTTAGCTCGGGCGGTGCGTCATCCGGCACCACGACTAGAACGTCGTAGTCGCTGTCGGGACCGGAGTCGCCTCTCGCACGAGAGCCGAACAGATACACGCGGTCCGGCCGGTACGCCTCTACCAGGCGCCGGACTACCTCCCCGAGCAGCTGCTCGTCTGCACGTGGCTCCGGACCGTGGGACACAGGTGTATCCGTGAGCTCAGCCATAGGTGCATTCTAGCCTCTCGCCTACTCGAGTCAATCCCGGCCGCCAGGCAGTCGGCAGCCGCCTCAGCCACTCGCTTCTCTCTTCCAGCGCCGGGTATTGAGGGACTGCGCCATCCCTGACCCAAGTATGTCGCGCCTCACCAGGGCGCTGGCGTGGTACAGCCGAATCGCTACCCATTCCCCAACTAGAAGCTCGGCTACCGTCTTCCGGTAGAGACCTGATCGCCACCAGAAACGGCGGAGGGGAAGGGCAGGTGCCCTTCCCCTCCGGTTAGCACGGACAGGACGCGCAGGCCTATTCGGCAGAAACGTACTCTACGGCGCTGTTGGCCGAGATGTAGCCGAAGACGAGGGCGTTGGCCAGGCCGCCAACGTGCCCACCGTGTTCGTTGACCAGACCAGCGGCGTAGGCGCCGTGCATGGTGTGACCGGCCGCGTACAGGCCCGGGATCACGTTCCCATCCACGTCCAGCACTTCCGCCTTCGGGTTCACCATGATAGCGGCGTTGTTCTCGTCGCAGGTGCCGACCACGAACGGGACAGCGTAGAACGGGGGCTCGTTGATCGGAGCCGGCTCGCCGCCACGCGGGATGCGCAGCTTGGAGGTGGTGCCGGCTTCGGCGGCCGCGTTGTACTCCTCCATCGTGGTAGCCAGGTAGGGGGAGATCCCTGCGGCCTCCGCCAGCTCCTCGAAGGTCTCGCCGGAGTACACTTCGCCGCCCAGCTCCACCATCTTCTCGACTTGGGCAGCCACACCCTCGTACATCTTGCTGTCAATGATGAAGTAACCGAGGTTGTTCATCTCCTTGCGGAGGATGGTGTGGCCACCGACGTGCCGACCAAGGGCCTCGTCATAGAGCCGCTCACCGCTGGCTCCCACCACCACGCCGGCGTTGAAGGGCATGGAGTACATGCGAAGGTCGTGGTTCGGTACCCTGCCGACAACGGCCGGCATGAAGATGGAGTAGGTGTAGTTCAGGCTGCGAGGGGCTGCCCCGATGGCGATCGCCATCTTGTGCCCGTCGCCGGTCGAGCCAGGCGTGCCGTAGGTGGCGTTGTAGAACGACTCGGCCGACTGCGTCACATACTGGGCGATCATGGCCCGGTCCAGGCTCCAGGCGCCGGTGCAGAGGATGGTAGCCTTCGCCTTGATGGTGAACGGCCCTTCCGCATCGCGCGCCCGAACGCCCACAACCGCGCCCGAATCATCGGTGATGAGGCTCTCGGCCTTGGTCTCGTACAGGATCTGGCCGCCGGACTCCAGGATGTTGGCTTCCAGCTTCAGGGCCGCGACCTTGCCACCGTGCTCGGAGGCGTCAGTCTCTCCACCGGGCTTGTCCGATCCCCAGTAACCGCCACCGATCTTGGAAGGGGCGAACACAGGCACGGTCGCCGCTCCCAGGGCTCGCTCTTCGAACTCGCAACCCTGGTCCTTGATCCACTGATAAGCGGTGCCGGCGGTCTCTGCGGCCGCCTTGATCAGCTCAGGCGGAGCCATGCCGCCGGTCCCCTCGGTCAGCTGCTTCTCCAGCTGCTCCACTCCCGCGTCGAGGGCCGAATAGGTTGAGCCGGCGAAAATGAGCATCTGCCCGGAGAGGGGCATATCGCCACCCGGAGCCCAGTAGCCCTTGGCCAGCTTTTCGATGAGCAAGACGTTGGCGCCCTGCTCTGCCGCGCGTGCAGCCGCCGTCAGGCCAGCCAGACCGGACCCGACTACGAGAACATCAGCCTCCAGCGTGCGGCCCGCTTCCTCGGCCTCCTGAGCCGAAGCGGCTGCCGGAGCCAAAGCCCCAGCCGCCAGACCACCGCCGAGTACGACGCTTCCCTTGAGGAAGCCGCGGCGCGACTGCCGCGCATTGCTTGCACTGCCCGATGTCATTACACACTCCTTTGGTATGGCCTCGTCATGGGCGTCACGGTGGCCACGTTGCCGCCGTTCGCCACTGGCGGGACCATGAGATACGCCAGTGGCCACCAGGCGAACCGGGCCAGGGTCGTCGCGGCACCCTCCAGAACGGAGTGGCCGGTGCCAAGTCCGCGTGATCTGGTTCACAGCTCGCGTCAGGTGCGGGAATGGTTCTACACCTCTTCCGGATCAGATGCAAAGTGCAACTTAATATCCTTTTTTGTCTACCATATGGAACCATACTGCCCAAGTGCTGAACTAGGTGTGCCGAGCCGACTGCCTCCGCTTGACACGTCGCCGCCGGACTCTATTCTTTGCTTACTGTAACGAATCCACCCGCCCCGGCGCAGGGGTCGGGCTTCATGGGGGGAGCACCATGCCAGGCCTAAAGGCGGGCGCCGCCCGCAGCTGCATCACCCCGCTCGTGGGCACTCACATGTGCGGCTACTTCTCCGACCGGATCGCCACCAACATCCACGATGACCTGTTCGCCAAGGCGATCGTGCTCGAAAACGGCCAGACCAGCATCGCCCTAGTCGTCTGTGACCTGATCGCGCTCTTCAAGGAAGACATCGCCGTCCTCAAGGAGCGGGCCTCCGCCCTCACCGGAATCCCACAGGACCACATCTTCGTCTCCTGCACCCACACCCATACCGGCCCCGCCAGTGTGTCCGCCCTGGGCACCCCTCGCGACGAGGCCTACATGGAGACGGCCATGCTCCGCGCGGCCGATTCGGTGAAGATGGCCCAGGAAAGGCTGGTCGAGGCGGAAGCCGGCATCGCCTCAGCTTCCTGCCCCGGGGAGACGTTCAACCGTCGCTGGCACATGAAGGACGGCAGCGTGCGCATGAACCCCGGCTACCAGAACCCGGACCTGGTGCGACCGGCTGGGCCCACCGACCCTGAGGTCCTGGTGTTGGTCCTGCGCGACAGGGAGCGGAGCCCCATAGCCCTCCTGGCCAATTACTCCCTCCACTATGTGGGGAGCACCGACGCCACCGCCATCTCCGCCGACTACTTCGGCTACTTCGATCGGGCGCTCCAGAGGATGGCCGGCGCCGACTTCGTGGGCATCATGGCCAACGGGTGCTGCGGCGACATCAACAACATAGACTTCACCAAGCCTCGGCCCGAGATGCCCCACCCCTACTTCCAGATCGAGCGCGTGGCGAACGTGCTGGCCGCGACCGCCTTTGGCGCCTGGCAGGGGCTGCGCAACTTCGACTACCGCGATGACCTGCCCCTGGGCGCCGCCACCGAGATGATCACCTTCCGCCGCCGCCAGCCCACTGACGAGGAGCTGGCAGCCGCCCGCGCCCTGCTCAAGGCCGAGACCCCCGATGCCGCCCGGGAGATCCCCGACGCCGAGTCCAAGGAGTTCGGCGAATGGATTTACGCCCGGGAGGCGCTTCTGGTGGCTGAGGAGCCGCTGGAGCGCCCCACGCCCATCATGGCCCTGCGCGTGGGCGACCTGGGGATCGTGGGGCTGCCGGGTGAGATCTTCGTGGAGTACGGGCTGCAGATCAAAGAGCGCTCGCCGTTCGCCAGGACGATGACGGTGGAACTGGCCAACGATTACATCGGCTACACCCCCACCGACAAGGCCCTGGACCAGGGCAGCTACGAGTCCCGGCTGGCTCGCTCGGCCAAAGCGGCCAAGGGCACCGAGGGCGCTATGGTCGAAGCGGCCCTGCGGGTCCTCAATCGCGTGCATGGCTGACCGGCAGACACGCCTGAGGCTGG
>JBMNTK010000146.1:0-10356 GCA_050945695.1 Anaerolineae bacterium | reverse complement strand
GGTTCCACCACTTGGCGGCATTACGCCCGTGAAAGCGCACGTAGCTCACCTGGGCCGTGGCCACTGCCACTGGGGGCATCAGCCCGGGCAGGGCCGGCTCATCCACGCAGCAGTACCCCATGTCCAGACGGCCCAGGAAGTCGAAAGCCTCCTCCCGCAGCCATTCCCGGTTGCGGAACTCCGCCACCAAGGGCAGACCGAGCAGCGCCTCCCGGCAGCGCTCCAGCAGGCTGGCGTTGCTCTGCGAGGGCCGAAAGGAGTGGGGGAACTGGAACAGGAGCGCCCCCAGGTTGCCCTCGGTCACCAGCGGCTCCAGTGCCTCGCGGGTCAGCGCCAGGTGCCCGTCCACGTCCTCTTGCTCGTGGGTGATCCCTCGGTAGGCCTTGAGCGAGAACACGAACCCTTCCGGCACCCGCTCCGCCATCCTGGCCATCTGGCGGGCATCCGGCTGCCGGTAGAAGGTGTAGTTGAGCTCGCAGGTGTCGAACTCCTGGGAGTAGAACTCCAGCCATCGCGACTGAGCCAAGTCCTCTGGGTAGAACGGCCCCACCCAGTCCCGGTAGTGGAATCCTGACGTCCCCACGTGGATGGACACCTTCACCTCCCGCCCTCAGGCCATAGCCCGCTGCTGCCGGGCCTGGCGCACACCCAGGCTCAGGAAGTAGAGCCCGAAGCCAAAGAGCAGCACCCCGCAGATGCTGATCAGCCACAGGTAGGGCGTCCCCTGCAGGATCCCCCGGCCGGTCACCACCAGGACCGCGACCAGCCCGTACCAGATCCAGTCGGCCAGGGTGTGGCCGAAGTAGAAGGCCAACAGCCCGCCCCGGCCCTGCCCGAGCGCCAGGGCCACGTAGCCGACGCCCACCGCTCCCCACCACATCACCCAGGCAGGGTTGGAGGCGCTCACCAGCATCCCCGTCAGCACCGGGGGCGCAGGCAGCGGCACTAAAGAGGCGTTGGCCGCCATCGCCACCGGGTTCCGCAGGACGGTGACCACGACACTCGCGCCCATGTAGGCCAGAATTACCCCTCCGATCATACCCACGGCGGCGGCCACGACCGGCTTCTTGAGGATGTTGCCCGCCCCCCGAGCCAGCGCCACCAGCAACGCCACCTCCAACAGCACGTGCCCCAGCACCACGCCCAGGCTCCCCCAGAGCCGCCCATTCAGGCTCTCCGAGAGAGTCACAGCCAGCATGGGCCCCGGGATCATGGCACCGGAAAAGCCCACCACGAGCGCGCTCCAGAATATGCCTGCTCGACCTCTCATGAATCCTTCACTTTCCTCAGGATGCGGCCTCGGCTCGGGTCGAAGGGCGAGGGCTCCACCTGCACCCATTCCCCCGGCAATAGCCGGACGTTGTGGAGGCGCATCTCCGCACTCAGGTGCGCCCTCATCTTCCTTCCTTCTGGCAGCTCAAGCTCGTAGAGGCTGTTGGGCAGGACATCCGTCACCTGGGCCCGCACGCCCCCACCGGAAGAGCCCGTCACTCCGCCTCGTCCTCCTCGACCAGTTCCTCTAGCTCGCCCTCTTCAAACAGCTCCTCGTCCTCCTGACCCGACTTGAGCACCGGCCGAGAGCGTCCACCACCGGTGGCCTTCCCCACCACGCCGGCCTCCTCCAGCAGGTCCAGGAGGCGAGCCGCCCGGGGGTACCCGATCCGGAGGCGGCGCTGCAGGTAGGAGGCACTCACCGCGCTCACCTCGCGCGCCACGGCAACGGCCTGGTCGAACAGCTCGTCGTGGTCTTCCTCCTCTTCCAGGAAGCCAGACCAGGGCGCCACCGGCAGGCGCCGGCTGTCCACCTGGCCCCGCCAGAAGTCCACCAGCCGACGAGTCTCCTCCTCGGAGACAAACGTGCCCTGCAGGCGGTGCAGCTTGCTGGAGTCTGGCGGCATGTAGAGCATGTCGCCGTGGCCGATGAGGGACTCTGCCCCCGGGCTGTCCAGGATCACCCTCGAGTCCGCCAGCGACGTGACGGCGAAAGCGACACGAGCGGGGAAGTTGGCCTTGATCAGCCCGGTCACCACATCCACCGAGGGGCGCTGGGTGGCGACCACGAGGTGAATGCCCGTCGCCCGCGCCATCTGCGCCAGCCGGCAGATCGCCTTCTCCACTTCATCGGGAGCGGTGAGCATGAGGTCAGCCAGCTCGTCAATGATGATCACGATCCGAGGCAGCGGCTCCACCGAGTCCAGGGCGTTGTAGCCGGCGAGGTCACGCACCCCTTCCTTGGCAAACTCGGTGTAGCGCTGGTCCATCTGCTTACAGGCCCAGCGCAAGGCGGCGATGGCCCCTTCCACGTCCACCTCTACCTTGCCCAGGAGGTGAGGCACACCGTTGTAGCGCACCAACTCCACTCGCTTGGGGTCAATGAGGAGCAGCCGGAGCTCGGAGGGTGGGCAGGAGTAGAGCAGGCTGGCCAAGATGGCCGAGATGCACACCGACTTGCCGGACCCGGTGGCGCCAGCGATGAGCAGATGGGGCATACGGGATAGGGATATCACGAAGGGCCGACCGGAGATATCCTTGCCCAGGGCCACCGGCAGGGGCGCTGTCGTCCCCTGGAACTCCGGTGCTTCCAGAAGCTCGCGTATGCCCACCAGCGACACCGCGTTATTGGGTACTTCGATCCCGACCAGCGGGCGCCCGGGGATGGGTGCCTCTACCCGGATGGGAGCGGCAGCTAGGGCCAGAGCCAGGTCGTCGGCGAGGGACTTGATCTTGTTCACCCGGACCTTGCGCCGCACCTGCGTGCCACCCGTGGTCTGCTGCACGTAGCCAGGCCTGAGGCCGAACCGAGTCACGGCCGGTCCCCGCTGCACCTCCATCACCTTCACCGGGATGCCGAACCCGGCCAGCGTCTCCTCGATGATGGTAGCGCGTATGCCGTCATCGGCCGTGGTGCCATCGGACCGCACGGGCGGATCGAAGAGATCCAGAGGCGGCATCAGCAGTGGCTCTTCCTCTGGCTCCTCAGACTCCTTCGCCGAGGTGGCCTCTTCGGGTGAGGGCTCTAGCTCGGCCAACTCGTCCGGCACAGCCTCCGGCGTGACCGCGGCAGCGGCCATCGCGGGTGCTGGTGTGAACGGTGCCTGTGGCTGGCGCCGGCGACGGAGGACGCGGGCGAAGTCGGAGGCGAGGTGCCGGATGCTCGTCTGCGCCCGGCGCACCAGCACGGCCAGCGTGGCCCGCATCCAGACCCACAGACGACGCCAGGAGAACCCCACCACCTGGTGAGTGCCCTCGGCGGCCACGACGAGCGTCGCCAGCCAAGCCGCCCAGGCGCCCGCCAGGCTGCGAATCGTCCCGGCTAGGGCATGCCCCAGGGCGCCGCCGAAGCCCATCTCGTTCGCTCCGGCCGGGCTGGCCAGCTCTCCGGCCATCAGGCAGGAGAGCCACAGCAGCGCCAAGCCCAGCGCCCGCCGCCCAGCCTGGTTCCCCAACCGGGTGCGGACGAGCAGGGCTGCACCGGCCAGCACCAGCACTACCCCCAGCGCCGGGGCACCGATGCCGAAGAGGTTGAAGAGGCCATCGTTGAAGGCCGAGACCAGCACCCCGCCGGTGAGCCCCAACATCGCCGCCAGGCTGATGAGCCCCCAGCAGCCCACAAGCAAGCCGACGATCTCAAGTCGGTAGTCCCGGAGACCGTCGGCCAGCCTGCTTAGTCTAGATTGGAAGCCTCGTGAGCTGCCCCCAGCCATTGACCCAACTCAGCCCTGCCGGAGCGCAGGGCGATCTTGCGTCACTCGGGAGCACTTCCGCACTATAGGCAGGTTGTAGAACGGGCTATGAACCACCGATAACAGTCCTAGACGCCGCGAAGACTCAGGCCCAGCCGGCGTGTTTCCTTGTCTATGTGCAGAATGCGGACCTTCACGATCTCACCCTCTTGGATGAGGTCCCTTGGGTCTTCGCCTGCCTCGATATCCATCTCGGAGACGTGCACCAGCCCCTCGATGCCGGCATCAATGCTGGCGAACACGCCGAAGTCCACTACGTTGGTGACCCGTCCCTCCACGACCTGGCCAACCTCGTAGCGCTCTTCGATGCCTTCCCAGGGGTCGGGTTGCAGACGCTTGAGGCTGAGCGCCACCCGCCGCTTGTCCTTGTTCACTGAGAGCACGTATGCCTGTACCGGGTCCCCCAGCCGGACCACCTCGCGCGGATCCTCGATGCGGCGCCAGGAAAGCTCACTTATGTGAACCAGCCCTTCCAGCCCACCCAGATCCACGAAGGCCCCAAAATCGCAGATGTTGCTGATACGCCCGTAGGCCAGGCTCCCCTCCTGGAGCACATCCAGGAGCTGTTCAGCCTGTAGACCATCGGGGGTGGCAGCCCGCTCAGACAGGATGATGCGGTTGCGCTCCTGATCCAGCTCGATCACCCGGCAGTGGAGTTCGCGCCCCACGTAGGTGGCCATCTGCACCGCCCGCTGCTCCTCGCTCAGTTGACGCGGCAGGTCCTTTATCTGCGAGGAAGGGACGAAGCCCTGCAGGTTGTCCACCCTCACCAGAAGGCCACCCCGGTTGTAGCCGGTCGCCTTCACGGTGAGCACCTTGGAAGAGTGAAGGCACTCCTCCAGCAGTGCCCAGGCCTCCTGCTCGCTGGGGTCGAGAGCTCGCCGAGCCGGTGCCCTCCCCGAGATCTGTCGGAAGCCCTCGTAAGCCAGGCAGGATCCCCTGCTACCGTAGAATGCGACTAGTGAATCAGACTCTTGCTTCTCCTGCTGCAACAGCATGGACCAGTAGGCTTCATCCCTGCCGGTCGCAACACGTTGCCGCTCCTCCTCCCGATTCCACATCCGTTTAAATCCCCTCTAACTGGCGCTATTCCCACCGCAACCAACATTATAGGGTTTGTCATACTATGTGGTCAAGGTCAGTGAGCAGAGGCAGGTAAGAAGCCCTCACCCACGCCATTCGGCCAAGCCGAATGGCGATCCCTCTCCCCCAGGTGGGACAGGGGGCTCTCCTCCTTGGCCCCTACGCCCACCCCGCGGTATAATCGCTCCCACTTTGCCCAGTTTCGGAGGCTCCACTTGGCAGAAGAGCGTACTCAGTTGCCCGGCAGCTATGAAAGCCTTTACCAGCGCGCCCAGAACTTCTTCCGTGCCGGCGATCTGGACGCCGGGCTCGAGATCCTGCAGCGCATCCTCAAGCGACTGGGCACGTTGTCGGAAGAGACGCTGCGGCGACACGATGACATGGCTCGGTTCGGTCTTTCGGTGGGTCTAGAGACAGCGGCCATTCTCTCCTCCAGCGGCCGCCACGACGAATCCATCCAGGTACTGGAGTCGCTGGCTCGCTTCGACCCCGAGAACGCCGACGCACTCGAGCGCCAGGTGGCTGTCGTGCTCGTGGCCAAGGGAGACCTGGACGCGGCTCTGGCCAAGGCGTCCTCTCTGGTCGAGCGATTCCCCTACGACCCCATCCACTGGCTGACAGTGGCCGAGGTGGCCACCTCCCGTCAGGACTATGACGAGGCCAGTGCCGCCCTGGATAAGGCCCTGGAACTGAGCACCGAGCCCAGCCACCAAGGTCTCATCTACCACCGGCGCTTCATCCTGGAGCGCGCTCAAGGTCATACGGAGGAGGCCCTGGCCGCCTGGGATCAGATGGCGCAGCTGCGGCCCGAGCTGGCCCAGCGCACCATGCGCCAGCTCTATACCTACCTCCTCGACATTGGCGACCTAGAGCGTCTCCGCCGCTATCTGCAGAAGGACACCTCTAGCTCCCGGGCCGAGTACTACCGCGGCGTCATCGACAACCGTGAGGGCGACTTTGCCGCCGGCACAGCCCGTTGGCGCAAGCTCCTGGAGCGCTCTCCGATGGAAGACCCGGTGGGCGCCCTGGAATGGGCCGAGGCCGCCCTGCGCATGGGCCGCACTGAGGACGCCTTGGCCGTCTTGATGGCAGCCGAGGCAGCGATCAGGTCACCCCATACCAACTTGCTCGTGGCCATAGGCCTGGTGCGTAACGGCGATGTCGAGGCCGCTCGCCGGGTACTAAGCAACGGGGTGCAGCTGCTCAATACCGAGATTCCTCGCCAGGACCGCTACAGCCGCGCCGATTGGGAGATGTTCGTCTCTCTCACTGACAACCGAGAGGCACAAGACGCCCTCAAGGAGTACTTCGAGGCTGAGGGCACGGAGGCCCAATGAGGGCCCTGCTCCAGCGGGTGACCCGCGGCTCGGTCACGGTCGAGGGCCAGGAAGTAGCCCGCATAGACAAGGGGCTCGTCATCCTGGTGGGGATTGCCCCGGGAGACACCCCAGAACAGGCGGCCTGGCTGGCGGAGAAGGCGGCCACCCTGCGCATCTTCGAGGATGCCGAGGGCAAGATGAACCTGTCGGCCGTGGACGTGGGCGGACAGGCCATCGTGGTCTCTCAGTTCACCCTCTACGCCGACACCCGGCGGGGGCGGCGGCCCAGCTTCACCGAGGCCGCCCTGCCCCAGGAGGCCGAGCCCCTCGTGGCCCATTTCGCTCGCTGCCTGGAAGAGGCTGGGCTGCCGACCCAGACCGGAGTCTTCGGCGCCCACATGCTGGTGGAGATCCACAACGACGGCCCCGTGACCATCCTGTTGGAGCGCTGAGGCCAGTCCAGGACTAGGAAGGCTACGCCCAATGCCGGTAGGCCAAGCTCGCAACAGCCAGGTGGGTCGGTTCGCCGTCGGGATTACTCTTTTCTGGGCGGCCCTGTACTTCTACGTGCCCACCCTCTCCGTCCACGCCCGGGCACTGGGCGCCACCGACACCGTGATCGGCCTCATCGTGGGCTCCTACGGGCTGACGCAGCTGATCCTGCGCATCCCCCTGGGCATCACCTCCGACCGGCTGGGCCGCCGCAAGGTATTCGTCCTGCTGGGCGTCCTCACCATCGTCATCAGCTCCATCTGGCTGGCCATGGCCGGCGACCCCACCCAGATGCTCCTGGCGCGTGGGCTAGCCGGAGTGGCCGCCTCCACCTGGGTGGCCGCCACCGTCCTCTTCTCCGGCTACTTCCCGCCCTCTGAGGCCGTGCGCTCGACCAGCCTCATGTCCCTGTCCAGCTCTGTGGGCCAGATGGTGGCCACCTTCGCCGGCGGCTACGTCGCCAACCGCTACGGGACAGGCTCACCGTTCTGGGTGGCCGCTTTCATCGCGTTCCTGGGCTTCCTGGCCCTGGCACCGGGCAAGGAACCGGTTACCGCCCACCGCAAGACCCCCTCGCTGCGAGAGATCGCCGCCGTGCTGACGCTTCCCTCGCTCCTGGTGGTCTCCCTGGTGGCGGCGGTGACCCAATACTCCGTCTTCGCCACCTCTTACGCTTTCGTGCCCATCTACGCCGACGAGGTCCTGGGCCTGGACTCGGCCCAGATCGGCTCCCTTACCTCTGTAGTGCTCCTGCCCTATGCCATCATGTCCTCAGTGGTAGCTGGGCTCGCCACTCGGGTCAGCGACCGGTGGCTGGTTAGGCTGGGGCTAGTGCTGCTGGCTGCTGCCACCGCCCTCATACCCTTCACCGTCGGGTTCTGGAGCCTCCTGGCCAGCCGGGTGCTCTTTGGCCTAGGAATGGGCCTGACCTATCCGGTACTCATGGGGCTGAGCATCAAGTCAGTGGCTCAGGAGCAGAGGGCTTCGGCCATGGGCGCCTTCCAGGCCATCTACGCCCTGGGCATGACCCTGGGGCCCGCCATCAGCGGCTTCATCGCCGACCAGTTCAGCCTCTCCTCGGTGTTCTGGGTGACGGCCGCTGCCTGCCTGCTCGGGCTGCCCCTTCTGCACCTGGGCCAGGAACGCCATGTGCCCCAGGCAGCAAAAAGCCCGACTCGCTGAGCGAGCCGGGCTGGAGGTGAACTGCTTGCTACTTGCCTAGCTCAAGCGGGTTACCCGGGCCGCCTGCGGGCCCTTCGGGCTGTCTTCCACTTCGAACTCGACCCGATCTCCCTCCTCCAGATTGCGGAAGCCCGAGCCACTGATGGCGGAGTAGTGGACGAAGACGTCCTTCCCACCACCGTTGTCCGGGGTGATGAACCCGTAGCCCTTGGTACGACTGAACCACTTGACCGTCCCCTGCATCGCCTCTGCCATTTTGCGGGCAACCCCCTGTCGTACTACCTCGCCCCTGTGCGAGCCTGACGTCCGGATTCCGGGCGCCGCACGCCAAGCGCAACCAGTGGCTCAGTGTGCTCCCCCTCCCGGTGTTGGAGATGGTGCGAGACTCTAGCACACGCCCACAAAATCGGTCAAGGCATTCAGGGCCTTTGACCATTGCCAACATCACATCCGGGCGAGGCAAGTTACTGGAGATGCTCCCCTAGCAGGGGGTGGGGGGTGAGAGCGCCCTCTAGCGCCGTCGCCGGCGGCGGGGTGTGCGCCACCACATGGCGTAGCGAATCAGGTTGGCGGGGGTGAGGGTGCCCAGGGTGCTCTGGGTGCGCATGAAGAGGTTGCCGATGAGAGAAGCGAAGTTGGTATCCCGCTGCGCTCTCCCCACGATGCGCTCCAGCACCCGCTCGCTGCGCAGAAGCTCCCGTAGGAAGCGCGCTGCCCGATACTCCACCCCGAAGGCCCGCTTGAGGGCCTTGCCATAGGCGGAGAGGTCAGAGGCGCTGAAGCGCCCCTTCTCCAGCGCATACAGCCCATGCTGAGCGGCCACGCGGCCACTCTCCATGGCTGCCCCAATGCCCTCGAGGGTGAGAGGGTGGACCACACCAGCGGCGTCCCCCGCCAGCAATACCCTCTCCCCGTAGGGCACCACCGAACTGAGCCCGCTGCGCAAGAAGCTCACTCGTGGAGAGCGCAGGGGCCGCTTTCCGGCCAAGGCCCCACCGAAGGCGCGCCTCTCCCCCAACTCCCGAAGCCCGGCCATCAATTCGGCCCCGCGGGCGCTCCCCGACAGCGCCGAGACCCCCAGGCTCACCAACCCGGACGACACCGGTACCGCCCAGGACACACAGGGCAGCAGGTCGGGCAGGTAGTGGAGCTCGGCCACGGCATCCGCATCGGCCTCGTAGACGGCATGGGTACTGACGAAGTCGGGGTCGCGGCGGACCATGCCCAGGTCAGCAGCCAGCTCCGGCTGTGAACCCTCCGCCAGGACGACGAGGCGAGCCTTGGGGAGAGACCCGCCGGAGACCCGCACGGTGGCCCCATCGGCCTCGAGGTGCACCGCCTGGGCGCGGGTGTCGAGGTAAGGCCGCACCCCGGCAGCGATAGCCGTCTCCAGCAGGGCCGCTTCCAGTTCCGCCCGGGGGATGATGAGGCTGGCCCGGCTCCCGGTCTCCCAGGAGGCCACCGTTCCCCGGGGGCCAACCAGGCGCATCTGCCGGCAGCGAGGATGGGCCGTTGCCCAGTCGGAGAGCCGCATGCCATCCAGGCAGTCTTGGGCCAGCGCGGAGCAGAAGGCCACGGCTGGGCGCTCTCCCCGGGTCTCACCCGAGCTCACCAGCCCCACGCGCGCCCCGCCGCGCGCCAAGTGGTAGGCGGCGCTGGTGCCCCCGGGGCCAGCGCCCACCACTAGGGCATCTATGACCTCGATGCCGGCCGCCAACCTCCGTCCCCCGCCCTAGCGATTAACGGCCTGGTCTCTTCCAGGGCCCACCGTGATGATGCTGACCGGTAGCCCCACCTGGTCCTCAATGAAACGGATGTAGGCTTGGGCCGCGGCAGGCAGGTCATCGAAGCGCCGGGCATCACCGAGGGGCTCCGACCAGCCCTCGAGTCGCTCGTAGATGGGCTCGACCCGCGCCAGGTCTGCCACGGGAGGCACTACCCGCTCCAGCACCCGTCCGTCCAGGCGATAGCCGACACAGACCTGGAGTTCATCGAACCCGGAGAGTATGTCCAGCTTGGTCACTGCCAACTCGGTGATGCCACCCACGCGGGCCGAGTAACGTACCGTGACCAGGTCCAGCCAGCCGCATCGGCGAGGCCGGCCGGTAGTAGTGCCGAACTCATCCCAGTGGTTGCGCCCGGTGGGAAGGGGCCCTCACCGACCCGAGTCTGATAGGCCTTGACCGCACCCACTACCCGGGTGACCTCACCCGGTGCCACACCCAGCGCCGCCAGCGCCCCGCCCAGCACCGTGGAGGAGCTGGTGACGTAGGGGTAGGTGCCGTGGTCAATGTCGAGCAGGACACCTTGAGCCCCCTCGAAGAGGACCTGCTTGCCGGCCTCTAGGGCCTCGGCGATCGCCAGAGAGTCATCGCCGATGAACGAACGCAGCTTGCCGGCATGCTCGACGACCTGGCGGGCTACAGCCTCGGGATCCAACGGTTCTTGACCGTAGACCCGTTCCAGGATGAGGTTCTTCTCCTCCACTGCCGACCGAACCTTGTCGGCCAGCTGGGCCTCGGGCAGGAGCAGGTCAT
>JBMNTK010000145.1:0-10382 GCA_050945695.1 Anaerolineae bacterium | reverse complement strand
TGCCATCTGCACCCGAGTGCCACCTTCCGGGTAGGTGCCATCGTGTGCGTGCAGGTGCCTCGTGAGCGCACCGATGACGTTGAAGGTCTCCTCCGGCTTCTCCATCATCCGCTGCGGGTGCATGATGTCCCACAGAACCTTGAGGTTGGGGTGGTTCACCCGTTCCACCACCGCCGCTACCTCGCTGGAGTGCGACCAGTCATCGTGCGTCTCCATCAGGACCACGACGCCCCGGTCCTCGGCGCGAGGGAGGACGGACTGGTAGGCCGCCACGACGTAGTCAACGATATACTTGAGGTCCCGGTCGCGCGGGCGCTGGCCGCCGAAGGTTCGCACGTACTTGGCCCCCAGGTCGGCCGCCAAGTCAATGTAGGTCTCCAGGTCCTTCATGTGCTTGGCGCGGGCTGCGTCGTCAGCCTCGGCCGCCCTGACGCTGGTGGCAATGGCGCATATCTCGAGGCCGGCGTCCTCCACCTTCTTGCGCACGTCGGCCCGTTCGCTCGCCGAGAGCGAAGCCTCGATTCCCGACTTGTGGCCCCACTCCACCCTGGCCTCAAGCCCGTCGTACCCGTAGCGCTTCAGTGCCGCTATGCCCTCGTCGAGGGTCATATCAGGGAAGATGCTCGTCATGCCGGCCAGACGTATCACTTGCCCACCTCCATGGAGATCGGCCCGCGTCGGACCACGAAACGCGCCAGCGGGCCCATCGGACGATATGCTTACCGACCACGCCGCTGGAGTCTAGCCAGGGCACCTAGCAGGGTCAAGGGCTCACCTGCTGGCGCCCGGGCCGCGCCGGTGAAGCCTTTGCTTGGCACCCGCCGCTATGTTAGCATGGCTCAAAGTGTCGCCCGTCCGACCTAGGGTGCACCACGCCCCGAGAAGGACCCGACGCGAGCAATCACTATGTAGGAGGCTTCCTGGGTCAAGCTACCCATTCGGGTATCGCAGGAGCCTATGGCTAACGAAGATCCCCACTCCTCCGTCGGACTCCCGGGATCCATATCCCGGGGGCGTGTTCCCCGTCAAGGTGGCCCGTGGACACGCTAAGGCGCCTCATCACCCACTACCTCTTCCGCTACTGGAAGCAGGCCGGTCTCACTTACCTGTGCATGACCGTGACCACTGTGGCCAGCCTGGTGGTGCCCCGCATCATCGGTAACGTCATTGACGCTGGCCTCGCTGGGGAGGATGCTTCCCTGATTGACCGCGCCGGGCTGGTGATCGTGGGCATCAGTGCTGCCTCGGCGGTGTTCTCCTTCGGCCACAGGTACCTACACGCCTGGCTGGCGGAGCACCTGGCCTACGACATCCGCAACGAGCTCTACGATCATCTCCAGCGGCTGTCGTTCGCCTTCCACGATCGCACCGATACCGGTCAGCTCATCTCGCGCTGCACGTCAGACGTCAATGCCGTGCTGCGCTTCGCCGGCTGGGCGATCATGCAGGCGGCCAACATCACCCTGCTGACTGGCATCGCTCTCTTCATCCTCTTCTCTACCGATTGGCGCCTGGCAGCGGTATCGCTGCTCCCCCTGCCCATCGTGGCCGTGATGGCAGTGGTGTTCCGCCAGCGGATCCGTCCCCTCTTCCGCGCCATACAACAGCAGTTCGCTGTCATGACCACCGTCCTCCAGGAGAACCTCCTCGGAGCTCAGGTCGTCCGTGCCTTTGCCCGGCAAGACTATGAGATGCGGAAGTTCAACACGGAAGTGGACCGGGTACGGCATTACCGGCTGCAGTCGGTCCGCTATTGGGTGAGCAACAACCAGCTCAACATCCTCCTGTTCAGCCTCTGCACCACCCTGTTGCTGGCCTACGGCGGCCCCCGCGTCATTCAGGGCGAGCTTACTGTCGGTATTCTGGTCGCCTTCAGCGGATACCTCGGGCTCCTGGCCGGGCCCGTCCAGAGCATCGGTGAGATCGTCAACTCGGCGACCGAGGCTACCGCCGCCGGCGAGCGCATCTTCGAGATCCTGGACACCCAGTCGGAAGTGGCCGAGCGCCCGGATGCCATCGAGGCATCCACCATCGAGGGCACCGTCACCTTCGAGAACGTCAGCTTCCGCTACGCCAGCCAGGACGGCCAGCGTGAGGCGCCCTACGCCATACAGGACGTCTCCTTCACCGCCAAACCCAACCAGGTCATCGCCATAGTCGGCCCCACCGGCTGCGGCAAGTCCACCCTCGTCAGCCTGATCCCCCGCTTCTACGACGTCACCGAAGGGGCGATCAAGATTGACGGCATAGACGTGCGCGACTTCACTCTGGAGTCACTTCGGCGGCAGGTCGGCATCGTGTTCCAGGAACCCCTTCTCTTCACCGGCACCGTCCGCGAGAACATCGCCTACGGCCGACCGGACGCGACCATGGAGGAGATCGTCCGCGCCGCCAAGATTGCCCAGGCCCACGACTTCATCACCGCCTTCCCCGAGGGCTACGACACCTTCGTCGGTGAGCGGGGCTACACCCTGTCGGGAGGGCAGCGCCAGCGCGTGTCTATCGCCCGGGCCATCTTGCTCGATCCGCGTATCCTCATCCTCGACGACGCCACTGCCGCTGTGGACACCGAGACCGAACACCAGATCCAGCAGGCCCTGGCCGAAGTGATGCGCGGGCGTACCACATTCGTCATTGCCCAGCGGCTCACTACCGCCAAGGGAGCCGACATGATCCTGGTGATGGATCACGGGCGAGTCGTGGAGCGTGGCACCCATGAGGAGCTTCTGGAGCTGGGGGGCCTCTACCGGCGCATCTACGATCTTCAGCTTCGCGACCAAGAGGAGCAGCTGGACCGAGATCGGCTGGCCCAAGGTCGCGTTAGCCCCAGCCCTGTGACGGGTGAAGCGCTGTGACCGAGACTAGAAGTAGCGTCGCCGTCCAGCCCGCCCGGGCAGAGAAGGACCGCCGGCCCCAAGCCCCAACGCTGACCCGGCCGGACGAGGTCGAGGATCGCTATGCCGAGTACGACCCCGACATAGCCCGTCGGCTGGCCGCCTACATTCGGCCCTACTCCAAGGGGCTTGGTCTGGCCCTCATACTCGTGCTCAGCGGCTCTGCCCTGAGCCTGGCCGGCCCCTTCGTGGTCAGCCTCGCCATTGACGAGGGCATCGTTCCTGGTGACATGCGCGCCCTGATCCTGACAGTGGCGGGGTTCACCGCCCTCAACCTCGCGATCTGGCGCATCCGGATCAGGCAGGCGGACATCCTGACCCGCACCGGTCAGGGCATCATGTACGACATCCGCACCCAGCTCTTCGCCCACCTCCAAAGGCTGTCCATGCACTTCTTCGACACCCATGAGGTGGGGCGCATCATCTCCCGCATGACCTCGGACGTCCACGTCCTGGAGGACTTCGCCACCTGGGCGATCGTCCAAGTGGTGAACGATACCTTCGTCCTGCTGGGCATCGTGGCGGTGATGCTCTTCATGGACGTCCGGCTCTCCTTGCTCACCTTCACCGTTCTGCCTCTCATGGCGATCGGCACCTTCGTCTGGAGAGCCAGGGCACGCGACAGCTACCGCGAGGTGCGCCGGGCCATCTCCCGCATCAACGGCAGCCTGGCGGAGAACATCAACGGCGTCCGGGTCGTGCAGTCGCTGGTACGCGAGGCGCTCAACTTCACTCTGTTCGACGGGATCAACCGCCACAACCTCAACGTCAACCTCTACGCCGCCCGCCTGTCGGCCATCTACTTCCCTTCGGTGGAGTTCGCCAACGCCGTGGCCACCGCCATGGTGGTCTGGTACGGCGGCCGCCAGGTCCTCAACGGCAGCATCACCGAGGGCGCCCTCGTGGCCTTCATCCTCTACGTGGGGCGGTTTTTCCAGCCGGTGCGCGACCTGGCCATGCGCTACAACTCCCTCCTGGCCACCATGGCTTCCGGCGAGCGCATCTTCCAGCTTCTGGACACGTCCCCAGACGTGACCGATAAGCCCGACGCCAAGCCCCTTCCCCCGATCGAGGGGCACGTCACCTTCGATGACGTCAGCTTCAGCTACACACCCGACAAGCCGGTCATCGAGCACGTGTCACTGGACGTGAAGCCCGGGCAGACGGTGGCCTTCGTCGGTTCCACCGGCGCCGGTAAGACCTCACTCATCAAGATCCTGGCGCGCTTCTACGACGTCACCGGCGGCGCCATCCTCATTGACGGCCACGATATCCGGGACGTGACCCAGGAGTCGCTACACCGGCAGATCGCCATCGTTCTGCAGGAGAACTTCCTCTTCTCGGGGAGCGTCCTCGACAACATCCGCTACGGCAGGCTCGAGGCCACGGAAGAGGAAGTGATCGAGGCAGCCAAGGCCGTGGGGGCGCACGAGTTCATTACCTCGCTACCTTACGGCTATCACACCGAGGTGCAGGAGGGCGGGGCCATCCTCTCCACCGGCCAGCGCCAGCTGATCGCCTTCGCCCGGGCCCTGCTGGCCGAGCCCAGGATCCTCGTGCTGGACGAGGCCACCGCCAACATAGACACCCAGACGGAGCGGCTGATCCAGCAGGCGCTCAAGCGCCTCTTGCAGGGACGGACCTCGTTCGTGATCGCCCACCGGCTCTCCACCATCGTGCAGTCGGACCTGATCGTGGTGATCGAGCACGGCCGAGTGCAAGAGATGGGCACCCACGAGGAGCTGCTGAGCAAGCGAGGCCGCTACTACGAGCTCTATACCCTCCTCTACCAGCGCCAGCAGCAGGCGCTCGCCGCCGGGGACTAGACGCGAGGGGCCTTCATCACATCCGCACGGGAATAGCGCTTAGCCGAGGGAAGAGAGCTTCTCCTGCTGGGCCGCCCAGGCCGCGGCCACAGGCTCGAAGCTGCGGCGGTGCAGCCTGGTGGGGCCCAGGCGCCGCAACGCCGCCAGATGTTCTGCCGTGGAATACCCCTTGTTCGACTCCAGAGCGTAGCCGGGGAAGACGGTCGCCAGCTCGCAGACCAATCGGTCTCGGGTGACCTTGGCCACGACCGAGGCGGCACTCACGCTCGCGCACAGGGAGTCGCCGTCTATCACGGCACAGGAGCGGTACCCAGGGGGACAAGGTCCCAGGCCATCCACTAACACCAACTCGGGCGCCGAGGACAATGCCTCGAGCGCCCGTGCCATGGCCATGACGTTCGCCTTCTGGATGCCGAGCCGGTCCACCAGCTCTGCGCTCACGATCCCCACGCCGACGGCGGCAGCCTCAGCCAATATCTGGCGATGCAATGCCTCGCGGGCTCGGGGGGATAGGAGCTTAGAATCGGCCAGCTTGGGAAGCCGGCTTAGGTCCAGGTCGGGAGGGAGGACGACAGCAGCCGCTACCAGCGGTCCGAAGAGGGCACCGCGGCCGGCCTCGTCGAGGCCCGCCACCCGCCGGTATCCCTCTCGCCACCAAGTAGACTCACAGACCACGTCCGGGCACACCCGCATGTGCCTACCAGCCGTGGTTCATACGGCACCAGCCCCTCTCTACCGACTAGCGAAGCCGCGCCTTCTTGCCAACCCGGTCGCGCAGGAAGAAGAGCTGCTTGCGGCGGACCTTCGCGTGCCGGAGCACTTCGATCTTGGCCAACCGGGGCGAGAGCAGCGGGAACGAGCGCTCCACACCGATACCGTGGCTCGCCACACGCCGGATCGTGGCTACCGGGCCGGCCCCGGTCTTGCGCATCCGGATGACCGTTCCCTGGAACGGCTGCAGCCTCTCCCGCTGTCCCTCGACGATCCGGACCTCGAGACGGACTGTGTCGCCGCTTCGGATCTCGGGGACCTCCCTATTCGCCACTTCGGGCGATACCACCGACAGGAAGTCGGTCATCGTACTGGGCCTCCTCAATGGTACTCTGCCGAAGGAAGAATATACCACGCCCCTAATCCCGTGAGCAAAGCACCGGGAACCGGGCGATTCGGGTGCCCATTGAGGAGCGGCATGCCTCACGCAAAGACGCGAAGGCGCCAAGTCGCTTGTCTCCCCTCTTAGCGGCTTGGCGTCTTTGCGTGAGGCCGCCCTCGACTCAAGTCGGGGCTGCTCCCCTCTCGCACAGGTGAGGGGCACCGCCTCTTGGCTTCGCTAGATGGCGCGGATGATGGCCCGACACCCCCACTCGCTTGACACCCCTCGATCCCGGACGCTAACCTTCCCATCCGTCAGCGCACCACTATACCGACCACCACGTGAGGAAGCACCATGCCTACGGCTGTCACTTTTGGCGAAGCCATGATCCGTCTCTCCCCTCCGGGCTTCCGTCGCATCGAGCAGGCTACCTCCTTCGACATCACCGCTGGCGGTGCGGAACTCAACGTCGCCGTGGGGCTGGCCCGTCTGGGCGTAGACGCTGCCTGGGTTAGCCGCCTCCCCGATAACGCCTTGGGGCGACTGTGCCGCAACCGCGCCCGGGAGATGGGGGTAGACACCTCTCACGTCATCTGGTCCAAGGACCGCATGGGCCTCTACTTCATGGAGTTCGGGGCCGCGCCCCGCGCCAGTTCCGTGCTCTATGACCGTGCCGGTTCGGCCATCAGCAAGATCTCACCGGGTGAGGTAGACTGGGCCTCAGTGCTGAGCGGTGCCCGGTGGTTCCACACCAGCGGCATCACCCCCGCCCTCTCCGACAGCGCTGCCGAAGTCACCAAGGAGGCCATCCTCGCCGCCAAACAGGCCGGCTGCACTGTCTCCTACGACCTCAACTACCGCGCCCGCCTCTGGTCGCAGGAGAAGGCCCGCCAGGTGCAGACACCGCTCATGGAGAGCGTGGACGTGCTCTTCACCACCGAGGAGGACACCGAGCGCGTCTTCGGCATCACGGCCGAGAGCTACCAGAAGGTAGCCGAGCGCTTGGCCCAGGAGTTCGGTTTCCAGGCGGTCATCATCACCCTGCGCGAGGACCTCTCGGTCTGGCGCAACCGCTGGTCCGCCTTCGTCTACCAGGATGGACAGCACTACACCGGCCCCACCTACGAGGTGGAGATCGTGGATCGCGTCGGGGCGGGAGACTCCTGCAGCGCCGGCTTCATCTACAAAACGCTCTCCGGCGCCGGCCCCCAGGAAGCCATCAACTTCGCTGTCGCCTTCTCTGCCATCCAGCACAGCATCTGGGGCGACTACAACTTGGCCACCGAGGACGAGGTGAACCGCCTCCTCGCCGGCGGCAGCCTTCGCATTGCTCGCTGAGGAGGTTCACATGGACAAGCGCGATATCGCGAGGCGTATCGAAGAAGCGGGAGTGGTCGCTGTCGTCCGTCTAGCCCAGGCCGACCAGCTGGCCCGAGTGGCCGACGCCATCCGCGAAGGGGGCGTAGATATCATCGAGTTCACCTTCACCACCCCCGGGGCGCTGCAGATCATCGAGCAGTCGGCCGCCCGCTTCGGTGACGACGTGCTCTTGGGCGCCGGGACCGTCCTGGACCCGGAGACCGCCCGTGCCGCCATCTTGGCCGGCGCCCAGTTCGTGGTCTCCCCCACCACCGACTTCCGCACCATCGAGCTGTGTCACCGCTATGGCAAGGCCGTCATCCCCGGTGCCTTCACCCCTACCGAGATCCTCTCTGCCTGGCAGGCCGGGGCGGACTTCGTCAAGGTCTTCCCTGCCGGCGTCCTAGGGCCGGGCTACCTCCGTGACGTGCTGGCACCCCTGCCTCAGGTGAAGCTAGTGCCCACGGGCGGGGTGGGTAAGGCCAACGCTGCCGACTTCATTCGCGCCGGCGCGGCTGCTCTCGCTGTGGGAGGGGACCTGGTCAACAACAAGCTTGTCGCCGCTGGTGACTTCGCTCAGCTCACGGCCAACGCCCGGGCGCTCGTCGAGGCGGTCAAGGCCGGCCGATCGAAGAGCTGAGGCACCCCTAGCGGGCTGTCACCCCAGAGGGAGAGAGAGTGACGCAGGAGAGCAATGCCGATCGCGTCTCCAAGCGCGCTGAAGCGCTGATGACCGCCGGGTTCCGCTGATCGGAGGCGGTGCTGCTCGCGGTCGGCGAGCATCTGTTCGGCCAGGTGCCCGGCCCCGTGCTCCGGGCGGCCAATGGCTTCCGCGGAGGCGTGGGTTCCTCCCGCCAAGAGATGTGCGGCGCCCTCTCCGGTGGGGTGATGGCCCTAGGGCTGATCCACGGCCGGGAGAGCGTGGAGCAGGACGATCGTGCCGCGGTCGAGCCTGTCCGCCGCTGGCGCGAGGCCTTCCTGGCTCACTTCCGCTATACCCAGTGCGAGCCCATCTACCGGCTGGTGCACGAGCCGGGAGCGCCCGGTACGTGCGCCGTAGTCGCAGGCGAGGCGGCTCGGCTTCTTGTCGAGTTGATCGAGCAGGAACCGGACCAGTGAGCCTGGGGCACTGCGCCGTGCCCCAGTTCATCCAGTGTGGAGGAAGCCAAGCATGAAACTGGTGATGTTCTCGAAGCACCTTGCGCCCCTATCCATCGAAGAAGCGGCCCGGCGCGCGGGCGAGCTCGGCTTCGAGGGGCTGGATCTCACCGTGCGCCCCGGCGGCCACATCGAGCCCGCGGACGCCCTGGATGCCCTGCCCAAGGCGGTGGAGTTGGTCCGTGGCCTGGGACTGGACATCCCCATGATCACCACCGGCATCACCAGCGCCGACGATCCCCACGCCGACGACATCTTCCAGGCAGCAGCCGAGTCCGGCGTGCGCGACCTCAAGCTGGGATACTGGCGCTACGAGGGGTTCGGCAGCATGCGCCGCCAGATCGAGGAGGCTCGCGAGGCGCTGGACGGCATCGCCGCCCTAGCCGAGAAGCACGAGGTCCGGGCCAACCTGCACATCCACTCCGGCAACTTCCTCACCGCCGACGCCGCCGTGGTCTGGCAGCTCCTCCTCGGTCGCAACCCCGACGTGATCGGGGCCTACATAGACCCCGGCCACATGACCGTCGAGGGTGGCTCCGGTGGGTGGCGCATGGGAATGGACCTGCTCACCCCCTGGATCAACTTGGTGGCCATCAAGGCCATGGCCTGGTTCCACGAGTACGACGCGGAGCTGGGCCAGGAGCGGTGGTCCACCCGCCTGGTGCCCCTATCCCAGGGTTTGGTCCCCTGGCGTGAGTTCTTCACCTACCTGCACGACATCGGCTTCGACGGCACCATATCCCTCCACAGCGAGTACCAGGGCTCCCACTCCTGGCGGGACCTGTCCCTGGAGGAGCTACTGGCCCAGACCAAGGAGGACCTGGCCTTCATCAAGCAGGTGATCTCGGAGACGTTCCACAACGAATAGGCCGTCACTGGTCAGGAAACAAACAGGGGCCCTCTCGGGGGCCCCTGTTTGTCTTGCGGTTGCGGAGAGTGGGCGTTACTGCTGCCCGTCCTCACGGAAGTAGTTCAGCAGCCCACCAGCCAGGATCACCTCCACCTGCCGAGGCGACAGGTTGTGACGCACCGCGAACTCGCGTCCCTTGGTCACGTTGACCAGCGTCAGCTCCCGGCCCTCGGTGAGCGCTGAGCGCACGCCCTCCAGCCGCAGGACGTCGCCCTGCTCCACTTCCTTCTCGTCTTCCGGCCGCACGAACTCCAGGGGCAGTATGCCGAAGTTCACCAAGTTGGCGGCGTGGATCCGGGCGAATGAGGACACGATCACCGCCTTCACGCCCAGGTACCGCGGCGCGATCGCAGCATGCTCGCGGCTGGAACCCTGGCCGTAGTTGACGCCACCCACGATGAACCCGCCCCCAGCCTCACGTGCCCGCGCCGGGAACTGCGGGTCCACCCGAGTGAAGGTGAACTCGCTGATGGCCGGGATGTTCGAACGCAGGGGCAACACCTGAGCCCCCGCCGGCATGATGTGGTCGGTGGTGATGTTGTCGCCCACCTTGAGCAGGACCGGCCCCTCGAGAACGTCGGGCAGTGGTCCCATTTCGGGCAGGGGCTTGATGTTGGGACCACGGACGATCTCCACCGACTCCGGGTTCTCGGGCGGGTAGACGATCAGGCCGTCGTCGGTGAAGTACAGGTCAGGCTCCTCCACGGTAGGCTGCTCCCCCAGCTCGCGCGGGTCGGCGATGTGCCCGGCCAGAGCAGAGGCGGCGCAGACTTCCGGGCTGGCCAGGTAGACCTGGTCACCGGGCGTGCCGGACCGGCCGGCGAAGTTGCGGTTGAAGCTGCGCAGGGAGACGCCGCCGGTCGGGGGTGCCTGACCCATGCCGATGCACGGGCCACACCCGGCCTCCAGGATCCGGGCCCCCGCCGCCACCATGTCTGCCAGGGCGCCGTTTCGCGCCAGGAGCGTGAGCACCTGCCGCGAGCCGGGGCTGATGGTGAGACTGACATCAGGATGTGCGGTGCGCCCCTTCAGGATGGCGGCCACCATCATTAGGTCCCGCAGGGAGCTGTTGGTGCAGCTGCCGATGCACACCTGAGCCAGCTTGACGCCAGTCAGGGCCGAGACCGGCTGAACGTTATCCG
>JBMNTK010000144.1:0-10532 GCA_050945695.1 Anaerolineae bacterium | reverse complement strand
TGTGGTCCTTCACCAGCTCGTTCCAGTCCTCGCCATATCGGAACCGAACCGGCAACCACCCCGCTCTCATGAGCCTCTCTTCCACAAGTCGGTCCTCTGCCTCGATGTCCGGCTGGTCATGGATGGGCCCGTCAACGTAGACGGCAACCATTTCGTAACGGTAGACGAAGTCAGGTCGGGTGCCACAGTCCTCGATGAGCTCCTGAGCTGCGTCCGGCAGGCGGAGGTCGTGCTCCTCTAGGAAGCGCAGGAAGTGGCGCTCCAGGTCGCTCTGGCACGCGGCAAGCAGACGCTCCAAGTGGGCTGCACGATCCACTACTGCCGGGCTCGTCTCCACCATGCCCCTGGCCAGGTCGAGCAGCAGGTCTCGGATCAGCCTGCGGTCCAGCAACCGGTGATCTGGTTGGTTGGTGTAGCTCATCAGGCAGTCATAGCAGGCTGCCTCGCAGGGTTCGCGGACCGCCCCACCCAGGTCATCTCCGTTCTCCACGTCGAAGTGGCACAGGCGCAGCGCCTCTCGGGCCACCTCGCCCAGGGCTCCCTGATCGTCGATCAGCCGTCGTAGTACCCCGGCGCCTCCCTCCGCAGACTCGTAGATCAGGATGAGGCGGCGATCGTCGGCGCTGGGAAGGGGCTCGGCGGCCAGCTCGTTGTCTTCCAGCTGGTAGAGCACCTGTATGGCGTTCTTTAGGGCCGGCTGCAAGGAGGCCATGAAGTCGGTCGTTACTCTGCCTATCGGTTCGATCAGCAGACAGTTGCGTCGGTCCTCGACGAAGGGGATAACCCGGCGCTTCGCCGCGCTCATGGGGTCCTCGGGGTCGTCGCTGCCTTCTCGCTTCTCCCAGTAGCCGCGTTCTGTGTCCAGCAGGAAGCCGAGGATCTCGGGATCTCGTCGCCTCCGCCAGCCCATATTGATCCTCCAGAGGGTGGCGGCGTGCCCATAGACAAGGCGCAGGATCTCGTTACCCTCGGAATCCTTGGCTACGGCCTGCCTGGCCATGGGACCGTTGGGCCCCTCACTGAAGCGCAGGCCAGTCCTGATCTCGTAACCCATGCGCACCCGCTCTTCTTCGTCGCAGTTGATGCGGTCGTGCCTCCTAGTGGAGACGTTCTGTAGCCGAAGGAGGGCATGCAGGGGCGGCCCCAGCTTGGCATCGCAGTACTCGCAGACGTCCTTCGCGTCGTCTGCGTACTGGGGATGCAGGTAGCCGCAGCGGGGGCAGAACTTAGCTCGCTGGGTGAGCAGCTCGTCCGTGACCGGGAGGATGACGCGGTTGATGATGTAGCGCGAGCCCTCGTGGTAAACGATGCTGCGTGGCCCGAACTCCGAGATGGCCAGGAAGCGTGGCCGGGATAGGAACTCATCGCGGCTGTTGCGTCGGCCCCGGCGGCTGGGCAGGAAGGCAGAGAGTGGCAGCCGAGGGAAGCTATAGCCCGGCAGGAAGCCTTCGCTGGCGAAGTAGCGATAGCTGTAGAAGTCGGACTGGTAGACGTCCTCGGTGCGGGTCAGCAGATCCAGCTGCGCCTCGGCTTCGGCGCGCAGACGGCGAGCCTGCTGTTGGTCCTGGTGCGAGCGGCTGTGGTCGAGCACGATGGCGTTCTGAAGCTCCTGCTGTCTCTTGGCCGCTCGGTACAGGGCGCGCCAGCGGTCGCACGCACGGTCTAGTCGCTCCGGCGCCTGCACGAGGGCCCGCTCCAGCCAGCCCTCGTCATACCACTCGGCCCCTTCCAGATCAGCGGCCAGGGTGGCGAAGATCCGATCGAGGCGCTCACGGGCACGCGCGCGTGCCCCGATTGAGGCTGCCTGAGCCGCCACCGAGGGCAGCAGCTCCAGGCTGGGAGGGTCCCCAGCAAGATCCAGCACATCCCTGAGCGAGCGGCCGAGGTCGAGCTGTGTCTCAGCCAGCCATACGGAGTGCACGTGGGCCCGGACCAGGTCCTCATTGGCTAGGTCAAGGCGCGGGGGCATAACCGCGCCCGAGACCATGCGATGCGGGCGGCGGAAGAAGTACTGGTCGTGGGGACTACCTGTGGTGCAGTAGGTAAAGACGATGGCCGGCTGGCCGCTGCGCCCGGCGCGGCCGCTGCGCTGCGCGTAGTTCGCAGGCGTGGGCGGGACGTTTCGCATGTTGACGGCGTTGAGCTGGGCGATATCAATCCCCAGCTCCATGGTCGGGGAGCAGTAAAGCACTGGCAGCTCACCCGTGCGGAAGCGCTGCTCACGAACTTGCCGCTCCTCATTGGGCACCTGGGCTGTGTGTTCCCGGGCGCTGAGGCCCTGAAGGGTCGAGGCGACGTCACGATAGAAGTGGACGAAGAAGACATTCCGTCGTTGGCCCTGTTCGGGCAGCCGGCGCACGCGTACCGGATCGTGGTATGGCCTCTGGCCGTCACCCACCTTCCAGAGCAAGGCCGCTGCTGGGATCTGGTACCCGGGCACCCCTTCACCATTCCCTAGGCGATCAACCTCGTGAACAAGTCCTGCCTTCCTCAGCGCTTCCAGCAGTTGGCGGATCACCAGTTCCGTCTCCACGGCGCTCATGCGCTCGTGGTGGTGAGGGAGCGTGCTCGGCCGACGCAGATACTGGGCGAAGCCGCTTCGGCCGGAGACGTAGACCTTGTTGCCCTCACGATCCTGGCTCGGTGCCGGGCAGGGAAAGAGCACGCTAGAGGTGACGAGGGCTTCACCCTCGTCAATGGCCCAGGGCTCGACCAGCCGCTGACTGCTCAACTGGCGCAGTTGCTCCTGATACACGCTGTCAAGGTAGTCTACTTGGATGGCCAGCCCACGCCGCATGAGGTCAAGCAGCACCCGAGACACTTCCATTCGTGTCTCAGGGGTGGCGTCCGCGAGGGCCGGGTGCAAGTCCGCCCAGTCCTCCTGACACCGGCACAGCTCATCAAGGCAGGGGTACTCAATCTCTAGCAGACCACACTGTTCCAGGTTCGGCGCCGTTACGCGCCAGCCACGGCGGAGGTCCTGGTAGAGGCGGTAGGCCAGCACCTCCCTTAGGGCCCTCTCGGTGTCCTTCCGGGCCTGGTAGCGGACGCCGGGGTCGAGGGCGTAGAGCTCTAGCGGCAGGTTCAGGGCCTGGAAGACTCTGAGTGCCAGCACCTCATGAGTGATTCCGGCTTCGCCCGCGTCCTTGACAGCCTGGTACAGGGCGGCACGCAGGAGGCCTACCTCGACGAAGTCGTTGAAGTGCCCGGCCTGCAGGGACGCGTCCTGACGGTTATCCGTAAAGCTAAGCAGCTTCCTCGCCTCGGGTCTGAGCGCCTGGTCTGCGCGCAGAGCCCTGATGGTGGAGAGGGTCAGCACGGTGGTGGCGGTGCTCCGTCCCTCCGATGACAAGGAGGCCAGCTTGCCGAAGTCGCTTCGTTCGCGACCGCTATAGGCGACTCCACAGTCTGGATTCAGACAAAAGGCGAACGGTGCGGGCACGAAGTAGAACTCCTCACCGCTGCTGGCCTCCTCCCCAAGTCCGTTCAGGCGCACCTTCAGCGGAAGGCGCTTCCGGTAACCGGACCGGATGCGCAGCGTGCCGTCGGCTCGCTGCTCCACCCAGTCCTCCGGCACTCGCTGACAGCACTCTTCCTCGTCGTCCGGCCAGGGATGCTCCAGATGGGCGTAGAGGAAGCCAGCCTGTTCGCCCTGGCCCGCACTCTGGTCGCTGAGCTCGCGCGGCAGGTAGACGTGGACACCTCTCTTCTCGTCGTTCACGCGGGTGACAGTGTAGTACTCCTGGCCGCACTCACGGCAGAAGGCCAGGGGGAGCAGCACCCGGTTCCGATCCCCGGGGACGAACTGCTGGGCATGCGTGGTGAGGTGGCGTCGGTCCGATGGCTCGAGAGAGGCGTAGACAGTGTCGCCGCGGCTGATGAACTGATGCAGGCGGAAGGCGAAGACGGGGAACTGAGTCTCCGGGTGGGTTACCTGATACCCGGCGAGCAAGTAGCGTTGGATGGCCTCCGCGCACCGATCTTCGGACACTCCGGTGAGCTGTGCCAGGCCGGAGGCAGCTCCGTCCTCGCCGCGGATGCTCACCGGCGTGGCACGACGGAGGCGACCAGTCTCCGCCTCCAGGGTGAGGCCAAAGGTGGACTCGATCCAGGAGCAGAGCGGATCGTTGATGAAGGCCAGGAAGTCGGTGGGCGGTGCTGCGGTCTGGACGCAATCTCGCAGATCCTGCAGGAAGCCAGGATCATCTGGCGACGTCTCACGGGTAACGCGGCGCAGTGTCTCCCCGATCACCCGGTGGGGCTTCACCGGCGCTCCGAACAGCCGGGTCGCCGTCTCAGCTACGCACCGCTGCTGTTCCTCGAAGCTGTCTCCCGCTGCAAGCGTGGCCGAGGTGCCCACGCACTGCATGCGGTCAGCATCGCAGGCATCACGGACTCGACGCACCAGCATAGCTACGTCGGCACCCTGGCGACCGCGGTAGGTGTGCAGCTCGTCGAGGACGATGAAGCGTAGGCCTCGGGCCGCAGACACCAGTCGGAGCTCCCTGGGGCGGGTGAGGATGAGCTCGAGCATGACGTAGTTGGTGAGCAGGATGTCAGGTGGGTTAGCAAGGATCGCTTCTCGCCTCTCCTCACTCTCCTGGCCCGTGTACAAGGCGAAGGTCACGGGCTGCTGGCCTTGGTCAAAGCCGCGGCAGAGGAACTTCTCCAGCTCTTCCTGCTGGCTGTTCGCTAGGGCGTTCATGGGGTAAACGATGATGGCCTGGATCCCGCGGCCAGAGCCCCGTCGGAGCACGTGGTCCACGATCGGCACGATGTAGGCCAGGCTCTTGCCCGAGCCAGTGCCAGAGGTGAGAACGTAGTTGTCGCCGGACTGAGCCGCCTCTAGGGCGTCTGCCTGGTGGCGATGCAGACGGAGGGGACGACTCTGGCCTGACTCGGACTTGATGCGGAACACCTTACGGCAGGTGGGGTGCAGGACGCCCCGGTCGGCCAGCTCGTCAATCAACGGGCCCGGCTCAAAGGCGGGGTTGAGTTGTATCAGCGGTTCGGGCCACAGGAGCCCGCCATCCAGATCGTGAGCTACCCGCTCGGCGATACGTTCATCGGCGATGTTGATGAAGCTGCGGATGTACTGGGAGTAGTCGGTGATGAGCCGGTCGCGCAGGTCAAAGACATCCACCAGGTGCTCCTCACAGAAGACAGAGGGATGTGACGCTGGTCAATGAACGATTCCGGAATTGGTGATGGGCCGGCAGTGCCAGAAGGCCGCCAGCGGCGTAGCTCCAGGCCGCCCTGCCTTCGAGGCCCAAAGACGAGCTGCCCGGCACTGCTCTACCGCAGCCGCCGGGCTCCGAAGCCTTCGCCCCAGACTAGGCCCCAGAGCAACAGCGACAGCCGGCGCACAGCAACTTCGCCGCCGGTCTCGTAACCTTTCGCTTCGGTATTATCGGTCGCTCTTCCGATCACCTTTAGGACAGGTCTCGCTGCCGTGGGACGTCGGCGCAAGCGGCAGCGAGAGCTCAGGCGGGTCGGCACGTCCAATCGCCCTACGGGAGGACCGCTCCTGCAGGGCGGCTGGCAATATCCTTTTCAGATGGATTGTCTCCAGAGGCAGTATGTATGCCCTGGACATAGTGTCAAGGGGCTTCTGAGAAGGCTGGACGCGCTGCAATGGCGGCTGCGGCACCCATCGACGCCGGGGACGGTTTCCCCGCCAGAGTGCCCAGACCCCCAGCGATCTGCTGAATCGTGCGCGGTTACACGCAACTGATATCGGGCAGTTCCTCAGCGTACTCCATATCCATCATGCTCAGTTGGCGCCGTATGATCCCACGCATGTCTCTTGCCGGAGCCAGACAATGCCGTTCGAACGCGTCCGGTTCTATCGGCTCAGAAATGGGAGCCTGAGGGAACAGGAGCTTCAGCCAGGCAGTTGTCATCCGCTTAATGGCCTCGGTATCACGCGTGTCTGCGCCCCTCGGCACCTGCAGACGTTCGTCCACCAGCGCTCGGTAGCGGAGATCACCCCTTAGGGCATGGAGGATCTCCGACAAGTACTCCACATTGAGCCCCCACCCCGAAGCCTTCATGTCCTCCCGCATGCGAGGGATATTCCAGCCTCGGATGAACCCGTGGAAGCGATCTATCAGGGCTGATTCCTGGAAGGCAGTTGGCAGCACCCCTAGCATGTAGGAGTAATCGTTCATGACCTGTGTATCTATGTTGCCCAGCAACACAATCCCAGCGTCACCTAGGCCACGATAGTCGGCGACGCGGTACTCTCCGCTCTCTAGGTATCCCTTGAGCGCTCCTCGTACCTCGTCCTCATCACTGAAGCTGATAGTCTGTATTTCGTCCAGCGCCACGTAATCACAGCGACTAACCAACCCCGGCATCCTGCGGCGCTTATCGTAGAACAGGCTGACTCGACCGACGCTTCCCCCGCTTACCAGCCACCCGTGCTTGCTGATCTGGGAGAAGACCGTTGACTTGCCAGTGCCCTTGGGTGCCAACTCGATGAGGTTGAGCCGTCGCTCAGCAAAGGGCAGCAATCGGGCGAGCAGAGTGAGCTTCTCTCGGAGGTTGAGGAAAGCTGAGGGGTTGTAGTCAATCCCCATAAGCAGCAGATCCACCCACTCTTCAAGGGTGAACTCCTGCCTCGCCTCTTGGTAGAACTCCGTTTCCACCCGGTAGGGCCGGAAGGGCTTGAAGTCTACCATTATCACCCGTCCCTCTGCCGGCTTACCCTGGAGGCTGTGCAGTCGCCACTCTAGCTCTACCACACCCCAAGCTTCGGCGGAACCAAGGAGCGCCTCCTGCCGTTCCCTGCCGCTGATGAGCCTGTTGTCCACTAGAGCTTCCGCCCGACGGGAGGGAAAGCCGAAGTCAGGAAGGCTGAAGAAAGCTTCCCCGGTCTTGACGTCAAGCTCGGCCCGCACCTTGGCCAGGAAGCGCACTGGCTGCCCCTCATTCACCATCCGGCTCTTGAGCAGCTCCCACTGATCACGCCCCGGCAAGTACTGCTGAACGTAGGACTGGACTTCGTCACTATCCAGTCGGCCATCCGCGTCAGCCAGCCGCATTACCAACCAATCGCGCAGGTACGAGGGAACGCCCAGCCCCGAGAAGTACTTATAGCGATCGGGGTCTTTGAAGACGACCATGTCCGCGAAAATGCTTCTAGCCTTAGCAGTCAGGCTCTCCGCAATCGGCTCAGCCACCATCCACCCCCTACAGACCCAGATCGTCCTCTTCCATGCCCCGGCGGACCTCAAACTCCACTTCGCCTAGGGCCGCAGTTGGCGATTCCAGCCGGCCTCGGTGATGGCCCGTTCTCAGCTGAGAGACGTCGAACGCCCAGCGGTCGGTGTCTTGCTGACGCCCTTCCAGCCGCCGGCCATCAGCAAGAAGTCGCAAGCCCTCCAGCGGCACACTGGTGACGACCTCAAGGTTGCCCTCTCCGCGTGCGCTCACCCGCACTGTCGGTGTCAGGACGGTGAAGGTAACCGGCGTCTCACCGGGAACAGCAGCACCTGGCTCAATGGCAATGACCGGAACCAGACACTCCTCGTACGTCGCTCCCCCGTGCACCTCCCCTTGGCTACAGTGGCCCCCACTGAAACGACCGTGTATCGCTAGGTGTGCTCGTCCGCCATAGAAAAGACACTGGCCTGGCGGAGCTTTCTCCTCGCATTGGCCGTCTAGCACTTCGGCATACCGGCCCCACTTGTGCACCTGCCATGTCTCCGGCACGTCTATCAGTCCTTCACTGGAACTGAACCTGGTGAGGCCGTGGTCCGAAGTCAGTATCGCCGTCTGATCAGCCTCCAGCGCAGAGACCAGTTCGTGGCACACCGAGCGTATGATGCTCAGCTCTCTCACCAACGAATCTGGATACCGGTAATCGTACGAGTGTGCTTGCTTATCCATATCTCGCCGCGGTGGCTGTTGTTCGTCCCACTCCCGGTTGTACTCAGTAGTCGAAGGCAGGTTCGCCCGGGCAACGTGGACCCGCACCCGATGCCCTTCTCGCCGCAGCAGCTCACTGATGAGCCCAGCCCACTCCAATCCCACTGCGTCCAGCCACACGGTCCGCGCACGACCCGAGGATGCCGCATCCACGGCATTGCCTCGGGTGGGGAAGTTCCACAGGGTCTTGTTCTGGGCAGCCCTCTCAGCCATCTCCGTCAGCTGTGGGAGAAGCCGATCGCACACCCGAGAACGGGTGTACAGGCGGAAGTACTCCACCAACTCGGGATGACTTCCAAATGGATAGGCGGTGAGGTAGAAGGCAAGCTCCGGGTAGCAAACCTCCAGGACCGGAAGCCACATTTCCTCGTCAACTTGTCCCTCCAGCAGCTCCGCTACCGCCAACACGGCCTCGCGTCTCTCCCGCTCGGACAGGCCGGACAGAGCACGCAGGCGCTCTAGTGGCGTAGGCAGCGTCGTGAACCGCTGCCAGAACGGGGCCGGTAGCTGATCGAGCCCCAGTTGGGCCAGGAAGCGCCGTCGCTGAGACAGGTGTTCCAGGCCCAGGCTCCGGTCCAGCACGGCCATCGCCGCCACCTGAGGCAGCGCCTCCACGCTCTCGCTCTCTGCAATGACCAACCCGTAGTACGAGTCGCGCGGGGCTACGAGTTTGCTCCAGAGCCATAGCAGCCAACGCTTGTTGGAATCCAGGTCGACCCACTGCCCGAAAAGACGCTCTGCATCGTAGGTGACCACGTTCAGGCAGCGGGCGGCGAGGCTGGAAAGGCTGTCGTGCTGGTGGGCCTGTTGCACCAGCCAGCGCCACTGGCCTTCCGTGCCCCATTCACTCGCAACTGAGTCCAGCCCGGTGATCTCATGACACGCCTGGGCAAAGGCGCTAGCGTACACCGTGATCGCCACTCGCCCTGCTCTTCCCGAGAGCACCTTCGGTCGGCTCGTCACCAGATAACCGTCCGCCACCTCCCCCCGTTCCCACCTTCGCAAGTACTCCCGTACCCCGAGGATAGCCTGAGTACGGCGCCATTGTGGCAGAGTAGCAGACACGGTGATGCTGATCTCGCCGGTGCCAACCAAGCGCCATCCTGGGTGTAGAACCCCGGCTCGGTATCGGTCCATCACGGCCACTGTCTGGGCGAAGACGTCATCTGCATCCAGAAGCGGCACGTAGATCCTCTGATTCCCCGGTTTCTCCAGCTGTGCCAACTGACTGAGCAGGGAAGCGCCTTCAGGGCGCAGGCGGATCGCCTCTGCCAG
Organism: Anaerolineae bacterium; assembly: GCA_050945695.1. GTDB lineage: Bacteria > Chloroflexota > Anaerolineae > DRVO01 > DRVO01 > Ch71. The sequence goes on along the minus strand of JBMNTK010000144.1, from coordinate 1,325 downwards.
AGGTAGCACCACCGTGCGAGGTGCCTCTTGGCTCCTGGCCAGCGTGAGGACCTTGGGCAAGTACGGCAGCACGTCCTCCGACTCGCACAGGGACGACAAGTCTATGCAGGTATCCATCTGCGCTCGCAGAGCAGGGATCAGCTCACGCCAGGCATCGACACCCGTCACCAGGATGAACCGGACTGGAAACCGGGTGTGGCTCGCAGCCTCACTAGACATCTCTGCGAGCAGCGTGTCTACATCGTTGACGGTCATAGTTGTGGCTCCGTCCTTGCCAGTAGCCTCAGCCCCACCGACGGATCCTCGGCCAGAACCTGGAGTTGATGTCTGGCCTCTCCCTCCGACAGGCTGCTGATGTAGTCCAGCGCTCTCTGGTACAACCGCTCCCGGTAGGAGGCAGCCACCCATTCCCTAGCTGCGGACCGGGCCTTCTCCCGCGTCCAGCGCCCTACATCGCGTCCCAGCCTCAGTTGGATGTGTCCATGCATTGCCTTGACATCAGAGTTGGTCAAGACGCCTTCGTACTCTGGGACCAGCGCCAATAGGGCCGCAGTCACGGGGGCATCACTGCCCAGGGCTTGTAGCACCCCGGCCTGAGCATCCAGATAGGCCAGCAGGTCTCCCAGGTTGGATTCACTCTGACTGCCCGGGTCGTTCAGTCGTCCTAGCATCTCTGAAGCTGCTTCCGAATCGAGCAGCCACTGGATGGGTAGCCCGCGGGCCTCACTCCAGGCACGAGGCGATGCGCTACCGGTCAGGCGCTGCCACTTTGCCACTGCTTCCGCTGCCAGGCGGTTGCGGTGGAGCTCACCTGCCCGACGCAGCACCTCCTGGCGCAGGTCGGCCGGAGGGCGCTCGCTCATGTCAGGCAGTCTCTGCCACACATCGTAGCCGTCACCCTCACTGAGGCTGACCTCCGCGATGCGCCCAGCCCAGCGCACCAGCGCCGTTTGCGGCCCATCGAGCGCACGCCTGACTGCCTCGCGCTTGGCGTTCAGCTCCTCTGCCAGCGTTGCCAGGCCCCTACCTGCCTTCTTCTGGTCGAGGATCGTCGCCAGCCTCTGAAGCACTCCGGCTGTACCGTCCTCAGAACCCACCGCCAACACGGTGAGCGGTAGCTTGCTCTCTCTAACCCTGCCACGAAGCCGGTCCAGAGCGGCGTCCAAGTCCCTTTCACGGACGCCCAGCAGGTCGTTGAGGGCTCTCAGCAGCTTCAGGCGCCCAGCCATGTCCGGAAGTCGCTCGCGGATCTCCTCCTCTTTCCAGAGCCACACTTCCTCATTCATTACATCCCTGAGCTGGGCCATGATCTCAGGAAGCTCGAG
>JBMNTK010000143.1:0-10547 GCA_050945695.1 Anaerolineae bacterium | reverse complement strand
CCCTCGACTCAAGTCGGGGCTGCTGGGCCTCCGGCCGGGCGTCCAGGTTTCACAGCAGAGCTGTGAATGTGGTCACGGCTCCGCCGTAACCGTCCAGCGCGGACGCCGGACTGGTGGGACGCCCTGCCGCGTAGGGGCGGACGACCCCGTCCGCCCTTTTTGGGGCAGGCCACCGCGCCTGCCCCTACCCGGATGTCGCCGGCCCCCTTTCTATCGGACGACGGCCCCGCAGCCCTGAATTCCATTCGAGGGCTGCGGACGCCCCGGCGCTGGGGCCTCGCCACACCGATTCCCGGGGCCGAGCCAGCCGACGCAATAGCCCCGCATCTGGGACTTGCCCGTCTCAGGGGTTACGGCTATACTGATGATGTAGCGCGTTCCGGGCGAGTAGCTCAGTTGGTTAGAGCGCACGGTTCACATCCGTGAGGTCGTAGGTTCGACTCCTATCTCGCCCACCAACCGCACATGAACGTGGCCCACGGACAGCATCCGTGGGCTTTTGTGTTGGCCGGGCCGGTGCTCTCGTGCCCACGGGGCGCCGACATGTATAATGATTAGTTGACCATTGGACTGCTCGACACTGAGAGAGGGGCAGTCGGTTAGGAGGTAGGACCCATGCGGGGTGGTTGGCGGCTGGCGCTGTTCCTGGGAGCACTGCTACTGGCAGTACTATCGTGCCGGCCGGCGGTCTCTACCTCCTCGAGCAAGCTGGTATATGGCCTGACGCTCGCCCCGTCCGGGATCGATCCCCACGTGGATGTCTCGTCGGAGCTGGGCATCGCCCTCAACAGTGTCTACGATACCCTCGTCTACCGCTCTCCCGAGGGCGAGTTCCTCCCCATGCTCGCCGAGTCGTGGGACATCTCGCCGGACGGCACGGTCTATACCTTCCATCTGCGCCGTGGCATCCGCTTCCACGACGACAGCCCCTTCAACGCTGCCGCCGTCAAGCGCACTCTCGACCGCGTCACCGACCCGGCTACCGGCTCACGTAAGGCGGTAGTCCTCCTGGGCCCCTACGAGGGCTCCCGGGTGGTGGATGAGTACACCATCGAGGTAACGCTCAGCGAGCCCTATGCCCCGCTGTTGGACTCCCTCAGCCAGGTGTACCTGGCGCCTGCTTCCCCGGCAGCGCTCGACCAGTGGGGGAGCGAGTACCAGTTCCATCAGGTCGGTACGGGACCGTACCGGATGCAGGAGTACGCGCCCAACGACCACCTGACCCTGGTGCGCAACCCCGACTACGTCGCTCCCCCTGGCATCTTCAGGCACGAGGGCCTTCCCCAGGTGGAGGAGATAGAGTTCCGGTTCCTGGTGGAGCCGGCGGTTCGCCTTCTGGGCTTGGAGGCTCGGGACGTGGACGTAGTAGGGGAGATCCTCCCCCAGGATGCACCCCGGGTAGAGGCAAGCGAGGACATGTACCTTGCCCCGGTAGCCATCCCTGGGCTGCCACTGGTGGGCTTCCTGAATACGGACGCCTCGCCTACCGATGACCCATCTGTGCGCCAGGCCCTGATCCTGGCGACCGACAGGGCTCAGCTCGTGCAGACCGTCTTCGGACCCTATTCGCCGGTTGCGATGGGGCCGCTGTCTCGCAGCCATCCGGACTACGACCCAGCCGTGGAGTCGCTGTACTCAACTGCCGCCGACCGGGAGGCCGCCTCTGCGCTGCTCGAGGAGGCGGGCTGGGTCATGGGCGAGGATGGCCTGCGCCGACGGGATGGGCAGACGCTGCAGCTGCAGGCCTATCTGATGACCTGGGGCCTGGTGCCGGAGGTGGCGGAGCTCCTGCAGGCTCAGTGGCGGGCCGTGGGAGTGGACCTCGTCCTGAACGAGGTCACGTTCACCGCCGCCCTCGCGGCTGTAGCCGAGAATCGGCACCACGTGATCTTCTGGTCCGAGCCCGGGACTGATGCCGACCTGCTGCGCTCGTTCTTCCACTCGGAAAGCATCGGCGTGCGCAACTGGAGCAACGTGCGCTCACCACAGCTGGACTCCCTCCTCGACGAGGCGCGGGTTGAAGGGGATCCGGAGCGCCGGTCTGAGCTCTACTCCCAGGTACAGACCCTCGTGATGGAAGACGCCCTCATCCTGCCCATCCGGGACTACGTCAACCTCAACGGCGTGCGTCGCTGCGTCAGCGATCTTCGCTTCGACACCAGGGGGTGGTTCCCGATCCTCCATGACGTACAGCTGGTCGGTTCCTGCCGATAGCAGCGGTCGCGGTGCGCCCTAACGGTGCTCCCGGCCCAGCTTCTACGACGCATTATCGTGCTGCCGGTCACCCTGTGGGCGGTAGTGACGGCCGTGTTCCTCATGATGCGGCTTCTGCCCGGGGACCCGGTGGAGGCCCTGCTGGCCGAGGCAGGCGCCCCGCCCGCTCTGATTGAGTCGTGGCGCAGTCGCTACGGGCTCGACCGCCCTCTTCCCGTCCAGTACGTTCTCTACCTGGGGGCCCTGGTCCGCGGAGACCTGGGTGAGTCCATCATCTACCGACGCCCGGTACTGGCCCTCATCGGGGAGCAGTTCCCCAGCACCGTTACCCTGGCCCTGGCCGCCCTGGCCGTAGCGCTGGTGCTGGGAGGAGGGCTCGGGTTGGCTGGGGCGCTCTATCGGGGGCGGCCGGCTGACTGGCTCTCCCGGTTGCTGGCGGTGGGGAGTGTCTCACTGCCCACCTACTGGACGGGCATCGTGGCGGTGATGGTCTTCAGCGCCGGGTTGCGCTGGTTTCCCGCCAGCGGGGAGGGGACCTGGCGGCATCTGGTGCTCCCCGCCATGACCTTGGGAATAGCCTCGGCAGGGGTCGTGGCGCGGCTCACCCGGGTGGCGATCCTGGAAGCGGGGTCGGCGCCGCACGTGCAGGTGGCTCTGTCGAAGGGGCTGCCGGGCCGGCTGCTGCTTACGCGACACGTGTTGCTCAACGCGGCCCCGGGGGTAGTCACCCTATTGGGGCTTCAGGCAGGGTTCCTCCTGGCGGGTACCGCCATCACGGAGACCATCTTCTCTCGGCCGGGCCTGGGACGGCTGCTGGTGGAGGCGGTCGTAGCCCAGGACTACCCGCTGGCCCAGGGCTGTATCATGTTCGCCGCTCTCATTTACACTCTGGCCAACACCGTGAGCGACATCGCCTCGGCTGCCCTGGACCCGCGGGTGCGTGAGCCGTGAGCGCTCCTCCGCGACGCTTCCCCATCCCCACGCGTCACTACCCCCGACACCGGCTACCGCGCCGGCGGCCGGGCCTGCTGGCCCTGCCCCTGGCTCGGGCCGGTCTGGCGCTGCTGCTCATCATCCTCGTGGCGGTGGTGGTAGGCCCTGCTTTCGTGCCCTGGAGCCCAGGGGCGGTGCAGGTGGAGGTCGCTCTGCAGCCGCCTGGCCCTGACCACCCGCTGGGCACAGACATGTTCGGCCGAGACGTACTCAGCCGGCTGCTGCACGGGGGGCGGCTATCTCTGGGGGCTGGGATCGCCGCGGTGCTGGCGGCACTGCTTCCCGGGTCGCTGCTGGGGATCGCGGCCGGGTACCGAGGAGGCTGGCTGGACGAGGTGGTCTCGGCGGTGGTCAACGTGCTACTGGCCTTCCCCGGCCTGCTGCTGGCCCTGGTGCTCACGTGGCTTCTAGGGCGGGGCATCGAGAACGCCGCCTTGGGTGTCGCCATTGCGGGCGTCCCGATCTACGTGCGCCTGGCACGGTCTCACGTGAGGCAGCTACGGCGGTCGGCGTACGTGCGGGCAGCACAGGCAGTGGGGGTCCCCGAGGGTCGCATCCTGTGGCGTCACATCCTGCCCAACGTCGTATCTCCGCTGCTATCGGTGGCAGTGCTGGATCTGGGGTGGGCCATCCTGAACGTATCGGCGATCTCGTTCCTGGGCGTGGGAGCGCGCGCTCCTCAGCCGGAGTGGGGGCTCATGCTCGCCGAGTCGCGCTCGTTTCTCAGGCAGGCTCCCTGGCTAGGGCTGGCTCCGGGGTCGGCGATCGCCCTCACCGTGCTCGCGGCCAACCTGTTGGCCGATGCCGTGCAGGTGCGGCTGGACCCGGCGGGGCCATTCCACCTCCGACCGGCGCGGGGCTAGAAAGCAAAGAGGCGGGGCGATTGCCCCGCCTCTTCCCTAGCTAGCTCTGAGCTAGTCTGCGACTTCGTACAGCTTGTCCGCTACCCAGCCCAGGCCCAGTTCGAGCAGCTTGGCGCGGGTGCTGCGGCCTTCCTCGTCCAGGCCGGCGATCTGGTAATACCAGTCGAGCGACCGGTTCAGCTCCTCTTCGCTGATGGCATAGCCATCAGATGCGCCGCCCTTCTTGGGCTCGAAGCAGCGCGGGGGCAGCCAGTCGTCCTTGCGGGTGAGGCCTTCCCGGGTGTTGAAGGCCCTGAGCATGTGGAGCCGGCGCTCGCCCACCTTCATGAGCTCGAACAGGGTCACGTCCCAACCGGTGATGGCGCGCATGGCTTCGACCAGCTGAGACGGGCTGTAGAGCTGCCACGCTGGCCCCCAGACGAACTGGCAGGTGCCCACGGTGTCCAGCGTGCTGTACATGCACTGGGTGTAGTAAGCGAAGCGGACCTTCTCCTCGTCGAGGGTCAGAGGGTCCCTCGGGTTGAGCAGATCCATGCTGGCTAGGCGGCTCAGGCTCTCCGGTGAAGCCCCGGGGGAGTAAGAGGGATCGTGCTCGTGAGACATGTGGTCGGCGCCGAAGGGGTTGGCAGCGTAGATGGTCGCCAAGGAGCGCTTGACCTCCGGCATGTGTGCCGGCAGCTCCTGCTTCTTCACCGCGACGACGAAGCGCTCAGCCCGTTTACCGATCTTCTCGGCGGCGCGGGCACTACCCTCCGCCAGCAGGTCACCGATTCCCTCGCGCCGGCCGATCATCTCGATGAGCTTGACCATAGCCTCGGCGTTCCCGAAGCGCAGGTCCAGGCCGCCGGTGTCCTCCAACGTGAGCAGGCCGTGCTCGAAGCAGTCCATGGCGAAGGCTACGGTGGCCCCGGCCGAGATGGTGTCCAGCCCGTACTTGTTGCAGAGCTCGTTACCCTTGGACACGGCAGAGAGGTCGCCAATACCGCAGTAGCTCCCCAGGGTCGCCACCGTCTCATACTCGGGCCCGCCGTAGTAAGGGTCCACGTCCCAGCGATCCTCGTGAATCTCCACCACGCGTTTGCAGCGGACGGCGCAGGCGTAGCAGGTGTCCCTTTCCTTGAGGATGGTCTTGGACATGGTCTCGCCGCTGAGGTTCTCGAAGTGCTCGAAGACGCCGCTGGACCAGTTGCGGGTGGGCAGACCGCCAGACGCCTGCTGGCCGGGCACGCCGAAGGCGGTCCCATGCACTGCGGTGCCGCCCATGTTGTCCACGTGCTCGACGCCCCAGCGGGCCAGCTGGGTGAGGGCCTTCTGATCGTAGATGGCTGGACGACCGGTGCCGCGGACGGCGATGGCCTTGAGCTTCTTGGAGCCCATGACGGCGCCCATACCCGTGCGGCCGGCGGCCCGGTTGCTCATGTTCATGACGGCTGCGAACCGGACCAAGTTCTCGCCGCCGGGCCCGATCTGCAGCACCTCGACCTTGCGGTCGCCGAGTTCCTCGCGCAGAGTCTGTTCGGCGTCACCGGTAACCATGCCCCAGATGTGGGAGGCGTCGCGCAGCTCGGCCTCTCCATCGTGAAGCCACAGGTAGACCGGCTTAGGCGACTGGCCGCGGATCACGATGGCATCGAAGCCTGCGCGCTTCAGTTCTGCCGGCCAGAAGCCGCCGCCCTGGGCATCCCCGATGCCGCCAGTGAGCGGGCTCTTGGCATTGACCATGACCCGGCTCTGGCCGCTGATGGGGGCTCCGGTCATGACACCGATCGAGACTACAAGGACGTTCTCAGGGCCCAGCGGGTCTATCCCAGCCGGGACCTCGTTGAGAATGTAGTGCATGGCCAGGGCGCTGCCGCCCATGTAGGTTCGGTAGAACTGCTCGTCGGGCTGCTCAACCTCGAGACTGCCATCGGTTAGGTTGACATGCAGGATCCGACCGGCATATCCGTACGGCACAGTGCTCCTCCTCGCTAGATTCCCGGGGATCGCCAGAATGAGAGCGAAGGGAACGGCTTAGCCGCCAACCCAGGGCCGGGCACGATACCGGCCCAGCCCGTTGGGAACCGTTCCCATGTATCCGCTGGGCACTGCGTTAGCTGTTGGCTTTCTCAGCGCCCTGCTTCAGCCCGGCCAGCCACCCCTGGCACAGGTCGGCTGCCTCTTGCTCGCTCTTGGACTTGCGGAGCGAAGCCATGAATCCCCCGATCTCGGCACTGCTGATGACGCGGGTCTTGTCGCCGTCAGCTTCCAGACGGAATGACTGGCGGCAGTTCCCGCTGCGCCAAGCGAGGGTCTTGAGGCGCTCGACCTGGGTGATGGTGCCTACGCTGGGCTTGCCGTCGCACGTGTACTGGAACGTCGCCCCCGGGTAGAACTCATCCCCCTCGAGCATCCGGCCCCCCTTGACCTTAGGGTTCCAGGACTCCCAGGTGCGCACGTCGCCCAGTAGCGACCAGACTCGGCTAGGTGGCGCGTTGATCACCACCTCATGTTGGGCTGCAGCCATCGTCCCACCTCCTGCTTCGCTCATGTAGCCCTGCGACTCGCTGAGCGTACTATAGCATATTGGCAGGATGGTTCAAAGGGGTTCTCGCCGGGGTGATTCGGGAGCGCCCCCGGGGCGCGCCGGCGGGGGCCAACCGTGTCATCTCGAGCGCTACTGAGCCCTCGATCGGAATTCGGGGCTAGGGGGCCTTCAGGGAGGTCGCCCTGCTCCAGAGGGCGGACGGAGTCGTCCGCCCCTACGGGAGAGGGCGTCCGGCCGGGGGTCACGCATCACGCGTCACGTGTCACCCGTCACCCCTCACGTGCGAAACTTGATGATCCGGTGTCACTTGGCTACTATTGCTGCGGCCACACGGCAAGCTGTGGACTCAGTGAAACCCGGGCAGTTCGGCGACTGCCTACCTGCGCCATGGAGGCTGCACAATGAAGATTAGGATCGAGCGTGACGAGTGCATCGGCTGCGGCAATTGCACCGATATCGCCCCTGAGGTTTTCGAGCTGGACGACGAGGGGCTTTCCACGGTCATAGACCCCAACGGTGCTGATGAGGACACTATCCGCGAAGCAGCCGAGAGCTGCCCGGTGGACTGCATCATCCTGTCCGACGACGAGGGGAACCAGATCTACCCCTAGGCGGCTTTGAGCAGGCGCGTTCGGGCCGCGCGCCCGTCCGCGCTACAGGGACGGGTCCGGCAGGCCACCTGCGGGCCCGTTTTCTGTCCCCGGGGACACCTTGACGAGGCGGAGCAGCCCCGCTAGGGTAGTCTCCTGGAACCGAACCGCGAGAGGCCTCGGCAAGCCCGGGAAGGCCTTTGCAGCAGGGTAGTTGGTATGTTATAATGGCTCCTGTATAGGATCGTCCGAGAAGTGGGCCTCAACCCACTTCTTCTGTTGTAGGGGTGTTTGCATCGGAGGGCAGTGCGGAAAATGAAAAGCGAGTTCATGCTGGCGATAAACGAGCTCTGCGCGGAGCGGCAGCTTCCGCGCGAGGTGATCATTGACGCCATTGGAGCCGCCCTGGTCTCCGCTTACAAGAAGGACCATGGGGGCGAGGTCCGGGCTTGGATTGACCCAGAGACGGGGCAAGCTCACGTCTATACCGCCAAGAGGGTGGTGGCGGAGGTAGAGAACCCGGAAGCGGAGATCTCTCTCGAGGCGGCTCGCAAGATCAAGCGGGATGCGGTCATTGGGGACGTCGTCGAAGAAGAGACGACCCCCAAGGACTTCGGACGGATTGCGGCGCAGACGGCTAAGCAAGTCATCATGCAGCGCATACGCGAGGCCGAGCGCAGTGCGCTGTACGATGAGTTCGCCGATCGCAAGAACGAGATTGCCAGCGCCACCGTCCAGAGCGTGGGACCCCACGGAATAACCCTGAACCTCGGTCGGGCTGAGGCGATCATGCCTCCGTCGGAGCAGATCAAGGGTGAGCACCTGCGCCCGCACAACCGCGTGCGCGTCTACGTCGTGGGGGTGAAGGACACCAGCCGAGGGCCGGAGATCATCGTCTCTAGGGCTCACAAGGACATGCTGCGGCGCCTGCTGGAGCTGGAGGTCCCGGAGATTCACAGCGGAGCGGTTGAGATCAAGGCCATCGCTCGCGAGGCCGGCAGCCGATCGAAGGTTGCCGTAGCCGCTACCCAGGCCGGCGTGGACCCGGTGGGCTGCTGTGTGGGTATGCGAGGGATGCGCATCCAGAGCATCGTCAACGAGCTGGGCGGTGAGAAGATTGACGTCATCGAGTGGAGCCCAGACTCAGCTACCTTCATCGCCAATGCGCTCAGCCCGGCCAAGGTTCTCAATGTGCTCCTGGAGGAGCGCGAGGACGGCCGGACGGCTACGGTAATCGTGCCGGATCGGCAGTTGTCGCTGGCTATCGGCAAGGAAGGGCAGAACGCCCGCCTGGCTGCTCGGTTGACGGGCTGGCGAATCGACATAAAACCCGCCTCCACGGCGGCAGTCGAGGCCTTCCGCTCTATCGGCCTTGAGGAGGAGCCGGAGTCAGAGGAGGATCTACTCCGCGCTGCCGAGGCTCTATTGCGGGGGACACCCGTTCGACGCCGCACTGAGGAGGAGCCCGGGCTAGACGACGTTGATGCTGGGCAGTCTGCGGGGGCCGAGCAGGGGGACGAAGAGGAGTCCCCATTTGGCGAGGGCTGATGGCCCGGGTGGCGGAAGCATGGAGCGCAAGAGGAGAGCGCCGCAGCGGACGTGCGTAGTATGCCGATCGGTGCTGCCCAAGAGAAGCCTGATGAGGGTCGTACGGACCCCGGAAGGGCGGGTGGTCCTGGACCCTCGCGGGAAGGTGTCGGGCAGGGGGGCATATCTGTGCGTGCGCCAAGACTGCTTTGCGGGTAAGCGCGCCCGCGAGGCCATATCGCGTGCGCTGCAGGTCGGTTTGGGGGAGGCCGACTGGACGGCGCTAGTAGAAGAGCTGAAGGGACTCGCTTCCGAGAGATCCTCCGCCCTCAGCCGGGATGACGAATAGCCTGTTGCCGCTTCTAGTGGCGTTGTCGGAGGATATGTATGAGGAAACCGGAGATCAGGAAGTACACTAACGGACTATCACTGGGCGGGCCCAATCGGAGCCGGGGGCTGAGCGCTTCCCCGCGCCTGGGGCGCGCGGCCGATGCCATAGATAGCGGCCACCCCGACGAGGAGGACCGAGTCAAGGGACGCCCGCGGCGGCGTTCTCGCGGGCGACGACCGGAGCAGCAACGACCGGCCCAGGCAGAAAGCTCCGCCCCCCAGGTAGTGATCCCGGACAGCCTCACGGTGCGGGACCTGGCAAGCCTTCTTTCGGCCAGCCCGATTGACGTCATCAAGGTCCTGATGGCCAATGGCGTCCTTGCCAACATCAATCAGCCCATTGACTTCGATACCGCTGCTGTGGTGGCGGCAGAGATGGGCTTTGAGGTGCGGGAAGAGGAGCCGGAAGAGGAGGAGGCCGCCGAAGCTCAGGCCCCGGCGCGCCCCAAGAGCACCAAGTTTGACTTCTATGCCGGCGAGGCGGAAGCCGACCTTCAGCCGCGCCCGCCTATCGTCACCGTCCTGGGGCACGTGGACCACGGCAAGACGACGCTTCTCGATGCTATCCGCAAGAGCAACGTGGTAGCCTCCGAGGCGGGTGGCATCACCCAGCGGATCGGTGCCTATCAGGTCGAGTACGGCGACGGCAAGATCACCTTCATTGACACGCCCGGCCACGAGGCCTTCACGGCCATGCGTGCGCGCGGGGCCCAGGCAACGGACGTGGCCGTGCTGGTGGTGGCGGCGGATGACGGCGTGATGCCTCAGACGCGAGAGGCTATAGACCACGCCCGGGCCGCTCAGGTACCCATCGTCGTGGCGCTCAATAAGGTGGATCTGCCCGGTGCCAACCCAGAGCGGGTCAAGCAGCAACTGGCCGAACTGGGGCTGACGCCCGACGAGTGGGGTGGGGATACCCTCCTGGTGGAGGTATCGGCGCTGCGGGCTGAGGGCATCGAAGAGCTGCTCGAGGCCATCACCCTCCAGGCTGAAGACCTCGACTGCCGGGCCAACCCGGATACCAGGGCCGCCGGCACCGTCATCGAGTCCACCGTGGACCGCTCGCGCGGGCCCTTGGCGACCCTGCTGGTGCAGAACGGCACCCTTCGCCGCGGAGACGTGGTGGTCGTCGGGACCATCTGGGGCCGTGTGCGGGCCATGTTCGATGAGAACGGTCGGCAGGTGGAGACCGCTCCTCCGTCCACGCCCGTGCAGGTGATGGGCCTCAGCGATGTGCCGGCTGCTGGCAACATCTTCCGGGTGGTGGAGTCCGACCGGGAGGCCAAGGAGCTGGTGGCCGATCGAGTCGAGGCTGCCCAGACTGCTCAGCGTGAGCGGCGCGCGGTCACTCTGGAGGACTTGCTGGGCCGGCTGCAGGCTGGCGAGACCGAGGAACTCAACATCATCGTCAAGACTGACGCCCAGGGCAGCATCGAGCCTGTG
>JBMNTK010000142.1:0-10547 GCA_050945695.1 Anaerolineae bacterium | reverse complement strand
CGAGACCTCTCCCTACCTGCTCCAGCACGCCCACAACCCGGTGGACTGGTACCCCTGGGGAGAGGAGGCTCTCCGCCGGGCCAAGGAAGAGGACAAGCCCATCTTCCTCAGCATCGGCTACAGCGCCTGCCACTGGTGCCACGTCATGGAGCGGGAGAGCTTCCAGGACCCGGCCACGGCCGAGCTGATGAACCGCCTCTTCATCAACATCAAGGTGGACCGCGAGGAACGCCCCGATCTCGATGCCCTCTACATGGAGGTGGTGCAGCTTCTCACCGGCCAGGGCGGCTGGCCCATGAGCGTGTTCCTCACCCCCGACCGCCGTCCTTTCTACGCCGGCACCTACTTCCCGCCTCGGCCTGACCAGGGTATGCCCTCCTTCCGCCAGGTCCTGCAGGCGGTGGCAGACGCCTACCGGGACGATCCCGAAGGGATCTCCGAGAACGCCACCCAGATCGTGGACGAGCTGCGCTCCCAACTCACTCTCCCCTCCTCGCACCGCCAGCCCCAGGCTGCCACCCTACACCGCGCCGAGGAGGCCCTGGCCCGCCAGTTCGACAGTGATCACGGCGGTTTCGGGGAGGCTCCCAAGTTCCCTCACCCCTCGGCACTGGAGTTCCTGCTCCAGCGTCAGGCCCGTACCGAAGACTCGGACCTGCTGGAGATGGTCACCTTCACCCTAGAGAGGATGGCCCGAGGAGGCATCTACGACCAGCTGGGAGGTGGCTTCCACCGCTACAGCACCGATGCCGTCTGGCTGGTACCCCACTTCGAGAAGATGCTCTACGACAACGCCCAGCTCCTGCGCCTCTACCTGCACGCCTGGCAGATCACCTCCCGGCCCCTCTTCCTGCGGGTGGTGGACCAGACCCTCGAGTACGTCGAACGGGAGATGACCTCGCCGGAGGGGCTCTTCTACAGCTCTCAGGATGCCGATACCGAAGGGCAGGAGGGCCGCTTCTACCTCTGGACCCCAGCTCAGCTAGAGGAGGCCCTGGGCACGGACCTGGCCCGAGTGATGCGCGCCTACTTCGGGATGGAGGAAGGGGACGACCCCCACGCCCCGCGGGTGCTCTCCCTGGCCCACACCGACGAGGAGGTAGGGAAGGAGCTGGGCATCCCAGCCCAGCAAGCAGCAGAGGCCTTCTCCGAAGGCAGGCAGCGCCTCTTCGATGCCCGCCGCCGACGGCAGCATCCCGGGCGAGACGATAAGGCGATCACCGAGTGGAACGGACTCATGATCCACGCGCTGGCCGAGTGCGGTGCCGCCCTGAACCGACCGGAGCTCCTGGCCCGGGCCGAGCGCGCCGCCGGGTTCATACTCGACCACATGAGCCGCCCCGACGGTGGGTTGCATCGGATCTGGGTGAAGGGGGAAGCGCGGGGACTGGCCTTTCAGGAGGACTATGCCGCCCTGATCCGGGCCCTGGTAGCCCTCTATGAGGCCGGCTTCGAACGGCGCTGGCTGGAGGAGGCCCGGCGGCTGGCCGATCTGATGATAGACCGGTTCGCCGACCCGCAGGGCGGGTTCTTCCAGACCGGGCCGGAGCACGAGGACCTGGTAGCACGCCGCAAGGAGTTCACCGACAGCGGCACGCCCTCCGGCAATGCCCTGGCTGCAGAGGCTCTTCTTCGACTGTCGCTCCTAGACCAGAATCAGGGGTATCTGGAGCAAGTCAAGCGGCTTCTCAGCCTTACCGGCGATGCCATGCGCCAGGCGCCGCTGTTCCTGGGACAGACATTGGGGGTGCTGGACCTATACCTGAGCCCTTCCCGGCAAGTGGTCGTGGTAGGGGAGCCGGGAAGAGCCGAGACTAAGGCCCTCCTCCGCGCTATACAGAGCCGGTACCTGCCCCACACGGTGGTGGCATTGCGCCGTCCGGGAGAGGAGGCCTACCTATCCCTTCTGGAGGGTAAAGAGCCCATAGACAGCCGGGCGGCGGCATTCATCTGCGAGGACTACACCTGCCTGCGCCCCGTCACCTCGCCTGAGCAGCTGTCTGCCCAGCTGTCGGCTCGTCCCTAGCCCTGAGCGCCGTTCCCTTCAGGCACCTTCGGGCTGCGCCCCGTCCAGCAGCCCCCGCACCTGTGACATGAGCTCTCGCAGGGGCAATGGCTTGGCCAGGTGCGCGTTGGCGCCGCATTCCTTGCTCCGGGACACATCCTTCTCTTCCCGGCGGGCGCTGATCATCAACACCGGCTTGGTGGAGCTCTCCCGTATCGCCCGGCAGACCTCCCAGCCGCTCATCTCGGGCATCATGACATCAAGGATCACGATATCGGGTTCATCGGCCCTGAAAAGGTCCAGTGCTTCCTTGCCGTCTGACGCCACGTTGACCGCCAGCCCCATCCCACCCAGGCAGTAGGCCACCAGCCGCAAGATGGCCGGATCGTCATCCGCAATCAATGCCTTCTTACCTTGTACACCCATTATTGAATACACCATTCTCCCTGTAGGCTATGCGCTCCGGGCACTACTACGTGTCCGAGCGTCCCAGAGGTAGCCTGACTCGGAAGGTGCTACCCCGGCCAGGCTCGCTCTCCACCTCGAGGCAGCCTCCATGCGCCTCAACTATCTCCTTTGCAACATATAGGCCAAGACCGGTACCCGAGGCTCGGCTGGCATTTCTGCCCCGATAGAAGCGCTCGAATACGTGCGGGATGTCTTCTGCGGCGATGCCCGGCCCACTGTCAGTCACAGCAATCTGGACTTCTCCGTCGGTGGAGTGACAAAGAAGCTTGATGCTGCTGTTCTTGGGGCTGAACTTGATGGCATTGCTCACCAGGTTGCCCAGTACCTGCCCCAGGCGCTGGGCGTCGGCGATCAGGGTCGGGAGCTCGTTCTGGATCTCGAGCTCCAGGTGCTGGTCCTTCTCCTTGGCCATCGGGCGCATCAGGTCCAGCACCCGCTCCAAGAGCCGACTTGGCTGGACCGGCTCCACCATCAGGCGGAAGGTGCGCTGGCCCAGTCGGGTAAGGTCCAGCAGGTCATCCAAGAGCAGGTTCAGCCTGCCGGCGCTGTCGAAGATGGCCTGCAGGAACTCCTGCTGCACTTCCGGGTCGGATCTCAACCCCTCGTCGAGGAGGATCTCGCTATAGCCCATGATCGAGGCGAGGGGCGTCCTTAGCTCGTGGGAGATGACGGACAGGAACTCGTCCTTCGATCGCTCCAGGCTCTCCCGCTCCCGCTCCAGGTCCTTGAGGGCGGTCACGTCCTCGAACACCCCTACCGCCCCAATCACCTTGCCCGCTCCACTAAAGATCGGCGCACTGGCGACGAGCAAGTCACGGCGCTGGCCATCCGGCCAATCCACGACCAGCTCCACATTCCGGCATACCTCGCCGTGCAGGGCGGAGCGGGTGAGAGGCAGGTCCTGAGGCTCGCAGGGCGTACCATCGGGCAGGCATAGCTCCAGCGTGCAGTGGGTGGGGTCGTCGAGATGCGGAATCGGCCGGGCGTACAGCTCTCGGGCGCGAGGGTTGGCCATGATGATGCGACCCTTCTCATCAGTGACTACCACTGCCATGGGGGCGCTGTCAATCACGGTGCGCAGTCGGCTCCGCTCCACCTCCAGCACTTGGGCCAGCTGTTCCAGCTGATTGCGTTGGGACATCAGCTCTTCGTTCTGGACGGTCAGCTCCTCGGCCTGGGCCTGGAGCTCCTCGTTGGCGTGTTGCAGGTGCTCTCGAGCCTCTCGCAGCTCGGTCACGTCCGTGAAGCCGGTGACGACACCCATGAAGCGGCCGTTCTGGCTAGTAATGGGGGAGGAAGCGACCGTCAGCCACCGCTTTCGCCCATCTCGTGTATGGGCGCAGAGCAGCTCCATACAGGCGCGATGCTCGCTCAGAACTCGCACAGAGGGCCAGTCTTCTAGGGTTAGCCGGTGACCGGCCTCATCGGTCAGAATCAGCAGCTGGCCCAGCTCCTCCAGCGAAGTGGGCAAGTAGCCTTCCTTCAGCCCCAGCATCTCCATGGCGGCGGCGTTCATGCGTACCAGCCGCCCCTGAGGGGAGAGTATGACCATGCCGTCCGCCGTGGCTTCGATGGTGGCATCGAGCTCGGCATGGAGCCGCGAGAGCTCGTTCCGCTGGATGATCAGTTCCTCGTTCTGAGTGGCCAACTCCTCGACCACCGTCTGCAGCCTGTCCTGGACTCGGCGCATTTCGGTGATGTCATGGAAAGCCACCACGGCGCCGGTCACCGAACCATCGCTGGCACGAATGGGGGCGGCGCTGGTGGTCCTCCAGCGAACCTCGCCATCGGGGAAGGGCCGGCCCAAGATCTCTTCGCGGACCACCTCGCCTCGCCGGGCCCTTTCCGCGGGCCACTCCGAGGGAGGAAGAACAGTCCCGTCCTCGCGTATGTAGGTATGGAACTTCGCCCGCTCCCAGACCGAAAGGCCAACGCCTTCGCCCGGATAGGCGACGTGCCGGGTAGCCATTTCGTTCATGCGCACGATGCGGCCATCCGGCCCATAGACGATCACACCGGTAGGGATGGTGCTGAAGATGGCATCGAGCTCAGCCGATCGGAGCTCGGCCTGCCGAGCCGCCTCCTGAGCTTGCGCCCGGGCTTCCTCCAGTCGCTCTTGCGTCTGACGCAGCTCGGTGATGTCGGCGGAGGTAACCACCGCACCCAGGGTCGTGCCATCGTTCGTCCGCACAGGAGCAGCGCTGTAGGAGAACCAGCGCAGCCCCATGCCCGGCACCTCCGTGCCCATGATGACGGAGCGCACCGTCTCACCCCGGAGGGCCCGGGCAACGGGGAGTTCCTCCAAGGGGCAGGGTTTGCCGTCTTCGGTCAGGAAGGTGCGGGCCAGAAGGCGTTGTGCGTAGGGCTGGTCTAGCTGTTCTGGCGAGTAAGGGAGGAGGCGTTGCGCGGCGGGATTGAGCAGCACAATACGGCCCTCTGAATCGTGCACGCGAACCGCTTCCGCGATGGACTCGAGCACAGCCTCCACGAAGGCCCGCGCGCGGCGGTTCTCCTCCTCGAGGCGTTCTCGTTCCTGCTCGATCTCTTTGCGCCGGGTGATGTCCCGCTTGGCGCCCATCCTTCCCAAAAAGGTGCCATCGTCAGCGTGGACGGCCTGGCACACGTGCTCCACCCAGCGCACCTCGCCGGAGGCGGTGATGATCCGGTACTCGATGGTAGCCGGAGGCGCGTCCGGCGTGTGCTGCACCCGCTCGTGCTCATCAATGATCGCCTGGTCATCCGGGTGGATGATCCGCCGGAACAGGCCGGGGTCGGCCTCAAACTCCTCGGCGCGGTAGCCACAGATGCGCTCACAGGAGGGCGAGACGTAGAGGAACTGCCCCCGCAGCCCCACCCAGAAGGACCAGTCGTTGGCGTTCTCCGCTACCAGCCGGTGAAGCCACTCCGAGTGCTGGAGGACCTGGGCCCGTTTGCGCTCGCTGATGTCGGTAAAGAAGGCGTAGTGGTAGGCGACCTGCCCCTGCTCGTCGGGTGCCTCGTGCATGAGCACTTCTACCGGCACCAGGAACCCATCCTTGTGGACCAGCTGCTGCTCGTAGCGTTGGGGCCGACCGGTGCGGTGCAGTTCGTCGAGCATCCTGGCCAAGAGGTCATGCCACTCGGGTGGGGTGAGGTCGGTGGTCCAGCTCACCGAGGGCAGCTCCTCGGCACTGTAGCCGGTGAGTTCACAGAACGCTCGGTTGAAGTAGAGGAGCCTGCCATCAGGGGTGCCGGCGGCGAAGGGCTGACTGGAGTTCTCCAGTATGAGGCCCAGGTCAAGGACCAGATCCGGTCTGGGGTTGTCAGTCACCTTGGCTTAGCCTTTCCCCCATACGTGCGTCACCAACCACGCACAGCAAGAACGTATCTCCCTGAACAGCTGACACCCTTAGAGCATCTACTGTGTAGCAGTGGTTGTCAAATGTATCGGTATAGCTAAGGATAAGGAACAAGCATCTGACCGCAACATAGGCCCTCACGTGATTCCTTGGGCTAAGGTTAGCGCTCGAATAGTCCCGCTTCCCAGGGACTCGCCGGTGCGCTACACTCGCCCGGCCGGCTGCCGAGTTTGCCCTGTCCCGTGGCAGAGCACGACTGGGCACGGCCGGCCAAGCGCGTGTCTCCACTCATCACCGGAGGTGGTTCGCCGTGGCCCAGCAGAAAGACATCCTCCTTCTAACGGACCGGCCCAATGGGGCCCTGGCCGAAGACCTGGACGTGCTCTACCCCGAACGGGTGCAGCGACTGGATTTCACCACCCAGCCTCATGGCCCAGAGGTCCTCTCATCCTTCCGCACCGTCATCACTGTAGTGACGGCGGGCGGCAACGTGACCAAACTGGACTACGGGGCCATCACCGAGTATGCCCGGGCCGGCGGGCAGGTGCTCTCCTGCCTGTTCGAGTACGCTCACTACCGCGGCCTGCACTTCAGCAAGACGCACGTCCTGGACCGGATGCTCCCCGGGATGCGCATCGAGGCCGTTACCGACATCACCCGGGGCTTCGCCCTGGGCGATATCCTCTGGTGGTATGGCACGGTCTCCGGCGCCCCGGAGGAGATGTACGACAACCAGGCCCTCCAGCGCCAGGTCATGGGAGTGCGCGAGGGCGATGGTACCACCGTCCTGGGCACATCCACCGTCAATGGCGGGGCGGTGATGGTGGAGGAGAGGGTGGGCAAGGGCCGGATCCTGGCCCTGGACATGCTCTCGCCCGGCCGGCCCTACTTCAACTCCAAGGGTGCTACCAACAAGTACCTTTTCCTGGCCAACCTCATGGGCTCGGGCGTGCGCTACGGCCGCCATTACCCCCGGCGGCTGGGCTATGACGAGTTCGTGGACCTCATGCACGAGACGGCCGCCCGCTACCCGGAGCTGACCATCCAGGCCGAGGGCCCCTGCAGCGATGGGCGTCAGATGTGGTCCCTCAACCTGGGAGACCCGGCCCGACCCACCATATACCTGGGAGCGGCCATTCACGGGTGGGAGTGGGAGAATGCGTATGGGCTGCTGCGCTTCGCCGAGGTCATCTCCCAAGACCGAACCGTGGAAGGCCTCAACACTCGCCATTTCCACTACAAGATCCTGCCCATCCAGAATCCCTGGGGCTACGATCACTTCACCCGCCAGAACGCTCACGGGGTGGACCTGAACCGCAACTTCGACTGCGGCTGGCAGCCCGCCACGGGCGGTCAGGACGTGCTGGTGCCCTGGGACTACAACTACAACGGCACCCGCGCAGCGTCTGAGCGCGAGACCCAGATCATGCAGGGGATCATTGATCGCTTCCGCCCGGTGGCCCTGGTTGACTTCCACACCGCCGATTATGTCATGTTGCGAGGCCACCGGGGCGACCGGGACCTCTTCGATGCCATCCAGAAGGACGTCCAAGTGCGGCTGAAGGACCGATTCCTGGTGCAGCGGCCGTATGGTGGCCCCTACCAGCAGGTGAACCTCGATCGGGCGGTGGACATTGGCCCGGACCAGCCGTACTTGGCCTCCTACGCCGCCGAAAAGGGAGCGGCTGCCTCCTTCTTGCTGGAGATGTCAGGCAATCGGGACGACGTGCATGCACTAGTTATCAACACCGATACAGTGGTGGAGATTTGCCTTGCCGTCGTCAAGCAGTGTCTGGCCCGAGGGATCGGGTAGCGGGCTGATGGGGCGGCACCTGTGGCCGCCCTACCACTCACGCGAAGACGCCAAGCCGCGGAGGGACAAGTGGCTTGGCGTCTCTGCGCCATTGCGTGAGGCTGCCGTCCGCCCGCTACCCGATCCCCGCTGGTGGGGCGCTGTAAACGCTTGACAGGTCCGGTTGTTAGGATATACTCGGTCCACGGTGCCCTTAGGGCAACGTGTTAGTCTCGAGGTTAGGAGGAGTATATCGTCAGCTGATGCCTGTCGTGACGTGATCCGAGGCCCGTCAGCCCAGGACAACACCGGTAAGGCTCGTGGTCTCGGGTTAGCTTAGTAATTGGTAGGTATTCGTAGTTGGAGGAATGTCAGATGAGAAAGGTGCGTGCCTCGTTCAGTCTTCTCCTAGTCTTGGCGGTAGTGGCCCTTCTGGCCCTGCCGGTCTCCGCTCAGGTCACTCCTTCCGTGACGGTAGAGGATCAGGCCATCGTGGATGGGACGGTCACCGTGGCCTCGGTCGTCTCCGACGGGCCCGGCTGGATCGTCATCCACAGGGAGGAAGGCGGCACTTTCGGGGCGGTCATCGGCTTTGCCCCGGTAGTGGACGGTGAGAACACCAATGTCGTGGTGGAGATTGACGTCTCCCAGGCCACGGAAACGCTCTTTGCCATGTTGCACACCGACACCGGAGCCGAGGGCGAGTTCGAGTTCCCCGGTGGCGACCCGCCCGTCAGTGTGAACGGCGAGATCGTGTCCCCGCCCTTCCAGGTGACCGGCGGCCTCGAGGGCCAGCAGGTAGCCACGGCGACCCCGCCGGCCGAAGTGACGGAGACGCCGGCGGCTGAGGCTACCGCCACTCCTCCTGCCGCCGTGACGGAAACCCCGGCCGCCGCTGCTACTGCCACCGCGGTTCCGGCCCTGCCGCAGACGGGCGGCGCCCCGCTGACCCCGCCGTGGGCTACGCTGGCCCTAGTGGCTGGCGGTCTGCTCTTGCTGGGCGGCATCGGCCTGTCCCTGGCTATGCAGCGCGTCCGGTCCCGCTAGCTCAACCGCGTGCAAGCTCCGAGGCGCGGGTTACCCCGCGCCTCGTGTATTTGGTGCCTACTGTGGAACGACGGATCCTGGTAGTCTGCATTGATGGGTTGGGGCCTGAGTACCTGGCGGCGGCCCACACCCCGGTCCTGGACAGCCTGGCCGGCGGGCCGGCGCTGGGCCGCTCGGCCCTGCCTTCGGTGACCAACGTCAACAACGCCTCCATCATCACCGGCACCCCTCCCCGCTTGCACGGCATCACCGCCAACTACTGGCTGGACCGGCGCACCGGCCAGGAGCAGTACATGGAGTCGCCCGACTTCCTCTTGCGCCCGACGTTGCTGGAGCAGGCCAAGCGCCTGGGAATGACCACGGCCCTGCTCACCTCGAAGGCCAAGCTCCTGCATCTGTTGGACTCCGGTGCCGACTTCTCCTGCTCTGCTGAGGCGCCCCCTACCCACCTGATCGAGGTGGCGGGCCCGGCCCCGGGCATCTACTCCCCTGGGGTGAACCTGTGGCTGCTCGAGGCTCTGCGGGTGGTGATGCGGGAACAGGACCCAGGCCTGGTCTACTGCTCCACCACCGATGGGGTGATGCACCGGCACGCGCCCGAGGATGAGGAGTCGGTGAGGCACGTGGAGGGACTAGATGCGCGGCTGGGGCGCATCCTGGAGGATCGGCCCGACCGGGAGGTCTACATCACCGCCGATCACGGCATGTCGGCCAAGAAGCGAGGCGTGGACCTGCAACAGGTGCTCGCCCGGGCGGGGATAGCGTCGCGGGCTCTGCCCATCATCCGAGACCGCTACGTGGCCCATCACCAGAACCTAGGTGGGGCGGCGTACGTGTACCTGGAGCGGCCGGAGCAGGCAGCGGAGGCGGTCCAGGCGCTTCGGGAGTGCCCGGGAGTGGAGGAGGTCCACACCCGGGAGGAGGCGGAGAGGGAGCTGGACCTGATGCCAGCGAGGATCGGGGACTTGGTGGTGCTGGGGGAAGCGGACACGGTGTTTGGGGAGTTCCCGGAGACGCCGATCGAGGTGCGGGTGCGCACGCACGGCTCCCGGCATGAGAGTATAGTGCCGCTGTATTGGACGGGTGAGGTTAGGTTGCCATCGGAGCCCCACAACTACGACCTGACAGCGGGGCTGTTGGAGGGGGCCCGCAGTTGACCTTTGACCCTCCGGAAGGTATCATTGTTATGTATCCCCCCGTAGCTCAGATGGACAGAGCAGCGGTTTCCTAAACCGCGTGTCGTGCGTTCGAGTCGCGCCGGGGGGACAGATGGGCGGGGCTGGGTACGTACCCAGCCCCGTTCTTGCGTGTGCGGCGGGCTCAGTTGATGGCGAAACCATGCCGTCAAGGCAACTGCTACAGCCGGTCCGGCCGACCAGCCAGGGCTACTCGACCGAGAGCCTCCGCCAGGTGTGGGCCAGGGGCCGCTGCTACTACACCAGCGCTGCTGCCAGTGCCTCCTGGATGTTGTCAACGTAAACCAGGTCCAGCTTGCCCTGCATATAGTCCGGCAGGTAGCGCACGTCCTGCTCGTTCTCGGCAGGCAAGATCACTGTGCGAACTCCCGCCTCGATGGCCGCCAACAACTTCGCCGGTATTCCGCCTACAGGCAAGACCTTACCCATGATCGTGATCTCGCCCGTCATGGCGATATCCGGGCGCACGGCGCGCCCGGTGAGGGCAGACACGATGCCTGTCACGATAGTCACGCCCGCCGAGGGCCCTTCTTTGGGGATCCCCATCATGGTGGCCAGAACGGCCACATCGTTGTTGTCGTACCAGTCGCCGGCAATCCCGAGGTCTTTGTGGTGGACACGAACGTACTGCGTCGCCGCCTCCACCGACTCCCGCATCACCCGCTGCATTGACCCCAAGGGCACAATACGCCCGTGGCCCT
>JBMNTK010000141.1:0-10558 GCA_050945695.1 Anaerolineae bacterium | reverse complement strand
ACCAAGACCCTGCCCACCCGGGAGGAGGCCGAGGCCTTCGCCAAGGAGCTGGCGTCCGCCGATGGGGTAGAGGTCATCGTCGAGGCCTAACGAGAGGGGCCACGTAGGGGCAGGCCACCGTGCCTGCCCCTGTTTTCGTTAAGGCGCCTCAAGGAGCGGCACTCCGCGCCGGCAGATTCCTCGCTTCGCTCGGAATGACATGGAAGGCGCTTGGAGTGACATGAAGGGGCACTCGGAATGACACAGAGGGGTGCTCGGAGTGACACAGAGGGGGCTCCGGGGAGGCGGAGAGGCGCCTGAAGTGACGTGGAAGGCTGCCCGGGATGAGGCGGAGAGGCGCGCGGGATGATACGAAGGGGCGCTCGGTATCAACCCGAGCGCCCCTTGGCATGGCGCGGAAGGGCCAGGCCCGCCGGCCCCTAGACCTCCGCTCGCAGCAGGCGCATCCCGTTCGCGATCACCAGGAGGGAGGCGCCCACGTCGGCGAAGACGGCCATCCACAGGGTCGCCACCCCAGCCACGGCCAGCCCGAGGAAGAGGGCCTTGATCGCCAGAGCGGCGGCCACGTTCGCCGTGATGGTGCCGCGGGTCCGGCGCCCGAGGCGGATCAGGCCGGGCAGCCGGGCCAGGTCATCGGCCATGAGGACCACGTCCGCAGTCTCCAGGGTGGCATGGGAGCCCGCGGCGCCCATGGCGATCCCCACCGTCGAGGCAGCCAGGGCAGGCGCGTCGTTCACGCCCTCTCCCACCATGCCCACGTGACCGTGATGGCCCACCAGGTGGGCGACGGCCTCCCGCTTGTCCTCCGGGCGCAGCCCTGCCCGGTAGTCCTGGATGCCCAGCTCCTGCGACATGGCGGCGGCGGTGCGCTCGTTGTCGCCGGTGAGCATCACCAAGTGGAGGCCGAGGTCGCGCAGTTGCTTCACGGCACCGGCCGCCTCCGGCCTGGGCGAATCCGACAGGCCTATCAGACCCACGAGTTCGCCCGCCGAGGCCACGGCCACTACCGTCTGGCCGCGCTCCCGCATGAGGTCGGCCTGATGGTCCGCCCCGTCCACCGACAGCCCGCACCGCTCGCGCACGAACTCCAGCTGCCCGGCGCACACCGTCCGCCCGGCGACGACGGCCTCGACTCCTCGGCCGGGCGTCTCCTGCAGGACCTCGGCCCCGCCGGCGATGGTATGCCCCCGTGTGGCCGCCTCGCGCACGATGGCCGCGGCCAGGGGGTGTCCGGAGCGGGCCTCGGCGGCAGCCGCCATGGCTAGCACTTCGTCCTCAGATGCCCCGTTCAGCGACCGCACCTCGCTGACCATCGGCCGGCCGCCGGTCAGGGTGCCCGTCTTGTCCAGCGCCAGCACCCGGATCTGGCCCAGGGCTTCCAGGTAGGCGCCGCCCTTGAGGATGACGCCGCGCCGCGCTGCCCGGGCGATGGCGCTTACCACGGCCACCGGGGTGGAGATCACCAGGGCGCAGGGGCAGGAGATCACCAGCAACACGAGGGCCCGGTAGAGCCAGTCGCGGAAGGGGCCCTGGCCCAACGCTGGCGGGATAGCCGCCACCATCACAGCGCCTACCATGACCGCGGGCGTGTAGTAGCGAGCGAAGCGCTCTACCAGCCGCTGGCTCGGTGCCCGGCGGGACTGAGCCTCCTGCACCATGCGCACGATCCGGGCCACGGTGGAATCGCTGGCCGGCCGCGAGGCGCGCACCTGTAGGGAGCCCATGCCGTTGACGGTGCCCGCGTAGACCTGATCGCCGGGGGCCTTGGCCACGGGCACCGACTCGCCGGTGATGGTGGCCTCGTCCACGCTCGTCTGTCCGACGGCCACCACGCCATCCACGGGGATGCTCTCCCCGGGCGCCACCAGCACCACGTCGCCGGGAACCAGCGACATCACCGCTACCCGCTCTGTCCCACCGTTTCGCAGTCGGGTGGCCTGACGCGGGGTCAGGTCCATCAGCCGAGCGATGGCCCGGCGAGCGCGATCCATGGTGTAGCCTTCCAGCGCCTCTCCGAGGGCAAAGAGCACGACCACGGTCGCACCCTCGCTCAGCTCGCCGATGGCGATGGCGCCCGCCACGGCCACGGTCATGAGCACGTCAATGTTGAGGGTATGGGACACCCGCAGCGTGCGCAGGCCCGACCGAGCCACCCGGAACCCGCCCACCACGATGGCCAGCAGGAAGGCGACATCGGCGGGGACCGGTGCACCGGCCGCGCCGAGGAGGAACCCGGCCAGGGTGAGCACCCCGGCGATAGCTACCGGCCAGTCCTTGCGGACCAGGTCAACAACCCCGGGCGCGGTGGGCACCCGCTCCTCGCCCTCCGAGAGCGTTGCTCCCTCCGCCTCCACCGCCGCCCGGATCGCCGGTAGTACCTCGGTGCCGGGGTGGGCTACCACCGTCATGCGGCCGGTGGTGAAGTCCAGCTCGACGAACTCCACCCCATCAATGGCGCCGATCTGCTCCTCTAGCTCCCGGGCGCAGTCCGGGCAGTCGAGCCCGGACACGATCAGGTTGAGGGCCCCAGAGGCGGGAGGCTCCAGCTCGAAGCCGGCCCGCCGGGCCTGGGCCACGATGGCGCTCTGGTCCACCTGGACGGCATCGTACTCTAGCTTGAGGGTCGCCGAGGCGACGTTGGCCTCAGCGGAGAGCACGCCGGGCAGGTCGTGTAGGGCACGCTGGAGCGCTGTGGCGCAGTCGGCGCAGTGCAGTCCCTCCACGTGGAGGTTGAGGTGCTTGTAGCGGGCGTCCAGGCGCAGGCCCTCTTCGCGCACCACGTCCTCGATGGCGCTCAGCCCGGCCAGGGACGGGTCATAGGTGAGCACCAAGGAGTCACCGGATTCATCGAGGTGGGCCACCGCCACGCCTCGCATGCCTTGTATCTTCTCCCGCAGGGCCTCGGTGCAGCGAGCACACTCGGCCACTTCCCGTGCCACCGCCTTCAGAGAAACGGTGCCGGTTTCGGTCTGGGTCAGATCGCCCAGCTGCGGGTCGTTGTCTTGTCCAGGCATCCTACTCCTGTTCTGTGCCGTTCTCTGCTGAGGACGGCCTTGCTTAGTAGTGATCGTTAACGCCCATTGTAGCATCTGGGCCTCGGAATGCCTACTAGTTAGGTGGCATTTCGGGAGGGAATTGACCGCAGAGAGCGCGGAGAGCGCTGAGGAAACGCGGAGGGGTTCGGCCCGGAGTCCCGCCCGTGGGAACCTAACCCCCGTCCAGCGCCGTTTCGCGGAGCGAAACGGCGATGGCTGGCGGGGTGGAGAGCCCTCACCCCCCTCCCCCCTCCCACGTGTGGGAGAGGGGAGTCTGCCCCCCTTCCCGTTCAGGGAAGGGGGGCGGGGGGTTAGGTTCCCTCCTCCGGCCGAGGTGGGGCGGCTTGAGCTTGTGCTGCCTCTCGTCTATTCCCCATTCGCCCTGACCTGGGCTATAATCGCCGCACCACTCCACAACGGGGGTGCTCCCCTGACCGTCTACGTCGTCGTCCCGACTTACAATGAGGCTGATAACCTGGCCGCTCTGGCCGAGCATCTGCTTGCCCTGGAGGTGCCGGGGCTCAAGCTCTTGGTGGTGGATGATGCCTCGCCCGATGGGACGGGCGATATCGCTGATGAGCTGGCCCGAGCTCACCCAGGCCAGATAGAGGTGATGCACCGGACCGGCAAGCTGGGGCTGGGCACGGCGTACGTGGCCGGGTTCAGGCACGCTCTGGCCGCCGGCGCTGACTACGTGGTGCAGATGGACGCGGACTTCTCCCACTCGCCGGCATACGTGCCCCGGCTTCTGGAGGAGGCCCGCCGCTATGACGTGGTCGTAGGGTCGCGCTACGTTGCCGGTGGCAGCACGGACAAACGCTGGAGCGTCTGGCGCTACCTGCTTTCGTGGTGGGCCAACCAGTGTTACAGCCGACTCATCCTGGGGTTGAACGTGCGCGATGCCACCGCCGGGTTCAAGTGCTTTCGGCGCCAGGTGCTGGAGGCAATTGACCTGAACGGGGTGGGGTCGAGCGGCTACATCTTCCAGGTGGAGATGGCCTACCTCTGCGAACGGCTGGGCTTCCGGGTGCTGGAGGTGCCGATTCACTTCGAGGATCGGCGCATCGGCAAGTCCAAGATGAGCATCCCGGTGAAGCTGGAGGCCGCCTGGAGGGTGTGGCAGATCAAGTGGCGCTACCGGCACCTCGCGCCCATCGCCCAGACTGCGCCGGAAGGAGCCCGTGGCGTTCGGCCGTGAAGCGCCGTTCCGATCTCCTGGCTATAGCCCTGCTGGCGGTCCTGCCCTTCCTGTTCTTCTGGCCGGTGGTATTCGGGGGGCGGACGCTCATCCCGGCCGACAATCTCCTGGCTTGGGAGCCTTGGCGTAGCGCGGCCCCGGCCGGCACGTCCCTCACGCCTCACAACGAGCTGCTGAGCGACCTCGTCCTCGAGAACTACGCCTGGAAGCTCTTCCTGCGCCACTGCCTGGCCGAGGGGGAGCTGCCGCTATGGAACCCGCTCATCTTCACCGGCGTGCCCTTCCTGGCGGCCGGCCAGCACTCTGCTCTCTACCCCTTTAGCGTCCTCTTCTACGTCCTACCCCTGTCCCAAGCCTATGGGATCTTCTCAGCCCTGCAGCTGAGCCTGGCCGCAGTGGGGATGTACGTGTTCGCCCGGGCCATCGGGGCGCGGGTGGGCGCGGCCTTCGTGGCCGGGGCGACGTACGCCTTCAGTGCCTTCATGGTGGTGAGCGTCGGGTTCACCATGATGATCGCGGCCGCAGCCTGGCTGCCCTGGTGTCTGCTGGCGCTGGAAATGCTGCTTCGCCGCACGACTGAGCCCGGCGCCGGACTGCGGGCGGGGGTGCCCTGGCTGGTGGCGGGCGCGGCCTTCCTGGGGCTGCAGATCCTGGCCGGACACGTGGAGATCACCTACTACGTGTTACTGGTGATGGGCCTGTACACGGCCTGGCGCCTGGCCCAAGAGTGGTTCGGGCAGCGGCGGATGCCCTGGCGGGCGGCCGTGTTGGCACTAGGGGTGGCGGCCCTAGGGGTGACGCTGGGCGCCATCCAGCTGCTGCCGCTGTATGAGCTGGTGCAGACCAACTTCCGGTCGGGCGCTGCCGGCTACCAGGTCACCTACGAGGACGTGATCGGTTGGGCCTACCCCTGGCGGCAGGCGGCCACCTTCTTGATCCCTGACCTCTTCGGCAACCCCAGCATTCACTCCTACCTGGACGTGATGAGCCTGCGCGTTGTCCCCATCACCCACAACGCCCTGGGCGAGCCCATGACCGAGGTGGCCTGGGGCAAGGGGCTGCCCACCTGGAAGAACTACGTGGAGGCGGGGTCCTACGTGGGGATTCTGCCGTTGCTGCTGGCCGTGCCCGCGGTACTTAGCCGGCGCACCCGCCGCCGGGCCCTGTTCTTCGCCATCCTGGCGGTGGCCTCGTTGCTGCTGGTGTTCGGCACTCCCCTCTACCGGCTGGTGTTCCTGCTTCCGGGGGTGGATCAGCTGCACTCGCCCTTCCGCTGGGTCTTCCCCTACACCCTCTGCATAGCCGCTCTGGCGGGGCTGGGGCTCACAGCCGTGACTGACCCCGAAGGTGGGATCGGGTCCAGGGCCGGGCGGGTCATCGGGCGCCTGGCGGCCATCGCTGGCGCCGGCGGGTTGGCGCTGCTCCTGGTGGTGCTGGTGTATCCCGATCCGTTCGTGGGCCTAGCGGACCGGGTGCTGGCGACCTCAGAGCTCACCCAGCGCGCCTTCGCCGATGGCCGCATGCTCATCTCTTACCAGTACCGTAACGGCCTCGTCCTCGCCTTGAGCCTGCTGGGAAGCGGACTGGCCCTAGTGGCTGCCGCGCGCCGCCACGCGGCCTGGCCGGCGCTCGCCGGTGCGGTCCTAGTGGCGGACCTGTTCGCCGTAGGCTACGGGTTCTACCCCCGGGCCAACCCGAGCCTGCTGGAGCAAGTGCCGCCGGCGGTCAAGTTCCTGCAAGAGGACACCGAGCCCTGGCGGCTGACGACGTTCATCGCCCCGGGGGAGAAGCCCCTCAACGCCAACGGCGCCATGCTCTATGGGCTAGAGGACATCCGGGGCTACGACTCCATCATCCCTCGCCAGTACGTGGAGTACATGGGGCTGGTGGAGACCCAGGACGAGCTGCTCTACAACCGCATCGCCCCGCTGTCTGAGGTAGAGTCGCTAGATTCGCCCCTGCTCGACCTGCTCAACGTGCGCTACGTCCTCAGCTCCCAGCCCATCGAGCGCCCGGGCTACGAGCTGGTCTATCAGGGCGAGGTGCTGATCTACCGCAACCTGGACCATCTGCCCCGAGCCTTTGCCCTCAACCGGGCCCGGCGGGTGCCCAGTGAAGCGTTGCACCAGGCGCTGGCCCAGGCCGACCCCCGGACCGAGGTGTTGCTGGAGGGTGCGGAGGAGGAACTGGGAGCACCGGAGGGGCATCTCCTGCCGGTGACCATCCTGGAGCGGTCCGAGACCGAGGTCTTGGTTCGGGCTTCGCTGGACCAGCCGGCCTGGGTGGTGCTGACCGATGCATACTTCGCCGGCTGGCGGGCCTACATTCGGCCCTTCGGCAGCGCTGAGCCCGAGGTGCAGCGCCCCATCGAGCGGGCCTACGGTGCCTTCCGGGCGGTGGAGCTGCCGGCGGGCGACTGGGAGATCCGCTTCGACTACATGCCCCGCTCCTTCCAGATCGGGCTGTACCTGAGCTTCATTGCCGGGGTGGCGCTCCTGTTGGTGGCGCTGGCCTGGCTCTGGGGCCGCTACTACCGGCGGGAAGGGGAGGAGCAGACGGCCCGGCGGGTGGCCAAGAACAGCCTCACGCCCATGTCCCTCTCGCTTCTGAACAAGCTCATAGACATGGCATTCGCCATGCTCATGCTGCGCATCCTGGCGCCGGAGGGGGCAGGGCGCTACCAGTTCGCCGTCACCTTCATTGGCTACTTCGAGATCCTGGTGCGGTTTGGGCTGGGCACGTTCGTCACCCGGGAGATAGCCCGGTCGCCTGAGCGGGGGCGGCACCTGCTGGGCAACGCCCTGGGGGTGCGGGGGCTGCTGTGGCTGGGCTCGCTGCCGGTGATGGCCCTGCTGCTCGTGGGCTATGTGCTCTGGAGCGGGCTGACGCTGGACGTGGTGGCGGCGATCGCGGTGTTCAGCGTGGCCGTGTTCCTGGGCAACGTCGCCGATGCCTTCAGTTCGGTGTTCTATGCCCACGAGCGCATGGAGCACCCGGCCTTCGTGAGCACCGGCACCACCCTGGTGAAGGTCACCCTGGGGGCGGTGATCCTGCTGGCCGGCGGGGGGTTCGTGGGGCTGGCCTTCGCCTCCATCGCCAGCAACCTCTTCACGGTGACGGTGCTGGGGTACCTCCTGGGGCGTGACTACTTCCGGCCCACCATGTCCCTGGACCGCGGGTTCGCGCGCGGCATGGTGCGCGAGTCCTTCCCGCTCATGATCAACCACCTGCTGGCGACGGTATTCTTCCAGGTGGACGTGCTGCTGCTGCAGCCGATGCGGGGAAGCGTCGAAGTTGGCTACTACGGCGCGGCCTATCGCTACATCCGGGGCCTGGACATCATCCCCAGCTACTTCACGATGGCTCTGTTCCCGGTGATGTCCCGCTATGCCCGCTCGGCGAAGGACTCACTGCAGCGGGCCTACCAGCTGTCCCTGCGGCTGCTGTTCCTCATCAGCATACCGCTGGCCCTGGGCACCTGCTTCATCGCCCGGGAGCTCATTCTGATCCTGGCGGGGCCCGAGTACCTGCCCGAGTCCGCCTTGGCTCTGCAGATCCTCATCTGGTACATGCCCCTGGGCTTCGTCAACAGCGTGACCCAGTACGTGCTGATCGCCCTCGACGAGCAGCACTACCTGACCAGGGCGTTCGTCATCGGGGTGGGGTTCAACCTGCTGGGCAACCTGGCCGCGATCCCGACGTTCGGCTTCCGGGGTGCGGCCGTGGTCACCGTGCTCTCCGAGATGGCTCTCCTGGTGCCCTTCATGCGCCGCGTGTACCGTCACCTGGACCCGCTGCCGTGGGTGGATCTGGTCTGGCGCCCGGTGGTCGCCGCTGGGGCCATGGGCATCTGTCTGTACCTGCTGCGGGGGGCGGGGGTGCCGTGGCCAGCCCTCATCCCGGCCGGAGCCGGGGTCTATGGGATAGGGCTGCTGGCCCTCGGGGTCACGCGCACGGCGGACATGGACCTGG
The DNA here is from genome assembly GCA_050945695.1 of Anaerolineae bacterium. GTDB lineage: Bacteria > Chloroflexota > Anaerolineae > DRVO01 > DRVO01 > Ch71. Next base: position 2,353 of record JBMNTK010000141.1, on the reverse strand, counting down.
TGCTGGGCCTGTTTCGTCGCCGGCTGGGCGGGGCCAAGCTCCCTGAGCCCAGCGCCGCCGGGTCGGACCGGGGTGCCTAAGGGGCAGGTGGCATGGCAGCCCACATTGTGACTTGACAGCCGGGCTACGAGAGCGTACCTTTCCCGACATGCCGCAGGATCACCCGACATCGCAGGATTGGTGGCAGTACCCGCCCTGGCTCCAGGAAGCTGCCGAGCGGGCAAAGGGGCTCAAGGTCGGGGCCAACCTCGTGTATCGTCGGGTGACGGCGAGCACCAACGACGACGTCCGAAGCCTTGCCCAGCAGGGTGCGCCGGATGGCCTGGTAGTCGTGGCCGACGAGCAGACACACGGGCGCGGGCGGCTCGGTCGCCGGTGGGTGGCGCCGGCGGGCAGTTCCTTACTCCTATCAGTTCTGTTTCGGCATACCATGCCGGTGCAGCGTGCGGCTCAGCTGACCATGCTGGTTGGCTTAGCGGCGCTGGAGGGCATCGAGGCTACGCTCGGTATTCGGGCGGACCTGAAATGGCCCAATGACGTGCTGCTTGGGGAACGCAAGCTGGGGGGCATCCTGGCGGAGCTCGAGCCCTATGATGGCTACCTGCGTTGGGCGGTAGTGGGGCTGGGGCTGAACGTCAACGCCGACCTGAGCTCCCACCCGGAGATCGGGCAGGCGGCGATCAGCCTCCGCGAGGCGACAGGCATCGAGGTGGATCGCGGGCCTCTCCTGCTCGCGCTGTTGCGCGCCCTTAGTCGTCGCTATGCTCGACTGGCGAGTGGCGAATCGCCCGTCGAGGAGTGGCAGTCTCGGCTGTGCACCCTGGGCCGTCGGGTGACCGTAGAAGCCGGTGGTGAGCGCTACTCGGGAACCGCGGAGTTCGTGACCCCAGAGGGCAGCCTGTTTGTGAGGCAGGACGACGGCACTCGCCGAGAGGTATTGGCCGGGGACGTGAAGCTCTGCAGCCGATTGGAGTGAGGTGCACTGCGGTGTTCCGCTACCTTGAGAAACGTCACTGGTTCTACATCTCACTACTCGTTTTCCTCAACGTGGCCATCTTCGGCTGCGTCCTCCTCATTCTTCTGGGCAGGGTGAGCTTCTAGATCCGCCTCCGGCCGACACAGGTGTTCCGCCGCACTGGTATGGATCTAGCCCGGCCCCCGCACCTCGACATATCCCGGTCTTCACAGTAGAAGACCTTTAGGTAGAGCCTCCGGCCGTCCCCCAGCGTAGGGGTAACCTAGGCATCGGTGGAGCGTAGATTACCCGTTGGGCTAATGCGCCTGGGTAGAGGTGAGAGCATGATCAGTCCGGCAATTGGCGAGAGGAAAGCGGTGGTAGTGGGCGCGGCATGCATAGACATCCGCGGCCAAGCCAAGGGCGCCATGGTTGCTGGCACCTCCAATCCGGGGGTCATTCGCCTGACCGTGGGCGGCGTGGGCCGCAACATCGCCGAAGCTCTGGGCCGCCTGGGTGTGCCGGTATCGCTCGTGAGTGCCGTCGGGGATGACGACTGGGGCCGAGACATCCTGCGCCGCACCGAGGCCGGGGGTGTGGACGTGCAGCACGTGCGCGTGTGCCCCGGGGAGCGTTCGGCCGCCTACCTAGCCGTCTTCGATGAGGCCGCCGAACGGCTGGTGTCCATTGACAACATGGACCTGATGCGACGGGTGGATGGCCGGTACATATCCGGCCTGAGGTCCCTGTTCGCCGACGCCGGAATGGTGGTGGTGGACGGGAACCTCAGCAGCTCAGCTCTCCAATCCCTGTTCCGGCTCCAGGAGCGCTACCATTTCCCGCTAGCGCTGGACCCGACCTCGGCGGTGCTGGCCGCCCGGCTGCGCAAGCACTTGCACCGCTTCAGCCTAGTGACGCCGGACGTGGCAGAGGCGGAGGTGCTTTCGGGGATCGCCATCAACTCCGAGACTGATGCCATTCGTGCCGCCCAGGCCATAGTGGCCGCCGGGGTGAAGGTGGCGATCGTGACCATGGCCGAGCAGGGCTCCTCGTACGCTACCTCGGAGACCTCGGGGCGGGTGCCCGCCATCCGCTGTGAGGTGGTGGATAGGATCGGGGTGGGGGACGTGCTGACCGCGATCGTGGTGTTTGGCCTGTTGCACGATCTGCCGGTGGACGAGGCGGTGCGGATGGGCACGGCGGCGGCCGCCTACACGATCCGGTGCCCGGAGGCCGTGTGCCCGAGCCTGAGCCTGGAATTGCTCTACGACGCGATAGCGATGTAGGGGGCTAGAAAGCAAGAAAGGGGAGCGGATGCTCCCCTTCCCGACCTTGGCTCCTCGGCGTCTACTACGAAAGAACTCGGAGGTGACGCCGAGGAGCCGTAGTTCTGGTACT
>JBMNTK010000140.1:0-10558 GCA_050945695.1 Anaerolineae bacterium | reverse complement strand
CCGGACGAGGTGATCCAGGCAATCGCCGATACCGGCGGATACGTAGGGGTCTGCTGCATCCCCCACTTCCTCGGCCGGACCAGAGATATTGCCGCACTGCTCGACCACATCGAGTATATCGCTCGCCGCTTCGGCCCGGACCACGTAGCGATTGGCACCGACACAGCTTACGTCTCCTCGGACTCTGCTGCACAGATGGCCAAGGTGCCCACCCGGGGCCCCGCCCACCCCATCTGGGAGTCCTTCTGGCCCGACGGCACCCGCGACGACTCGCCGCCGGAAGACCGTGAGCGCCAGAGGCTCAGCCTCGCCTGGACCAACTGGCCACTCTTCACCGTTGGCCTGGTTCAGCGTGGCTTCGCCGACGATGACATACAGAAGATAATTGGCGGCAACGTCCTTCGTGTAGCGGACGCGGTCCTCCAAGCCAGCCAGAACCGCCCCACCTAGGGCCGATGTACAGGGCCGAGGGTCCTTGCGGGCCCTCGGCCCATCCCTCCGGGGCCTGCACTCCCTCGCGCCCACGGCAGCAACCGCCATCATCGCCCCATCACCGACCCCCATCCGCCCGCTACTCTGGGTCCCGCCAGCAGTTGACGCCCTGGGCCTTTCCCTCCCCCACTCCCCACACGTATACTAGACTCATTCCGCTCGGGGGATCGGCGCCATGGCCCAGACCTTCTTCCAGTCGGAACCCTACCTCACCCGTCGTCTAGCAGCCGTGGGGCGGCAGCTCGCCTACGATGCCCGCTCGACCGAAGAACACGCCATCTGGCGGGCCCAACTCCAGGGCAAACTCCGCGAACTCCTCGGCGTTGACCGCCTGACACCGGCCGACCCCAACCCGCGCATCACCGAATCCGTCCATCTGGACGGCTACACCCGCCAGCGGGTCGAGATCTGCACCGAGCCCGACGTGATCATGCCGTTCTACGTCCTCATACCAGACGGGCTGGAGAGCCCCGCTCCCGCCGTCATCGCCCCCCACGGGCACGGCAGCGGCGGCAAGTACTCACCGGCCGGGGTCGCGGTCACGCCCGAAGTGGCGGAGGCGATCCGGCACTACAACTACGACTACGGCGTCCAGGCCGTCCGTCGCGGCTACGTCGTCTTCTGCCCCGATGCGCGAGGCTTCGGTGAGCGCCGCGAATCTCTGAGCGCCGGCGAGGACCAGCTGCTCCAGTCTTCCTGTCACCAGCTGGCCCACATGGTCCTGCCCCTTGGCCTCACCGTGGCCGGCATCTGGGCCTGGGAGCTGTCACGCCTTATAGACTACGCCCTCACCCGCCCAGAGGTCGCCGGCCCGCAAGTCGCCTGCATCGGTCTCTCCGGCGGTGGACTGCAGACCCTCTACCTCAGCGCCCTCGATCAGCGAGTCCAGTGTTCCGTGATCAGTGGCTACTTCTACGGGGTGAGCGACTCGCTCCTCCACCTGTCCGGCAACTGCGACTGCAACTACATCCCCCACCTCTGGGAGTACGCCGACATGGGGGACATCGGCGCTCTGATCGCGCCCACGCCGCTGCTGATTGAAGCCGGCACCCGCGACCCCCTCAACGGCCCGCGCGGCATTGACAACGTGCTGGAGCAGTACGAGATCACCCGCCGCGCTTATACCCTGCTCGGGGCCGAGGACCGGCTGGCCATAGACGTCTTCGATGGGGAGCACCTCTGGCACGGTGAAGCCGTCTGGGATTGGCTGAAGCGCTGGGTCGGATAGTCCGCAGATACCCGCGCTGATCAGCAGAGAGGGAATCAGCAGCGTTCCATTCCTAAGGAGAGGACATGCCCAAAGAGAGTATGACGCCCAAAGAGCGCTGGCAGGCCGTCCTGCAGCGGGAGAAGCCCGACCGCACCCCCATGGACTACTGGGCCACCCCGGAGGCGACCGACAAGCTCATGCGCCACCTGGGCACCGCCACCATGCGCGAGCTCTACCAGCGCCTGCACATAGACAAGGTCATCACCGTCGGGCCCCTCCTCATCGGTAGCACCGCTGGCCCTCGCTACGTGGGCCCCGAGCTGGACGAGCATACCGACGTCTTTGGCTGCCGCTCCCGCCCGGTGGACTACGGTACCGGCGTCTACAACGAGATCGTCTACCATCCCCTCGCCCAGTACAACTCAGTGGACGAGATCGAAGCCAACTACCACTGGCCGGAGCACGACTGGTGGGACTACTCCGGGATCGCCGACCAGGTCAAGGGCTGGGAAGACTACCCCATCCAGGGCGGCGGCTCCGAGCCCTTCCTCCAGTACAAGAGCCTACGGGGCATGGAGCAGGCCTATATGGACCTCGTCCTCAACCCCGACATCGTCCACTACTGCCTGGATAAGCTCTTCGACCTGGCCTACGTGCGCACCCAGCGCATCTATGAGCAACTCCCTGGCAAAGTTATGTTCAGTTACGTGTCCGAGGACCTGGGCGGGCAGACGGGCCTGCTCTTCTCCCCGGCTCAGATCCGCGAGTTCCTCCTTCCCCGGATGAAACGCATGATGGACCTGGCCCACGAGGCCGGCGTCTACGTCTTCCACCACACCGACGGCGCCGCCCGCGACATCATCCCCGACCTGATCGCGATCGGCATAGATGTCCTCAACCCCATCCAGTGGCGCTGCCCCGGCATGGAGCGCGAGGGGCTCAAGCGCGACTTCGGCGACAAGGTGGTCTTTCATGGAGCCGTGGACAACCAGTACACCCTGGCCTTCGGCACCGTGGACGAAGTGCGCCAAGAGGTGCTGGACAACATCCGCATCCTGGGCGAAGGCGGCGGCTACATCATCGCCCCGTGCCACAACATCCAGGCTGTTAGCCCGGTCGAGAACATCGTGGCCCTATACGAAACGGGCTACGAGAACGGGTGGACTTAGCTCAGGCGATCTGATCAGAGGGCTTCGCCAGGGCGGTGCAGACGGCTGGTAGGGTCCGCACCGCCCTGGCGTACCACGGGGGCGCAGGGCCGGTGAGGACGGCAGCTAGCACCACCGATTCCATCCCGGCCATCCCCCTGACGGCAGCCCCTTTCCGGGTACACCCGATCTCCACCGGCCGGCCCCACGCCCGCACCCAGTCGCCGGCTATTTATGACCACCCAAGGCTTTTGTGCCAGCGCGGTGACGCTGCTATCCTTGCTTTCGTCAGCCTAGCAGCCCAATCAGCCGGGATCACGAGCCCGTTCTCCCCGGCCGGTGTAACAACACGGTAGACGAGAGCCCTGACGACGACGTCAGAGACCATAAGCATCCCATTGGTTCTCGCGAGGGCGAAAGCCCTGAGAAAGAAGAGAGGAGAGCAGCTATGAAGCGTCTAACCCGCCGTTCTATGCTGAGAGGTCTCGTAGGTGTGGCTGGAGTCGGTGTCTTGGCCGCCTGTGGTGGTGCCCCCGCACCGGCCGGCCCATCCGGTGCAGCCGACGTAGCCGAGGGCACGCAAGCCCCCGCCCCGGCCGGTGAGAAGATCAACCTCGTCCACAGCACCTGGGCCGACCCGGAAGCTCCTTGGGGCCAGTACTGCGCTCACTACATCAGCAAGTTCCAGGAAGCCAACCCCAACGTCACCATCGAGTACCAGTCTGTCCCCTGGTCCGACTACCACACCAAGCTGCTCACCCAGATCGCTGGGGGCGCCGCACCCGACACCTTCGGACATAGCAACGTCTACTACCCCAAGTTCGTCGCCAAGGGCGGGGCTCTCTCCCTGGAGGAGTTCATCGCCGCCGAGCCCGACTTCGACAAGGACGACTTCCTGCCAACCTCACTGCGCCTGAGCACCCACGACGGCAAGCTCTACGGAATTCCGCACATATCGAGCGCCTGGGTGCGCGTCTGGAACAAGACCCTCTTCGAGGAACTGGGGCTTCCCTCGCCCAACGACCTGGACGCTGAGGGCGAGTGGAACTGGGAGACGTTCCTGGATGCCGCCATCAAGTGCACGGTTCGCGACTCGTCCGGCAAGGCCGAGAGGCTGGGCTTCGGCGATCCGGGGCTGAACTACCTCACCTGCCATCACTGGATGTGGCAGAACGGTGGCGACATGCTCAAGCAGCCCGACCTCGACGAGTTCGTGGCCAACCTGGAGGCCGCCGCTGAGGCCGTGCAGTTCGAGGCCGACCTGATCAACAAGCACAAGGTCTCTCCGGCTGCTGGTGAGATCCTCGTCAACACCGTCTCCGACTTTAACACCGGCCGCGTGGCCATGTTCGACGACTGGGCCAACCTCTCCTACCTCGGCTTCGACGAGTTCGACCACGGCGACCTGGTGTACCCGGCCGGCAACAAGAACCGTGTCACCATCCTCCACACCAACTCCCTGGGGATCTACTCCAAGACCAAGTACCCCGACACGGCCTGGAAGTTCGTGTCCATGATGGGGAGCAAGGAAGGAGACATGGACCAGGTGAACTTCGGTATCGGCATCGTGCTCCGGCAGTCCAACCTCGATGCCATGACCGAAGTGAACCGCAGCAAGTTCAACGTGGACCATCCCGAGGTGGTCAGCGAGGTCATCGCCACCGGCCGCACATTCGACATCACCGAGATGTACAGCGAGATCGAGACGCTGTTCAACGCCGGTATGGACCAAGTGCGGGTAGGCGAGCGTACGGCCAAGGAAGTGCTCGACGAGCTCAAGCCCAAGATCGACGCCGAGCTGGCGAAGATCGGCGCTTAGGCCCGTACTCAGCTGTGACGGAGGGGCTCGGCTTCTCCGAGCCCCTCTCGCGTCGTTCACCCCTACTGAGAAAGAGGCACATCCTATGACTGCACTTGCTGCCGGCAAGCCGAGGCGTAGGCTGGCGCGGTACGAGTCTATGGCCGCGTACGCCATGCTTGCGCCCTGGATCCTCGGCATCATTCTGTTCGTACTCGGCCCGGTGATCGCCTCCCTCGTGCTGGCCTTCACCGAGTGGGACTTGCTGACACCGGCCAGGTTCGTCGGCCTGGGCAACTTCCGCGAGATGTTCGCCACCGATGACCTGATCGCGAAGTCCCTGGGGAACACCGCCTACTACACCTTCATAGGTGTCCCCCTCCACCTGGCGGCAGCCCTCCTCTACGCACTGCTCCTCAACCAGAAGCTGCCCGGCATGCGTCTCTACCGCACGGCCTTCTATGTGCCCTCAGTCACCCCGGCGGTAGCCAGCGCCGTGCTCTGGGTGGCCATCTTCAGCCCAGAGTTCGGGATCGCCAACCACTTCCTGGACATGCTGGGCCTACCCGGGGTGCGCTGGCTGGCGGATGCCCGCTGGGCCAAGCCCGCGTTCATCCTCATGGGATTCTGGGGCGTAGGGGGCACCATGGTCATCTTCCTGGCCGGCCTCCAGGGCATACCCGAGTACCTCTACGAGGCCGCCAGCATAGACGGGGCCGGCGCGTGGCATCGCTTCCGAAATGTCACTGTCCCCATGCTGACGCCCACCATCTTCTTCACCATGATCATGGGCATCATCGGCTCATTCCAGGTCTTCACGGCCGCATACGTGATGACTGCGGGCGGACCCAACAACGCGACGCTCTTCTACGTGCTATACCTGTACCGCAACGCCTTCCAGTACCTGCGAATGGGGTACGCCTCGTCTATGGCCTGGGTGCTGTTCGTGATCATCGCCGTCTTCACCTACCTGCAGTTCGCGGCCAGCGGGCGGTGGGTCTATTACGAGGGAGAGTTGAGATGATGCTCGAGCCCCTTACGATGGATCACATGCTGGGAGCAATGGCGTGGCGGTAAACACTAAGGCAGCAACTGCAACCTCCGGCTACCAGCGGGTCGTGTCGCCCACCGCCAAGGCAGCGCGGGTGGCGCGGGTAGTCTTCCTCTATGCCATCCTGACCATCATGGCGGTGGCCCTGCTGGTGCCCCTGGTCTACATGTTCTCCACCACCCTCAAACGGCCCGGCACTGAGCTGGCCCTCCCACCTCAGTGGATTCCGGACCCCATATGGTGGCAGAACTACCCGGACACGTTCGCCATGCGGCCCTTCTTCCTGTACCTGCGCAACACCCTGATCATAGTGGTCGGGGCCACCAGCGGTACCCTTCTGACGGCTAGTATGGCCGGCTACACCTTCGCCCGCCTTCGCTTCAGGGGCAGAGGCGTGCTGTTCGCCATAACCCTCATGACGATGATGCTCCCTGGGATCGTCACCATGATCCCTACCTTCATCATCTTCCGTTCCATCGGTTGGGTGAACACGCTCTACCCGCTGTTCGTGCCGGCGTGGTTCGGAGGCGGGGCCTTCAACATCTTCCTATTCCGCCAGTTCTTCATGACTCTGCCCTATGAGCTGGACGAAGCGGCCAGGATTGACGGTGCTGGGTACTTCCGCATCTACTGGCAGGTGCTGGCACCCCTCTCCCGGCCTGTTCTTGCCACCGTGGCCATCTTCTCGTTCATCAACCACTGGAACGAGTTCATGGGCCCCCTGATCTATCTCAACAGCCGGAAGTGGTTCACCCTATCACTGGGTCTGCAGACCTTCCGCAGCGAGTTCGAGGTGCGCTGGGCTAACATGATGGTCGCTTCTACGCTCATGACCGTGCCCTGCTTGCTCATATTCTTCTTCTTCCAGCGCTACTTCCTGCGCGGCGTGGTCATGTCCGGCATCGCAGGGCGGTAGGAGGCCAACATAGTGAGCACCGAAACCATGACCTCCCGGGAGCGCCTTCTGGCTGCCTTCCGGTCCCAACCGGTAGACCGAGCGCCGGTCAAGGTGTGGAGCGCGGCCCCCTGGATGAAGGTGTGGCACCCGGGCTTTCAGCCCATCCTGGATGCCGCTCTGGCCAAGACAGACCTGGCTATCCAGTGGGGTATGGATGCCGGCTACTATATGACCGACCGCAGCGCCGTCCCCATCACCGTCGAGGACCGGCCCAGCACCCACGAGGACTACCGCGAGCGCCACATCACCATAGGCACGCCGCGCGGCGACCTCACCTGTGTCGAGGCCTACTCCCCGATCCACAAACCCGGCTACACCAAGAAGTACACCATCGAGACCGTCGAGGATGCCCGGCGCTTCCTCTCCATCCCCTACGTCCCCATGGAGCCCGACCTCACCGAGTACTTCGAGCGCGTCCGGCAATTGGGCGAGCGGGGGATCATGATCGCTCAGCTGGACTACGAGCCTATCTTCGCCGCCCAGATGCTCATGGGAAGCGAAACCCTCGCCATCTGGCTCCTGGAGGAGCGGGACCTCATCCGTGAGATCGTGGAGGTCCTTTCCGAGCGGATCGTGGACCGGGTGGAGTATCTGCTATCCCGGGGCGTCGGGCCGGTCTTTGGCTACTACGGCCCGGAGCTCTGCATACCCCCTCTGGTCCGGCCCGTGGACTTCCAGGAGTTCGTGGTGGACGTGGACAAGCGCTTCACCCACATGATCAAGCAGGCAGGGGGCCTGCTGTGGGTGCACTGCCACGGCAAGATGAGCCCCGTGCTGCACGGGTTCATGGAGATGGGGATAGACTGCCTCAACCCCATCGAGCCGCCGCCCATCGGTGACGTGTCCATGCGCCAGGCCCGGGAGATCGTGGGCAACCGCATGTGCCTGGAGGGCAACCTCGAGGCCGACGACCTCTACCGCGCCCCGGCACACCGCATCCGTGAGCTGGTCGCCCGGGCCGTCGAGGAAGCCCGCGGGGGCGGCCTCATTCTGTGCCCGAGCTCCGGGTTCATGGAATGGCCCTATCCCCTGGACCGGGTGGTTGAGAACTACCTGACCTACATAGACGCCGCCCTGGAGTACGGCAAGGACTTCCACTGACACCATCCAACGGGGGATCCTATGCCCTTGACCGAGCGCGACAACTACCTACGTAACGCCACCTTCCGAGGGCCCGAGTGGATCCCCTGCACGCTGGTCATTTCCGGCGCCTCCTGGGATCAGTGGCGCCACGAGATGGAGGAGGTGCTCGTTCGGCACCCCTCCCTCTTCCCCGACTTCGTCCCCGGCCAGCGCGTCTACGACAGGCGCGACTTCGGGCCCGCCAGCACGGTCGGCGAGGACTACAGTGATGCCTGGGGCTGTGTGTGGCGAGCGGCCATAGACGGCCTGGCCGGCACCGTCATCGAGCACCCTCTGGCAGACTGGGCCCACCTCGACGGGTTCACCCCGCCCGACCCACTGGCCGACGATGAGGACGCCCCGCGTTCGGCTCTGTGGAGTCGGCGCCCAGCCCGCTGGGCCGATGCCGCCGAACGCCTAGAGCGGATGCGGCGCCAAGGACGCCCTGCCCATGCCACTGTCGGGCATGGCGTCCTGTTCCTCCTCCTGAGCGACCTGCGCGGGTTCGACAACCTCATGCTGGACATGGCCCTGGAGGATGAGCGGCTGGACCGCCTGATCGAGATCGCCTCCAGTTACACCCTCACCCAGCTGGGCCGCTGGGCAGAGCTCCGGCCGGACGTCATCGAGTTCGGCGACGACCTCGGCTCTCAAACGGCGTCGCTCCCCGGCCCCCGGCACTTCCAGCGTTACCTGGCGCCCACCTACCGGGCATGGTTCGACCGCTGCCATCAGGCGGGCGCCCTGGCCGTCTTCCACAGCGACGGCTACATCATGGACATCGTGGATCCTCTCCTGGCTACGGGCCTGGACGTCATCAACCCCCAGGACCTGGTCAATGGCGTGGACGTGCTGGCTCGGGAGGTCAAGGGTCGCGTGTGCATCCGGCTGGACATTGACCGCCAGAGCGTGCTGCCCTACGGCACCCGCCAGGAGATCCGCGAGCTGATCGAGATAGAGACTCGGGTGCTCGGCTCACCCGCGGGTGGGCTGGAGTTCATCTGCGGTATCTACCCCCCTACGGCCCCCGACAATGTGGATGCGCTCTGCTGCGCCCTGGAGGAGTTCCGCACCTACTGGTGGGACTGACCCAACCGCGGGATCTAGCCCCCAGTTCTACCCCTACAGTCCCGGTACCTCTCTGCCGATACACGGTGTGGACTGAGCACACGTGACCGGCCAGCTCGCCTGGGGCCAGAGCGTCGCAGCGGTCCCCTCGCCCACGTACGTCAGGGAGGCAGAGAACATGAAGCCGGTTCACTCGTGCATCCGCATACTCATCGCGTTGTCGCTGCTGCTGTGCCTACCGGCGACAGCGAGCGGCGCCGAGGCAGCGGCCGCCGCTAGCGCCGAACCACCGACGGCCACTGTTCCAGTGACCATCGCTACAGACACCACCCTCACCAGTGACCGCATATGGCTGGCGCCGAACCCAGTGAAGGTGAACAGCGGCGTCACGCTGACAATCCAGCCCGGCACCACCGTGAAGTTCGGCTCAGAGGCCTTCCTGATGATCGAGGGAACGCTTGTCGCTGACGGGGTCGGCGGCAACCCCATCATCCTCACGTCCAGTGCTGAGGAGCCTGAGCCTGGCGCCTGGGGCGGAGCTTGGGGCTTCAACCCGGCAAGCATCGCCTTCACGGTCGGAAGCGAGCCGGCGGTGTATGATACCAACGGTGAGTACGTCTCCGGCTCCATTGTGCGGAATGCCGTCCTGGAATACGGCCTGGGTATCAGCTGCCTGGGCTCAGCCCCTCTCATAGAGGGGAACCACATACGCTACACTGGGACCAACAGCGCTGGAGCGCTGGCGGCACTCGTCGACCTCGGCGCTGGCCCGGGTGCCCCGGCCCCGGTCATGAGGGGTAACAACATCACGGACAACCAGATCCTCCCGGCACTTCTGGCTTTGCCTGGGACCGTGTTCTCTGGCAACGTGCTCGTCCGCAACGAGGGTGGGGTCTATGCCTCCGGAGATGTCAGGATCTTGGGAAACCTGATCACCGAGACCAGGGACTCCAGCATCCTCTACGGCCATGCCGGATCTGCTGCCGTCCGCTTGGATGGCGGCGAGTTCCGGGGTAACGCTGTCTATGGCAACCACACGACCTACGACCTGGTCTACGATGCCCCCGCGGCGTCCCCGCTGGACATCGCCGGCAACTACTGGGGGACGACCTCCGAGGAGCAGATAGAGGCGCGGATCTACCACGGCAATGACCATTTTTCCGTGGGTCTCCTCACCTATACCCCCTTCCTTACCGAACCTCCCACTGACGTGCCTGCCTTCCTTAGCAGCGTGACTGTAGGATCCGGGGGCCCTGTAGGCCTCGGCGCGGCCACCTTCACCCTGCGCTTCAGCTCGCCCATAGACCAGACTGTCGCGCCGAGGGTGTCGTTCTACCCAGCACGCCGCGGTACCTGGAGCCAGTACACTCGCCAGGACTCGGGGCTACCCTCAAACACGATCACCGCCCTCGCTGAGGGCCAGGACGGTAGCATCTGGATAGGGACAGGGGGGACCGGCGCTGCCCAGTTCGACGGCACTACTTGGGCCTACTATAACGCCGCCACCTCCGGCCTTGGAGACAACCGAGTCGAAAGCATCACCACCACCCCAACGGGCGAAGTCTGGTTTGGCCTCAGTGGCCAGTCTGGGATCGTGGCCAGCCGGTACGACGGGTCCAACTGGAAGGCCTACTCAGGCGTGGAGTGTGAGGACCTGGATCCCGACCTCGCCAGGATGGGGTACACCTACGGGGACCCGGAGCCAGTGGAG
>JBMNTK010000139.1:0-10582 GCA_050945695.1 Anaerolineae bacterium | reverse complement strand
CTCCGGCCCATAGACTCGACGGATGGCATCGAGGAGCCCCCCGCCGACAGTGCGCAGGATCTCGCGGCCGTCCACGGAGAGGGCGAATGCAACCCGTGGGTGGGCCACGGCGTACCGGGAGACGAGAGAGACCACCTGCTGCGTCTCGGTGGTGGGGCTGCGCAGGAAGCGGCGGCGAGCGGGCACATTGGCGAAGAGGTTACGGACGGTGACCACGGTGCCGGATCCGTGGGGCTCGGGGTGCCTCTGCGGCGGCTCCCCGAAACGGACTAGCACGCGGGAGCCGGCTTCCTCTTGGTGGTAGCGGGTGGTCAGGGTGACCTCGGAGACAGCGGAGATGCTGGCCAGAGCCTCGCCCCGGAAGCCCAGGGTGCGCAGCCGGCTCAGGTCATCGAAGGAGAGCAGCTTGCTGGTCGCGTGACGGCGGAACGCCACCTCGACTTCGGCGGCAGGGATACCGCCGCCATCGTCCTGTACGGTGATCTCGCTCAGCCCGCCCCCGGCCACGTGCACCTCGATGCGGCTGGCGCCCGAGTCCAGGGAGTTCTCGATCAGTTCCTTGACCACGGACGCCGGCCGCTCGATGACCTCACCGGCCGCGATCTTCTCCACTACTTCCGGTGGTAACACGGTAATAGGCATGGGAAAGCATTATACCCCAGGTGGGGCGATCCGGTTACCGGGGGCGGAGTCCTCACGCAAAGCCGCAGAGCCCCAAGGGGAAGGGGAGACAAGCGACTTGGCGCCTTCGCGCCTTTGCGTGAGGCGATGTGCCGAAGCCCGGGTGCGCGTGGGCAGGGCCCTCGACCGAGGTCGGGGCTAACGGGCCTTCGGCCGGGCGTCGGCCTTCGCCGACGCGGGGGCCGGTATGCGCCCTACTCCAGGGGGCGGACGGGCTCGTCCGCCCCTACCGGGGCGCCTGGGGGCGCGCACTCCTCAAGTGGAGTGGGGCACGGAGTCACGGGTCACGTGTCACTCGTCACGGTTGCGCAAATCGGCCTGCGTGTTTGTCTGAGGAAGACGCCGGTGGTAAAATGTATTGTTGGCTGCGAATCGAGTTATCGGAGGGAAGTGAGTGCAGGTTCGTCGTACCCAGGACGCGGAGTATTGGCGGCGTTTCAGGCCCAATCAAGATGACCTGGAGGCCCTGCGCGAACTGATCGTAGAGGCCGGCAGACCGGTGGTGACCGAGGAGTTGGCGCGGGCGGTCGTATTCCGGCGCGTGCACGACGAGCGGGAGCGCGTCCGCCGGCTGATGGAGCAGGGACGTTTCTACCGCCCGTCTGATTCCTACGAGGAAGGGGAGGAACTCATCTTCCCTGCGCTCGAATTCGCGGCCGGGGTCGTCACGGGCAAACGCGAGGGACACTGGCCGGGGCATCCCCCCTTCAAGGTCATCGCCGTCCAGATCGGTGACGAGGTCCGGGAGTTCGCTTCCGAGTACGAGGAGAATCACCCGCTCAACCAGGTTGTTCGCGGGGTCGGGGACTCCGGAGACGCTGTTTCCCCCGAGGAGATCTTCGAGGCGTACCGGGGAATGGTCACCGCAGCCGTGGCAGAGGGCATGGCCGAGGCGGAAGGTGAGTTCGTCTCCCACGATGGCCGCTGGCTGGTGCGAGAGCTTCTGCCCGAGGTGCACGTCGGGTACCTCAACCTGGCAGAGGCGGTTATAGAAGTCACCTGGGAGCAGGCCGGTGGCCCGGACGGGATACAGGGGCCACTCAGCACCGCGGAGCTGCTCAAGCAGCTCGAGCTGGAGGCGCCCTCACCGGAGACCGCCGAGTTCGCCTTGGAGCTGGCCCTGGCCCAGGATGACCGTTTCGTGGATGTGGGGAGCGAAGGCGCCCACCTCTGGCTGCTTCGCCGGCTGGTCCCCCAGGCGGTGCTGGAGACGCCGGAACGCCTGCGCTACGAACCCATCCCCTTCAGCATGGAGGCCATCCCCACTGAGGCCTTGGGGCTGGTCTGGAACATCCCCGACGAGCTCAGCTCGGTGGGGGTAGCGGGCCAGGTAATGGCCACCACCGAGACTGAAGTCGAGTTTGCATTGCCGTACCCGCACTGGCGGGCAGGAACCCTGCCCTTGGCCGGGCCGGTGGCAGCGGTGTTGCCCCAGAGACCGGACGGCGTCAGTGTCATCACCCTGATAGATGAGCAGAACGACGAGCGCCTCACGGCCTGGATCTCTCACCGGGCAGGGTATGTGGCTGGCCTCGGGGACTGGTATGCTCGCCACGAGATCCCGTCCGGCGGCTTCCTTTCGCTAGCTCGCCTGGATGGGCAGAACGTGTTCCGCCTGGGCTACCGAGCCAAGAGGCGGACCCAGCGTGAGTACGTGCGCGTGGCAGTGGTCACCGACGACCAGCTGGGCTTCGAGATCCGGCGACAGCCGATGGGCGTCGAGTTCGACGAAACCATGATCATGCTGGATGACTCGCCCGAGGCGTCGGACAGGCTGTGGCGAGCGGCCACAGCAGAGCGCCGGCCCATCGCGGAGCTTCTGCGGGAGATCTTTGGCGAACTGGCCAAGCTGAGCCCGCAAGGGACCGTCCACCTCAACACCCTCTACTCCGCTGTCAACGTCCTGCGGCGCTGTCCGCCCGAGCCGATCCTGGCTGAGTTGTCGCTTGACTGGCGCTACGTAGGGGTCGGCGGTGGCTATTACGCCATGGACGAACGGGCAACCACTCAGGAGCGTTAGGCTAATGCAGGTCAGACCCACAGTGCAGACACGTTTCAAGATAGACCTGGATTGGTGGGAGAAGCAGGGGCGCAGCTTCCGAGTGGAGTTGTGGAGCCACCTGTGTCCCGGGTGCCGGGAGAACTTCGCCAGTCACCGTGGGACGGAGATCATAGACTGGGTAGATCCGGAGACGGCTGAAGTGCAGCGGGTGGATGGGCTGTGGCACAGCCTGCGGACCTGCTGCGCGGAGCGGCCGGAGTTCATCTCCGGTGACATCAGCCTGATGACCGCCATCTTCCGGCTGTTTCTCGCTAACGGCAACACTCCTCTTTCGCCGCTGGAGATCTGGCAGCGGCTGGCGCGACGGGATCCGGAGACGATCCTTCGCCTGCTCGTGCGGAGCCGTCCCTATTACGGTATTCGCATTTCGGAGACTGAGGGCTAGGTCGCAAGATGCCTGTGTATGAGTACGCCTGTCGGAGTTGCGGGGCCCGCTTCGAGCGGCTGTGCAGTGCCGCTCGGGCCGATGATCCGGCTTCCTGTCGGGAGTGCGGGGGCACTGATACCCGACGGCTGCTGTCTCGCTTCGCTGCGGTCAGCAAGGGCTCAAATGGCTCCACCAGTACCATCGGCGGTGGCGGATGCGGTTCTTGTGCCGGCGGCCACTGCGCTTCTTGCCGAACCGGCTGAGGTCTCGGGCCGACCCTGAGCCCGGTCACAATCTATCGTAGGTCGCGAGGGGCTGCACCCTGAGGGCACCGTTGGTGAACTCAGGGGCAACCCTTAAGGTGTTTCCGGCTCTTTCCCGGGAGGTATATGCCATGGCGGTAGTGACCATTTCCCGAGAGGCTGGCAGTGGAGGCGATGCTATCGGTACGGAGGTGGCCAAGAGGCTGGGAGTCAGGTACATCGGCAGAGAGGTGATCGAGGAAGCCGCGCGGCAGGCCGGGCTTCCCCAGGAAGTCCTGGATGCCAAGGAGAAGGAGGCTACACCGGAGCGAGCCTTCGCCTCCAGCGACATGGTGGGGCTCATCCGCCGAAGCCAGTCAGGCCGACGCCAGCAACTGGCAGACTCGCTCTACTTGCAGTACGTCAGCCAGGCCATCAGGGACCTGGCCATGGAACCGTGTGTGATCTCTGGTCGTGGGTCTCAATTCATCCTTCAGGACCGCCAGGACGCTCTCCACGTCTACATCTATGCCCCAGAGGACATCCGCGTCGCTCGGGTGATGGAGGCGCGACAGCTCTCGAGAGAGGCAGCCCAACGGACCGTCCGCGCCAGTGATGCCGAGCGGGCCGGCTACATCAAGCGCTTCTTCAACAACGCCAACTGGCGTAACCCCGATTACTACAACCTCATGATCGATACGGGAAGGATCGAGCCACCGGTTGCGGTGGAGATGATCCTGACAGCGGCCAAGTCGCTGGGCTAGTACCTAAGCGTAGAGACAGGCTCAGGGTAGGGGGCGTTCTATTGCTTCAGAGGCGCGGTTTGACAGCCCGAGGGGACTACGCTACAATGGTAACTTGGTATCGGAGCGGTCCAAACACGGCGGGCTGGACCAGGTCGGGTCTCTCGGGTGACTTACTCTCAAGCAGTGCCTACAGGCGGTGTGGCACGATACTCCTATTATACCCCCTTTCCCGTGGTGCCATCAAGTAGAAACGGAATTCAGCTTCGCGCGACGGTGTCGGTTGGGCGAGGTTTAGTGCTGCCCTGAAGCCGCGAGGTAGGCGGTACGTGCCCCTGGTGACCGTCTGCGGCTCTTCAGGCACCCAAGTGTAGGAAGGAGTTCGCTTCGCTTCGGCCGGGCGCGAAGGTGCGCCACCAGAATGCCGGGCCGTGCCAGGCCCGATGTGGACCAGCCACGTTTCCTCTGGAAGGAGAATTGGCGATTATGTTTGACGCTCGCAACGGCAATCGCAAGTCCTACAGCAAGATCCACGAAGCCCTTGCACTTCCTCCGCTCATCGAGGTGCAACGGGAGTCATTCGACTGGCTGTATCGCGAAGGGCTGCGAGATCTGTTTGATGAGGTCTCACCTATTGTAAGTTTCAACAAGCAGTTAGAGCTGCACTTCGGGGATTACCGTTTTGGCGACCCGGCGTATGACGAGGCGCAGTGCCGTGAGCGGGACATGACCTATGCTGCCCCGCTGTGGGTGCGCACCCGGCTGGTGAACAAGGAGACGGGCGAGATCTCGGAGCAGGAAGTCTTCATGGGCGACTTCCCGCTGATGACCGAGAACGGCACCTTCATCGTAAACGGTGCCGAGCGCGTGGTGGTATCCCAGCTCATTCGCTCTCCGGGATGCTACTTCACCATCGAAGAAGACCGCACCACCGGCCGCAACCTGTGCATGGCCAAGCTTATCCCCGACCGCGGGGCCTGGCTGGAGTTCGAGACCAGCCGCCGCGACGTCCTCTCGGTCAAGGTGGACCGCAAGCGCAAGCTCCCGGTCACCCTTCTGCTGCGCGCCTTGGGTGCCGTAGATGATGGCCTGCTCGATAGCCCGGTGACCGAGGGCTCCGACGATGAGATCCTCGCTCTCTTCGAGGACGTCAACCAGGCGGAGGAGCACAACTACATCGTCGCTACCATCGAGCGTGACCCAACCAAGACGGCCGCCGAAGCCGTCCTGGAGTTCTACCGACGGCTGCGGCCGGGCGACCCGGTCACGGCCGACAACGCTCGCAGCTTCCTGCAGGGCCTTCTGTTTGACCCGCGGCGCTACGACCTGAGCCGGGTGGGTCGGTACATGCTCAACCGGCGGCTGCGAGAGGGTTCCAATGAGTCCCGGCGGACGCTGGTCAAGGAAGATCTGATCGCCATCATCCGGCGCATGATCCAGATCAACAACGGCGACGGCACCGCGGACGACATTGACCACCTGGGCAACCGGCGCGTGAAGACGGTGGGCGAGCTGATCCAGAACCACCTGCGCATCGGCCTCCTGCGCATGGAGCGCGTGGTCCGAGAGCGTATGAGCATCCGCGACCCGGAGCGCCTGACCCCGGTGTCCTTGGTGAACATCCGGCCGGTGGTGGCGGCCATGCGAGAGTTCTTCGGTGGCAGCCAGCTCTCGCAGTTCATGGATCAGACCAACCCGCTGGCCGAGCTGAACAACAAGCGGCGTCTGTCGGCGCTGGGTCCGGGCGGTCTGCACCGCGACCGGGCCGGTTTCGACGTGCGCGACGTGCACCACAGCCACTACGGACGCATCTGCCCCATCGAGACGCCCGAAGGCCCGAACATCGGGCTCATCGGATCGCTGGCTACCTTCGGTAGGGTGAACGAGTACGGTTTCGTGGAGACCCCCTACCGCAAGGTCATCAACCGAGTTGCCAACTCGCCCGACCTGCTGGTGGGTGAGATCTTGCGCGAGGACGTGACCCACGAGGGCGAGCTCGTCGCCCGCGCTGGGCAAGAGATAGATGAGGACCTGGCCCTGATCCTGTCGCAGCTGCCCCGCGAGGAGTTCCTCGTGCGGCCGAGGGTGACCAACCAGATCGAGTACCTGAGCGCAGACGATGAGGAGAAGTACGTCATCGCTCAGGCCAACGCTCCTCTGGACGAGCGCGGTCGCTTCATCGAGGACAGGGTGGACACCCGGCAGGGCCCCAACTACGCCATGCAGCCCATCGAGCGGGTGGCGTACATGGACGTATCACCCAAGCAGGTGGTGGGCGTCTCAGCCGCGCTCATCCCGTTCCTGGAGCACGACGACGCCAACCGCGCCCTGATGGGATCGAACATGCAGCGGCAGGCAGTCCCGCTATTGCAGCCGGATGCGCCGCTGGTGGGCACTGGCGTGGAGGTCCGCGCCGCCCAGGACTCCGGTCAGGTGCTGCTGGCACTGGACGATGGCGAGATCACCAGTGTGACCGGCGATCGCATCGTGCTGCTGACGGATTCGGGGCAGGAGATCGAGTACAGCCTGCGTCGGTTCCGCCGCAGCAACCAGAGCACCTGCGTGGACCAGCGCCCCATCGTGGTGAAGGGGCAGCGCGTAGTCCGGGGTCAGCCACTGGCCGACAGCTCTTCCACCCGGGGTGGAGAGTTGGCTCTGGGCCAGAACGTGCTGGCGGCGTTCCTGTCCTGGGAAGGCGGCAACTATGAGGACGCCATCCTGATCTCGGAGGAGTTGGTCCGAGAGGACAAGTACACCTCCATCCACATAGAGAAGCACGAGATCGAAGCGCGGGACACCAAGCTGGGGCCGGAGGAGATCACCCGGGACATCCCCAACGTAGGTGAGGACGCGCTCAAGGACCTAGACGAAGAGGGCATCGTCCGCATCGGCGCCGAAGTGGGGCCTGGCGACATCCTGGTGGGCAAGATCACGCCCAAGGGAGAGACCGAGCTCACCCCAGAAGAGAAGCTGCTGCGGGCCATCTTCGGTGAGAAGGCCCGTGAGGTGAAGGATTCGTCCCTAAGGCTGCCTCACGGTGAGAAGGGCAAGGTCGTGGACGTCAAGGTATTCACCCGCGAGGAGCACCGAGACCTGCCTGCCGGCGTGGACAAGATGGTACGGGTGAGCGTGGCGCAGCGGCGCAAGCTCACCGAGGGCGACAAGATGTCCGGCCGTCACGGCAACAAGGGCGTCGTCTCTCGCATCGTGCCGGTGGCGGATATGCCGTTCCTTGAGGACGGCACGGCCATCCAGATCATACTGAACCCGCTCGGTGTGCCTGGGCGTATGAACATCGGTCAGATCATGGAGACCCACCTCGGCTGGGCAGCCGACCGGTTGGGCTTCCAGGCCGTCACGCCGGTGTTCGACGGTGCCAGTGAGCGGGAGATCGCGGCCGAGTTGGCCCGTGCTTACCTGATAGATCACGCCTGGCGCGACGTACGCGAGGAGGCCTGGGAGTGGGCCCAGTCGGTCGGCTTCGAGGCGTCAGACTTCGAGGATGATACCGAGCTGCGCCTGACCTATGCGTCGGCCACCTTCGACGGCTACGATTCGGAGCGGCTGCTGCGCGATCGGTCCTATGGGCGCGGGGCCATCCTGAGGGAGTGGCTGCGTGCACGCGGCTACGACCCTGATCAGATCATGCTCGACCCGGAGGACACCAACCAGACCCGGCGGGCGGCGGCCGACGACCTGGCTCGCAAGGTCTGCTGGCGGACGTGGATCGAGGATCGGGGCTATGACGCCACCGAGATCCCCGACGACGAACTGGAGCAGCGGGCCTTCGAGGTGCAGAAGGAGACGGGCTGGCCGGTGCCCACGACGGGCAAGATGAGGCTCTACGACGGGAAGACGGGCGAGCCCTTCGACCAGCCGGTGACCGTCGGTTACATCAACATGATGAAGCTGGTGCACCTGGTGGAGGACAAGGTCCACGCCCGGTCTACCGGCCCGTACTCCCTGGTGACCCAGCAGCCGCTGGGCGGCAAGGCTCAGTTTGGTGGTCAGCGCTTCGGTGAGATGGAGGTCTGGGCGCTGGAGGCATACGGTGCTGCCTACACCCTCCAGGAGATGCTCACCATCAAGTCGGATGATGTCACCGGTCGAGTCAAGACCTATGAAGCCATCGTCAAGGGCGAGCCGATCGAACCGCCTGGAGTACCGGAGTCGTTCCGGGTGCTGGTGAAGGAGATGCAGAGCCTTGGGCTGTCCATCCAGGTGTTTGACGAGAAGGGGCAGACCATAGAGTTCGGCAAAGAACAGCCGGAGGAGCGGGTGCCCCGCTTGCCGGGTGGCCTCACCGGACTGCCAGGACTAATGAGGGGAGGATAGCTTTGGAAGTTAATGACTTCAGCAGGATAAGGATCAGCCTGGCCTCGCCCGAGGAAATGCTCTCGTGGTCGTACGGGGAGGTCACCAAGCCTGAGACCATCAACTACAGAACGCTGCGCCCGGAGCGCGACGGCTTGTTCTGCGAGCGCATCTTTGGCCCGACGCGGGACTTTGAGTGCTACTGTGGCAAGTACAAGCGAGTCCGCTACCGCGGTGTGGTATGCGATAAATGCGGTGTCGAAGTAACCAGGAAGGAAGTGCGCCGGGAGCGGATGGGCCACATCAAGCTCGCTGCCCCTGTGGCGCACATCTGGTACGTCAAGGGCGTTCCCAGCCGCCTGGGCCTGTTGCTCAACATATCGCCTCGGAACCTGGAGCGGATCCTCTACTTCGCCCAGTACATCATCTACGATGTCAATGAGGATCTGCGTAGCCGCACCATGCAGCGGCTCCAGAAAGAGGCCTCGGCCGAGATCCAGAACGTGGAGCAGTCGGCTGAGCGCAAGGTGGAAGAGGTACGCGCCGAGTTCGCGTCGCGACTGGGCTCCGTCAACGAAGAGATCGAGGCGGCTCTCGCCCGCATCGAAGAGGAATCCGCCGCGCGGGTAGATGAGCTGATGACCGAGACTCGCAGCCTGCAGGAGTGGCTCGAGAGCCACCTCGGGCGGCCGTCGCCACGCCAGGTGCGGATAGCCAGCCTCAATCGCGATCTGCTCAACGAGGGCGAGACCATCACCCGCGAGCATCTGCAGCAGCTCACTGAGTGGGCCGACGAGCGTCTGGGTACGCTCCAGACTGAGGCCACTACTCGGAGCGAGGAGATCCGCCGCACCCTGGGTGGCCGCCGAGACAAGGCCCAGTTCGAGCTGGACCAGCAGATCGAGGCCATCCGCGCTGAGGCCCAGCGTGAGGCCGACAAGATTACGGCCCGGGTGCAGGAGGAGATCGAGGAGCTCAAGGGCATCCGGGAGCGCGAGCTCATCTCGGAGACCCGGTACTACGACCTGGCTGCCAAGTGGGGGAACATCTTCTCCGCCGGGATGGGCGCAGAGGCCATCTACGAGATCGTGCGCAAGGTGGACCTGGACAAGCTGGCCGAGGAGTTGCGGGTGGAGCTGAAGACCACCCACTCCAAGCAGCGGCGCCAGAAGGCTGCCAAGCGGCTGCGGGTGGTGGAAGCCTTCCGCAAGTCGGGTAGCCGGCCGGAGTGGATGATCCTGACCATCCTGCCGGTGATCCCGCCGGACCTGCGCCCGATGGTGCAGCTGGACGGCGGCCGGTTTGCCACTAGCGACCTGAACGACCTCTACCGCCGGGTCATCAACCGGAACAACCGCCTCAAGCGTCTGCTCGATCTCGGCGCCCCCGAGATCATCGTCAACAACGAGAAGCGGATGCTGCAGGAGGCCGTCGACGCGCTGTTCGACAACGGCCGGCGCGGCCGCCCGGTCACCGGTCCCGGCAACCGCCCGCTCAAGTCCCTGAGCGACATGCTCAAGGGCAAGCAGGGCCGGTTCCGCCAGAACCTGCTCGGTAAGCGAGTCGACTACTCCGGCCGTTCGGTCATCGTCGTCGGCCCGCAGCTCAAGCTGCACCAGTGCGGTCTGCCCAAGCAGATGGCGCTGGAGCTGTTCAAGCCGTTCGTCATGAAGCGCCTGGTCGACCTGAACCACGCGCAGAACATCAAGTCGGCCAAGCGCATGGTCGAACGGGCCCGCCCGGTCGTGTGGGACGTGCTCGAAGAGGTCATCGCCGAGCACCCGGTCCTGCTCAACCGAGCGCCCACGCTGCACCGCCTCGGTATCCAGGCGTTCGAGCCGCAGCTCGTCGAGGGCAAGGCCATCCAGATCCACCCGCTGGTCTGCACCGCGTTCAACGCGGACTTCGACGGCGACCAGATGGCGGTTCACCTGCCGCTGTCGGCCGAGGCCCAGGCCGAGGCCCGGATCCTCATGCTGTCCACCAACAACATCCTCAAGCCGGCGGACGGCAAGCCCGTGACCATGCCGACCCAGGACATGGTCATCGGCCTGTACTGGCTCACCAGGGAGCGGGCCGGCGCGAAGGGTGAGGGCCGGGTCTTCTCGTCCGTGGCCGAGGCGATCATGGCGTTCGACCGCCGTGAGCTGGATCTCCAGGCGAAGATCCAGGT
>JBMNTK010000138.1:0-10639 GCA_050945695.1 Anaerolineae bacterium | reverse complement strand
CAGGACCCCACCGACATCAAGGCCATGTTGACGGTCCTGGTCGAGGCAGAGCGCTGCGCCGTGCGGGGCTATTCCCTCATCTGCAGCCTCACCGCCGGCAAGGACCACCGGACGTACGATCTCTCACAGGCAATCCTCAACGAGGAGATCGAACACGAGTCCTGGTTCTCGGAGTTCCTGGGCGAGGGCCCTTCGGGCCATTTCCTGAGGCAGGGTGATACGTCGCCCTTCGTCTCCAAGTTCCTGAGGTAGCGGCCAGCCGACTGGCGTCGTGTCCACCTACAGGGCAGGCTCCAGGGTGGGGCCTGCCCTGCATGACTGGCTCCCGGCAAGCATGTATGATCCTCCCCGAGCCGAACCACCACAGGACAGGGAGGAACCATGAACCTGGTACTTGTCATCCTGGACTCTCAGCGCCAGGACCACGTGGGTGCCTACGGCAACGACTGGATCCATACCCCGCACCTGGACGCCTTCGCCGCCGAATCGGTCCGGTTCACTCGCGCCTACCCTGAGTCTCTGCCCACCCTGCCGGTTCGCCGGGCCCTCCACACCATCACCCGCACCTTCCCCTTCCGGGGCCATCGCCCCTACAAGGGAGACTTCGTGGGGGCGGCCGGGTGGGGGCCCATCGAGGAGCACAAGACCACCGTCTCCGAACTGCTCCAGCAGGCCGGCTACCGTACCGCCTTCATCACCGACACCTACCACCAGTTCAAGCCCTCCAAGAACTTCCACCGGGGCTTCGACGAGTGGGTCTGGATCCGAGGCCAAGAGACCGACCCCTACCGCAGCGGTCCTCCCGTCTCCCGAGAGCAGATAGCCGCTCACATGCCAGTGCCGCCCGAGGACGACCCCCGCCTGGCGGGGTTCCTCCGCACCTACCTGCGCAACAACGCCTACCGGATGAACGAGGCCGACTACTACCCCGCCCGCGTCTTCAGCGAGGCTTCCCGCTGGCTGTGGGACAACCGAGACGCCGAGCGCTTCTTCCTGGTGGTGGATTCCTTCGACCCCCACGAGCCCTGGGACCCTCCCGAGCACTACCGCCGGCTCTATGACCCCGACGACGACGTGGAGAACATCATCCAGTCCCTCTATGGCCCCATGCGCGGCCGACTCACGCCCCGTCAGGTCAAGCGGCTGCAGGCCAACTACGCCGGCGAGGTGACCTTGGTGGACCGCTGGTTCGGCTACTTCATGGAAACCCTGCGCACTACCGGCCGGCTGGAGGACACCGTCGTGGGGCTGGTCAGCGACCATGGGCACAACCTCGGCGTCGAGCCCTGTGACAAGGGCCTCATCAGCAAACAGGGCCACCCCATGACCCACGCCGTGGCCGACCTGGTCATGATGCTGCGCCACCCGGCAGGCGAGGCCGCCGGCAGCGCTTGCCATGCCCTCTGCTACAACTTCGACCTGGTGAGCACCATGCTCTCCCTGGCCGGTATCGAGCCCCTGCCGGAAATGGAGGGATTGGATCTGTGGCCCGCCGCACGTCAGGGTGGCAAGGGCCGGGAGTACGTCTCCATCGGCTGGAACGCCACCATCACCGTGATTGACGATCAGTGGTGGTACAACGACAGCGTCTGGGGCGAGGCGCCGCTGCTCCACCGGGTGCAGGAGGACCCCGATCTGCAGACGAACGTCGCCCCGGAGCACCCTGACGTGATCGAGGACATGCGCGAGCGCGTACTGGCCGATGCCGGAGGCGAGATCCCTGAGCTGCTGCAGGACTTCAAGGTAGAGCTGGGGTGCACACCTTACGTGGACGGGTAGGGATGGGGCAGAACGCTCCCTCCCTTGAGCGCTCTGCCCGACCGGTAGTAGAATCGGCCCTGTGCGTCCCGGGCCGGGAATGGGCCGAGCCGCGTGGCCTGTATTAGCTGGGTTGTCAACAATACTGGGGACTTAACAGTATGGTATTCCCTTCATCTGATACGAACCAAGTAAGATATCGCGCGGGCGCCCGGGTAGTCTTTCTGGGATCGCCCGAGTTTGCCGTGCCTTCCCTGCGGGAGCTGGCGGAGCATTTCCACGTAGTCGAGGTCATCACCCAGCCCGACCGCCCTGCCGGCAGGGGGCGCCAGATCCAGGAGCCCCCGGTGAAGCGAGCGGCGCTCGAGCTGGGCCTGCCGGTCTGGCAGCCCGAGCGGCTGCGGGGCAAGGAGGCGGTCGAGCACCTGCGCGCCCTCCGGCCCGACTGCGGGGTGGTGGTGGCCTACGGGGAGATCCTGCGCAAGGAGATCCTGGAGATCCCGCCCAAGGGCTTCCTGAACGTGCACGCATCGCTCCTGCCCCGGTATCGGGGTGCCTCGCCCGTCGCCGCTGCCATCCTAAACGGGGACAGCGAGACCGGGGTGACCGTCATGCTCCTGGATGAAGGGATGGACACCGGCCCTATCCTGGCGCAAGATACCACCCCCATCGAGCCCAGTGACACTCGCGGCTCGCTGGAAGCCAGGCTAGCCGTGCTTGGGTCGGACCTGATTCGAGAGGTCGTGCCCGCCTGGCTGGCCGGCGGCCTCCGCCCAGAGCCCCAAGACCACAGCCGGGCCACCCTCACCAAGCCACTCACACGCGAGGACGGAAGGATCG
This sequence comes from Anaerolineae bacterium, assembly GCA_050945695.1. Lineage (GTDB taxonomy): Bacteria > Chloroflexota > Anaerolineae > DRVO01 > DRVO01 > Ch71. The sequence goes on along the minus strand of JBMNTK010000138.1, from coordinate 8,041 downwards.
AGTGGACCCGCCCGGCCAGCTACCTGGAGCGCCTGTGCCGGGCGATGGATCCCTGGCCGGGGGCCTACACGCACTGGGAGGGCGGGCTCCTCAAGGTCTGGCGCGCGGATGCGCCCGAAACCGACGTGCTGGTCGAACCCGGGGTGGTGGCCACGGTAGGTAGTTCGGTCGTCGTCGGTACGGGAAAGGGCGTCCTGCGGCTGCTCACCGTCCAGCCGGAGGGGCGGCCGCCCATGCCGGTGCAGGACTTCGTGCGCGGCCGGCCCCAGTTCATCGGAGCCAAGCTATCCACCCGCGGCACGTGAGGGGAGACACGTGTCCGACGATCGCCCCAATAGCTAGGTAACACTCACACGGAGGTGTCTGATGGTCCAACTCTTCGGTCATGACTACACCCGCGACGACCTGATGCGCCGCATAGGGTCCATCAGCCAGGTAGGCGGTGTGCGCCAGGCAGAGCTCACGGAAGGCCGTGGCCGTGGCGTGCGCGTCATTGACTTCAACCTGGGTGACGGATTCGAGTTCACGGTGGTGCCCGACCGGGGCATGGATATCTTTGCCGCCCGCTATCAGGGGATGTCGCTGGCCTGGCACTCGGGCGTGGGGGTGACCGCTCCCGCGTACTACGAGCCCGAGGGCTTGGGATGGCTGCGCTCCTTCGCTGGTGGGCTGGTGACCACGTGCGGGCTGAGCAACGTCGGTGCGCCCACGGTGGACTACGGGGGCGAGTTGGGCCTGCACGGTCGCGTCAGCAACCTGCCGGCCAGCAGCGTGTACGCCGGTGGCCACTGGGAGGGCGACGAGTATATTGTGACCGCCAGCGGCGAGGTGCGGGAGAGCGTCGTCTTCGGTGAGAACCTGGCCCTCTATCGCAAGATCTGGGGCCGGATAGGCGAGCGTCGGTTCTTCATCGAGGACCTGGTGCGCAACGAGAGCTACCACCGCGTACCCCACCAGATCCTCTACCACATCAACCTGGGCTTCCCCCTGGTGGACGCCGGCAGCCGCCTGTTCACGCCCTCTACCAGGGTGACCCCCCGGGACGCCGAGGCCCGTCGCGATGGCCACGAGTGGAACCTGGTCATCAACCCCGTCCCAGAGTTCGCCGAGAAGGTGTACTTCCACGAGATGCAGGCCGACGACGAGGGCAATGTCTGGGCGGGGCTGATCAACTTCACCCTCTGGCAGGGCGAGCCCTTCGGCCTCTACGTGAAGTACTCCATAGAGCAACTGCCCCGCTTCACCGAGTGGAAGATGATGGGTGAGGGCGACTACGTCATGGGCATGGAACCGGCCAACTGCGGCGTCCTGGGCCGGGACGTAGACCGGGCACAGGGGACTCTGGTCTTCCTCGAACCCGGAGAGGAGAAGCACTATCAGCTCGAGATCGGCCTAATCCGCGGCGAGGACGAGTACCAGGAGTTCCGCAAGCACATACCGTAGGTCGCTAGCCTCTGGGCCGCCCATGTGGCCCAAGAGAACTAGACGGTGAACTGAGCAGCACGAGGTCAGGTTGAGTTGACCTCGTGCTGCTCAGTTTCTCTTCTCAACGTAAAAAGGGTGTTGACGCTAACGCCGCAATAGTGGATAATGCTGTCACAATTTACTGTCATGCCTCTTTGAACTTTGGTTCCGGCTCGCGGCGAGGCAGTCGGAGGTGTCTGAATGGTTAGTGCCCACGGTAGCCCGATACCGGTGGCCCTGTATAGCGACAGTCTGCCCGCCCAATCGGGGGTGCTGTCCCGCAACGACCTCCGGCTGGACTGGCGGGGCAGCAGCGGGCCGGATTACATGAGCTTCCGCTACGTCTCCTTCCACGGCTGCGAATGGCGGGTGGTCCGCGTCAAGCGCCGTGGCTTCCTGTGGCTGCGCTACCAGGCCGACCTCCGCCGTGGCCGCCTATCCCTGGAGTTGGCGAACTCCGAGGGCACTCCCATATGGCAGTGCTGCCTCAGAGGATCGGGCTCTGAGCGGCTCAAAGTCCCTATCCCCGAGCCGGGCGTCTATCAGCTGCGGGTGCGGGGCGAGAACACCAGCGGGGCCTATGACCTCCGCTGGCGCGCCCGGGCCACCCGCAGGAGCCCCCAGCGGGCTTAGTCTTCCCCCAAGACCACCGATCGTCCCTCGCGGATGGACCGCTTAACGGCCAACCCCAGCTCCAGCGCGGCCTTTCCGTCCTGGCCCGTCGCCCTGGGCTCAGCCTCACCTCGAACACAAGCCAGGAAGTGCGCCATTTCTTCCGCCCATCCGCTCGGTTCCGGCCACCACCGTTCTTCCATAGTGCCGCCGTCTCGGCGCATGAGCCGTAGGGAGCGAGGCGAGTCGAACGGGCCACTCAACTCGGCATTGAGCGAGTCGTAGTTCAGTACCCAGCGCTCGCTCTGATCGTAGCCCCAGATGCCGCCCGCGCCCGCCGCCAGCGACACGATGCTCCCGTTTCGGAACCGGATGGTGATCACCGCCTCCGAAGGCTGGTTGCGCTCGGGAGCGAAGAAGCGGCCCCCCTCGGCGTATACCCGCTCGGCCTCACCCAGCAGGAAGCGCAGCATGTCGAAGGCGTGGGCGGTGTTCTCGATGAACGGCCCCCCACCGTCGGCCTCGTCCCAGAACCAGTCCTTGGGTACCGGGCCCAACTGGTAACGCACGTGCAGCACTCGCGGCTGCCCCCACTCGTTCTCCTGTTCCTTCAGGTAGCGGAAGGGAGGGCTGGAGCGCTTCTTGAGCCCCAGCAGCAGAACCACGCCGGCGCGTCGGCAGGCCTCGGTGATGGCCTCGCAGTCGGCTGGGGTGGGGGCCATGGGCTTTTCCAGCAGGATGTGCAGGCCCTTGGCCGCGGCGGCCTCCGCCAGGATCCGGTGAGAGGCAGGCGGGGTGCAGATGCTGACCGCGTCCAGGGGCTCGCGCTCGATCATCTCCAACCCATCGGCATAGGCACGGAGGCCGTAGAGCGACTGGGCCCGTTCGGCCGGCTCGCGCCTGGGCTCTGCCGCTGCGCTCAAGCGGACGCCTTCTAGCCGGCTGTACTCCTGAAGGTGTCGTTCTCCGATCCCGAGCCCGATCACGCCGACGCGTACCTTCACGTGTGCCTCCTACTCCGGGTACCACTCGGGGTGATAGCGGGTGGCGTAGAACCGAGTGGCCAGCGACAGGTCCAGGTCAGCCACCAGGGGCTCTTCCGAGCCGTAGGGCACGTAGGCGACCAGGTTGCCCTTGGGGTCTATGAGGCTGGTGGCGGAGTTCTGGTCGAGGGTGGCCAGGTTGACGCTGGCGAAGTAGACGCTGTTCTCCTGCGCGCGGCAGATCATCGCCTTCTCGTAGAACGACTCACCCCAGGTCGTCAAGGGTTGGCCGTTGCGTCTGCCCACCGTCTGCTGCGGCTGGAAGATGACCTGTGCCCCACGGGTAGTGGCCCAGCGGACCGTCTCCGGGTAGCGCCAGCCCTCATGGCAGACCACGATCCCGAACGTGACCCCGTCCACGGTGAACAGGCTGCGCTTCCCATCCGGGACGTAGTTCTCCTCCTCCCCGCCGGGGGTGATCTGGTTCTTGGTCTGGTAGCCTAGCAGCTCGCCGGCAGGGCCCACCACGAAGGCGCGATTCTCCAGCCCCCGCTCGCTCACCCACTCCATGCCCACGATGGCGGCGGTGCCAGTGCGGCTGCACACGGCCTGCATCTGCTCCAGGGCCCATTCCATCTGGGCCTGATCGGGTGGGGGCAGCTCGAGGCGAGACCCGCGCAACCCGGGGATGTACGTCTCGGGGAAGCAGACGATGCGGGCACCCTGGCGGGCACAGTCTTCCATCGCGGATGTCATCTTGGCGACGCCGGCGGCGATGCTCTCCGGCTGGGCCAGGGGGGCTAGGGCAACCCGCCAAGACCGCTGGGCTTCTGCCATGGTCTCCACTCCTCCACACAAGGGCTGGCCGATCATCGCGCAGGAACGCACCCGGTGGCAAGCGGGGCAGGCCTAAGGGGGTCCAATCACCGTGAGCACCACTCTCCTGGCACCCTGATTGCAGGCTTCTCCTATAGCACGGCGGGGAATCACTTCCTGCCCTTGATATGACGGCCACTGATAGGCAAGATACGCTCTGCAACCGGCCCCGCCATGGGGCTCTGGACGAGGTGTAGCTAGGGTACCGGCCGGCGCTGGCCGGGAGAGGAGTCTGCCTCGTGCTCGGCTCAGGCAACCGTCCCCCGCCCGACCTCTCGGATGGCAGCTACCGGGTCGCGGTGGTTGGCGGGTGTCTGTTCGGGCTGGTGCTCTCGGTCTACCTGCTGGCCTTCAGCGGGCGGATCCACGCCATAGACGAGTACTCCTCCTTAGCTACCGTCTCCAGCCTCCTCCGTGGACGCCTGCAGTCCGACCAGATGGCCTGGGCATGGGCCGGCGACACCTCGCAGGATGCGCTGGGCCAAGACGGTCACCTCTACTCCAAGAAGGGGATCGGGGTGGCGCTGTGGGCCCTGCCCTTCGCCGCCGCCGGCGCCGCCCTCACCGGCGGCAGCATCACCCAGCCTGCCCTGGTCTCGAGCCTGGTCGCGACCGCGCTGGGTGCCCTGGCGATCTACCTGGCCGGGGTTGCTCTCACCCGCTCGCCGGGCACCGCCGCCTTGCTGGCGCTGCTCTACGGCCTGGGTACCATCGCCTTCGCCTACTCCAAGTTCATCTTCGGGGAGGCCCTCGCCACCATGGGAATGGCCCTGGCCGTGTTCGGGATCGCCCATGCCTGCTACGGCCGGCCGGATAGGCCCACCCGGGGGCTAGTCCTGGCCGGCATCGGGCTAGGGGTGGCGGCGCTGGCCCGGGTGGCTAGCCTGGTGGCGGTACCCTTTGCCCTGGCAGGGACAGCGGCGGAGCTGGGGCTGCGACGGCGACTGGTGAGGGCGGGCGCGGCTCTGTTGCTCCCGGTCGCGGCAGCGCTGGGCCTGATGGCCTATCTGAACTGGGTCCGGTACGGAGACCCCCTCACCACCGGCTATGCCCCGGCAGAGGCCTTCAGCACCCCTTTGGTAGTAGGGTTGCGGGGCCTGCTCCTCAGCTGGGGCAAGAGCGTGTTCGTCTACAGCCCGCCGCTGCTTCTGGCCCTCGTGGGCGCGGTGCCCTCATATCGGCGCCACCCCGGCCTGGTGCTCTTCAGCGCCGGTGCCTCCCTGGCTCACCTGCTGCTCTATGCGGCTTGGTACACCTGGGCCGGCGGGTGGTCCTGGGGGCCGCGCTTCCTCACCCCCACCACCGCCCTCCTCATGCCCCTGGCCTTGCCCCTTCTAGGACGCCGCCACAGGTGGTCCTCACTCCGCTGGACCGGGCTGACCGCGGTCGCCACGCTGGGGTTGGCGGTGCAGGTGGGAGCCATGGCAGTGGATTACCTTGCCTACGGCTCGGCCATGATGCGCCAAGGCTACGCCCTGGAGGACTACTACACGCTGGCCCGCAGCCCCGCCCTCGGTCACCTGACGGTGCTCAACCCCCTGAACCCACGCCTGGAGATGCTGGACCCGACTTGGGCCCGGGCCGAAGGGGCAGGCCCGCTCCTGTTGGTGGCCTTGGCCTGCGTGGGTGGATGTGGCCTGCTGCTGGCAGGGGCACTGCGCGGGCGTGTGCAGCGGGGAGGGGCGATCCTGGCGGTCGCGCTGCCGGCCGTGGGAATCGCCCTCACCCTGGCCCTGTGTCCGGCGCACGCCTCACCTGACGCCCCGGTGCCCCTGGTGCAGGCGCTGGAAGGGGTGGCACGCCAGGCCAGCCCGGACGACGCCGTGGTTGTGGAACTGCTGCCCTACCTCGACTGCTTCGGCAGGGCAGCCGCCGTGCTCGACCGCTACCCCGGCCCGGCAGCGACCGTCATGACTATCAGGGGCGAACCGCAGCCGTCGGCAGTCACGCAGCAGGTCCTGGCCGCCACACTACGCGATAGCCGCCGCGCCTGGTTGGTGCTCGAGGCCACTCCCATCGGCGACCCAGCCTCCACTACGGAGCGGTGGCTGGCCGAACACGCCTACCTGGCGGGCCAGTTCTGGGCGGCGGAATCCCGTCGGGTGTCGGTCTACTACTCAGGAGAGCGCGCGGAACCGATCGCTGAGGGCGAGGGGGGACCGATGGGCGATGGGCTGCAACTGACGCGGTACTCCCCGGCGCTGAGCCGGCCCGGTACCGGCGTCCGGGCGGTGCTGGTCGAGCTGGAGTGGCAGGCGGTTCATACGCCCGGAAAGCGCTACACCGTGTTCGTCCAGTTGCTGGGCCCCGATGGGCGGCCGGTGGCGCAGGCCGACTACGAGCCCTTGGGCGGCCTCATGCCTACGGACTCCTGGCAGCCGGGGCAGGTCGTCGTGGATCGGTACGCCCTCCCCCTCCCGGAGGCCGGCCCGGTGCGGATGATCGCCGGGCTCTATGACCCGGCCACGGGAGCGCGGCTGCCGGCCGCGGGCGGCGATCACTTCCTGCTGGCCGATCAGGCGTGGTAGCGCAACATCAGCTCAGCCGGGTCAGGGTTGAGGTAGACCTGCTGGCCCACCCAATCCGATACGGCAGCGCGCCCAAGGTGGTACTTCAGCAGAGTGGTGGGCACCAGCAGCGGCAGGCGCCCTTGCCGGTAGTCCTCGATTGCCTCCAGGAGCTCGGCCTTGTCTCCTGGGGTCAGGTCGCCCCCCAGAAAGCCCAGCAGGTGCTGGAGTACGTTGACGTGCCGGCCAACGGTGGCCGGCACCTGGAGAGCCTGCATGAACAGGCCGGCGTAGCCAGCGGCGAGTGCCTGCGGATCAGCAGTGCCGGCCCCGGCCACCAGGCGGCCCAGGCGATGGTAGGCCTCGGGGCTGTGGGCGAGCAGGACCATCTTGTGCGCGGTGTGGAATGCCACCAGCGCGCCGGGAGTCGGGCCCTCCTGGAGCAGTCCCCGCAACCGACGCCAGGCAAAGGCCCGTTCGATGAAGTTGTCCCGCCGGTCGGGGGCGTACAGGCGCCCTTCCTCCTCAACCGGCAACAGGGGCAGCTGCCTGACCAGCTCGGCAGCGAACAGCCCGCGCCCTTCCCCGGTCTGGCAGCCTTGGTCGTCGTACACGGGGACGGCGAACAGCCCGCAGGAGGGCGATCGGCTCTTGAGGATGAACCCGTCCAGGCCCAGCGCGCCCAGCTCCCCCACTCTCCGCTTGGCCCAAGTGCCCATGCGCTCGGTGAGGTCCTGTCTGGTGTGGTGGGTCATGAGGCGGGGCGAGTCGGGGGGGCCCTCCAGCCGCATAGGCTCGCGGGGCACGGGCAGCCCTACCTCAACCTCCGGGCAGACGGGCACCCATTCCGCGTAGGGGCCCAGGATCTCCAGGAGGCAGGGATCGTACTTGTGACCGGCGTCGTAGCGAGTACGCTCGCCCGTCAAGCAAGTGCTGATGCCCAGTCGCAAGCGTGGGCCGGCGGTCATGGCGATGGCACCTCCGGTTTGCCAGCGGTATGGTGGGAGGGGATTGGCGGGGGTGTCAAGGCCGGCGCGGAGAGGCCCTCACCCCCCGACCCCCTCTCCCATTCCATGGGAGAGGGGGAGGTGTGTTGCTAGGGGTGTTTGTTGCAGGCGGCGGCGATGTGAGCCAGGACGCCAGGTAGGTCTTGTTCTACTTGTGTGTTAGTGAAGTGCAGGACGGTGTGGCCTTGGGCGGAGAGGATTTCGTCGCGTTCTTCGTCTCGACCCGGATGTTGGTCATGCACAGGCCCATCTATCTCAATCACGAGTTTGTACTCTGCACAGTAGAAGTCAGCTATGAAACGACCGACGGGATGCTGCCGGCGGAATTTGAGGCCCAGAAGCTGACGGCCGCGAAGGTGTTGCCAGAGCAGGATCTCGGTAGGTGTTTGCTCCTTTCGCAGCTCTCGAGCGCGTTCACGTATGTTAGCTTGGGCGCGGATAGATTGGCGTTTGGGCATGGTGGTGTGTGGAGTGCGGGGGGCCCTCACCTACCCCCCAGCCCCCTCCCTCTCCCATTTCATAGGAGAGGGAGGGGGAGTCTCTCGTCTGCGAGATCTTGCTCCCCCTCTCCCATGGAATGGGAGAGGGGGCC